>CAJQOS010000038.1 GCA_905479975.1 uncultured Puniceicoccaceae bacterium | reverse complement strand
CTTCGATACACTCGTGGTTGAGCGCTTCGGCAACGACACCCGCGAGGCTGGCGTTAATGACGGATGTTGGGCCACCGGATTGGGCGACGAGGCAATTTCCTTCGAGTTCTTCTGACATAGGTAATTATTCTCTGTTAATTTGAAAGGTGTGTTGTGTGTAATTTCGACCGAACTGAACGCAATACTTAAAGAATCGCGCCCGGTGTATAGTTTGCAGCTGCTGGGAAACTTTGAGCCTCCTCGCGCACTGTCGTGCAGAAGTTATCGACCTGCACCGCGGCCAAACCGGTCATCGCTTGAGCGCGACCCATCATCTCGGCGAGCTGCGCTTCAGAAAGCCCGAGGCGGGAATCCGCGCCGAGGCGGGCGACCAGATCATTCTGAGTGATCGTGCCAGCACGCAAGTCGCGCACGGTCTGCACCGCGTGCTCCTTGATCGCTTCGTGGGCCTCTTCGCGGCCAGCACCTGCTTTGACTGCTTCCATCAACACCGTGGTGGTCGCAAGGAATGGACCGTAACGCTCATTCTCCTGAGCAATGACTGCAGGATACACTTCCATCTGATTGATGATGGTGATGAATGTATCGATCAAACCGTCGATCGCAAAGAAACTGTCAGGCAGGAAGACGCGGCGCACCACGGAACAAGAGACATCGCCCTCGTTCCATTGATCACCAGCGAGTTCGCCCGCCATGGTAAGATAGCCCTTGAGGATCACTCCGAATCCATTGATACGCTCACAGCTACGGCTATTCATCTTATGTGGCATCGCAGAGGAACCGACTTGCCCCTTGGCAAAACCTTCACTGGCAAGCTCGTGGCCAGCCATGATGCGGAGTGTCTTAGCAAAGCTGGACGGCCCAGATGCGAGGCGAACAAAGATCGAGACGACCTCAAAGTCCAAACCACGCGGGTAAACCTGACCGACAGTGTCGAGCGCTGCGCCCACACCGAGGTGATCGAGAATACTGTCTTCCAGCGACGCGACTTTATCAGAATCACCACCAAAGAGAGTCAACAAGTCCATCTGAGTGCCAACGGGGCCCTTCAGGCCGCGCACCGGATAGTTGTCGATGACGCGGTCGAGCTCGCGCACTGCGAGGAGCAGATCTTCGCCAAACATGGCGAGACGCTTACCGAAGGTCGTCGGCTGAGCCGGCACATTATGCGTGCGAGCTGTAATCACGAGTGACTTCCACTCTTCCGCACGATTTGCCAGTGCGAGCAACGCGGCGACCGCTTTGTTACGGACGATTTCGAGCGCTTGAATGATTTGCAGCTGCTCGACATTTTCAGTCAAGTCACGGCTAGTCAGCCCCTTATGGATGTGCTCATGGCCAGCAAGATCGCAAAACTCTTCGATCCGCGCCTTCACATCGTGACGAGTAATGGCTTCACGCTCGTTGATCGAATCGAGGTTGATCTCGCCCTTCACACGCTCATAGGCGTCGATCGCTTCTTGAGGAATATCCAGACCCAATTCCTTCTGTGCGCGCAGCACGGCAATCCAGTAATCGCGCTCCAATTTGATGCGCCCTTCCGCGCTCCAGACGGCGCACATTGCGTTGGAGGCGTAACGCCCCGCTAATACATTTGGTATGTTTTCCATAGCTTCTTGAATTTGAGAAAACCGAGAAAAATACAGCTCTGCCCGACTCACGCGACCAAAAAAGCGGAAAGATCTGCGATCTCCACTTTCAACTACCCAATTGACAAAAAGCTGGAAAGCTGGAAAGCTGGCTCCCATGAAAACAACGCTGGATTTACCAGAAAGCTTGGTTCGCGAGATGAAGCTGAGGGCCGCACAAGAAGGGCGTAAACTTAAGGACGTGGCAGCCGAGGTCTTTCAACGCGGACTGAACGCTCAGAGTCCGCGCCCTAGACGACGCCCCTTTAGACAGACGCTCGACACTCCCATTTTTGTTTGCGAAGACGCCAATGCCGCTGCGACCAGCATGTCAGTCGAGCAACTTCTACAACTGGAGCAGCAAGCCCAACACGAGGAGGACCTAAAACGTGTCAGCGGTTCTCTTTGATGTAAACGTGTGGCTAGCGCTCGCCTTCTCCACCCATCCACGACACACACATGCCAAAGATGCGTTCGAGACGGCCAGTAGCGAAGCACCTGTCGTGTTTTGCCGAGCCACCCAGCAAGCCCTTCTTCGCCTAGTCACGACTCCCACGATTCAGAAATGCTACGGGAGTGAATTGATCACGAATACACTCGCATGGGATCGGTGGGAGACGCTCGCCGCCATGCCACAGGTGCTTTACCTCGGTGAACCACCAGACATGGAAACCCACTGGGCTACCTTTGCCAAATTAAACACTCCCGCCCCCAAAGTATGGATGGATGCCTATCTCGCCGCATTCGCCAAAGCGTATGACATCCCCATCGTCACACTCGACAGCGACTTCCGCAATTTTAAAGGCTTATCCGTGCGCATGCTGACCTAACGGAGAAGCTAGCTCAAGCACTTCACTGCCAACTCGCGGCAGACTTCTTCTTGCTCGTTCGGGCGCTCGATGATGCCTTCAAAAGCCTCTGCAAACGCGATCTGGAATTGAATCAGCTTCTTCAACGGCACCTTCGTCGCCGTGCCAGCGAGATTACCTAAATACCATGGGTTCTGCGTAAAGACATTGAGATTACTCTTCTCCTGCTCTTCGCCGAAATGATGCCCATACGTGCGAGCCGCCGCTTCGAGATCAGACTTGGCGATCCCGCGCCCGCCGAGGCGAATCGCTCCGGCATCGAGCAGCACGCGCAACTGAATCAGCAAGCGATTGCGCGACTGCAGGCTACCGAGCAAGCCGCGCGAATCATTGTTGGTAAAGAAATGCCGCCGCAACGCCTCCAACGTCCAATCCAGCTTCAACGAATAAAATGCATCCGCCGCTTCGAAGAAATCCGCATCGCCAAAATTCGGCACCAGATCCGTGACCAAGCGATCGGTAATCGGCTCGCCGCTGTCGCTCACGTAGGTCGCCAGCTTACGGGTCTCCGCCACGATCAGGCGCGAGTTGCCGTTGACCTTGCCGATCAAGAGCTGCACCGCATCGCGGGTGATGGTGGCGCCCGCCGCATCGCACTCATCCTGAATCATGCGTGCATACATCGCCGCCGCGTTTTTATCGACAGCGAGCGCGGTGAAGTCCGAATTCTTCTGACACCACTTATAGAAGCTACGCACCTTATACACCGGCTGCGCGGTAATCAACACGCCTACTTGTGCCGGATCGAGCGTCTCTAAGACCGCCTTCAAATTATCCAATAAATCGAGTGTGCCTTGGGCTTTACCGGTTTGGCTGTTGGCCATGAAATTCACATTCTGCAGCCACACCACCTTACGATCACCAAACAACGAAAGCGTCTGCACCGCGCTGGTAAAGCGGTTGATCGCATCCTCCACCTCGGCGACATTCCCCGCACGTCCATCGACCACTTCCTTCGAAAGGTCGTCGGCGATATCTTTAGTCTGCTCGGCAAACCACTCCTTACCTTGTTCAGAAACAAGGTAATCGTCGTCACCGCAGATAAATGTGAAGGCTTTCGCTGGCATGGATCATACGGCTGCGCCGTAATAGTAAATGAATGAAGGCTAATGGAAAAACAACCAATGTGCCGACTCCGCCAAGCAGCGCAACGCGGAAGTCCAAGCCACATTTAATTAATCTGAAATAGTGCCAGCTTTCCAATGCCAGATCGTAACCGCTTCGCGGATTCCGCTACACCAGAAGCACCCTCTCATTCGTAGCGGAATGAGGAACTCATTACGACCACAGAACCTAAGCAAAGATCGTAACCGCTTCGCGGATCCGCTACAAGTCCTCAAGTTCCATCCCTCAGCCCTCTTCACAACAGCTCAAGAACTCTTCCATCTTATACTTGCGCAACTTGCGGCGCATCCAGTCCAACGCAGTCTGCACAGCACGTGCCTTCACATCGAGCCGACCACCGGTATAATGCACCGTCTTACACCACACGCCCACAGGCGAGTGATAACCAAAATGAATCGTGCCGACTGGGTTCGCCTCGTTGCCACCATCTGGCCCTGCAAATCCAGTCACACTCAGTCCATAATCCGCCGACAGTCGCTCCGCCGCACCCGACGCCATGGCCACTGCACATTCGGGGCTCACCGCACCATGTTGCTCCAGCAACGCTTCCGGCACCCCAAGCAATGCCACCTTCACATCGTTCGTATAGCAGACCACTCCGCCGGCAAAGACGCTCGATGCGCCAAACACATTGGTAAACGCATCACCCACAGAGCCTCCCGTGCAAGATTCCGCAAGCGCCACCGTGCGATCCAAGGCCCGCAGTTCGTGATACACCACCTTCGCGAGTGAACAATTGCCAAAGCATACGAAATCCTCGCCAAACACCTTGCGCGCCTCCTGCGCAATCAACTTCAACTGCTCCAGCGAGAGCGAACCATCACGGCAACTCAGCCGCACATCCACCATCCCGTAATGCACGCAATACGCGACGATCAAGCCCAAGTGCGGCTGGATGATCGGCTGCATCCTTTGCTCGACAGTCGATTCGCCCACGCCACAAGTGCGCACCTGCACATATGCGTCGGCATCACCGATCAGCCCAGACTCCCGCAATCGCGGCAGCACCTGCTTTTCAAACATCGACTCCAACTCATGCGTCGGCCCCGGTAACATGATCAAGGTCTTGCCACTTTGTGTATAAAAAATCCCTGGAGCCGTGCCGCGTTCATTATGCAAGGCCGCACCACCCTTAAAACGATGACACTGCTTTAAATGATGCGCCCCCATCTCACGCTCCAATACTGCAAAGCGATCCTTAATCGTCGCCTCAACGTCGGGATCAAAGATCAGCTCCACGCCCAACACCTGCGCAATCGTCTCGCGCGTCAAATCATCCGCCGTCGGCCCCAGCCCCCCCGTCGTGATCACCAGATCCGAGCATTCCCAGGCCTCCAGAAACCCGCGACGGATCTCAGCGACATCGTCCATCAGCACCCGACTGCGGGTAATCGAGACACCATGATGCGCCAACTGCTCGCCCAAATAGGTGAGATGTGTATTCTCACGGATACCGACGAGAAGCTCGTCTCCCAAATTAATGACTTCGACTGAAAGTGGTTTAGGCATGAGTTGTGAGTTGAGAGTTGTTGGAAATCGAACAACACTGCTTAACAGAACGACACTACATCAAATTGTCACAAATGCCAGAGTCAGACAAAATTAACATCAAAGAAAAAGTCAGACGCCTGCCACACAAGCCAGGCGTTTATCTGATGAAAGATCGCCTCGGGCAGACCATCTATGTCGGCAAAGCCAAGGATCTGAAGAAGCGTGTCTCGACCTACTTTCAAGCCTCGCGCAAGACCATGGTCTCGCAGCCTAAAGTGCGCGCCATGATCGACCTGATCTACGACTTCGACCTGATCATCGTCAAATCCGAGGCCGAAGCGCTGCTGCTCGAAGGGCAGCTCATCAAAAAATACAAGCCGCGCTACAACACCGATTTTACCGACGACAAGCGCTTCCTCCTCGTGCGTGTCGACCTGCGCGAACCCCTGCCGCGCTTCCGACTCACCCGTAACCGCACCGACAGTAAATCGCGCTACTACGGTCCCTTCGCTCACTCCACGCACCTGCGCAAGACCCTCCACGAACTGCGCCGCAAATTCGGCATCCTCCTCAGCGATGCCAAACCGCTCAAGCTCGACGACGAGCAATGGCGGCTCTACGACGACGCCCGCGCCGAAATCTACGAACACCCCAACGAACTCAGCCAAGCCGACTACCTCGAACGCGTGGACGCCGCCTGCGCCTTTCTCGATGGCCAAACCCGCGAATGGCTCGCCGACCTGAAGGTGCAAATGCAGACCGCCGCCGAAGCACGCGACTACGAAAAAGCCGCCCAACTACGCGACCGCATCACCGCGCTCGAGCAAACCAGCGTGCGCACGCGTAAATTCGAGCGCCCGCTCCACGACCCCACCCCTAAGGCCGACACACTCAAGCAGCTCCAGGCCGACCTCGCCCTGCCGACACTCCCCGAGCGCATGGAGTGCTTTGATATTTCACACATTTCCGGCAGCTTCTGCGTCGCCTCCATGGTCGCGTTCAAAGACGGCAAGCCCGACCGCAAGAACTACCGCCGCTTCAAGATCAAATCCTTTATCGGCAACGACGACTTCCGTGCGATGGAAGAAGTCGTCGGCCGCCGCTACCGCCGCCTGCACGACGAGGAGAAGCCCTTCCCCGACCTCGTCATCATTGACGGCGGGGCAGGCCAAGTCACCTCAGCATTGAAAGCCTTCCTCGGGCAGGGGCTCGAACCGCCCGCCCTCGTCGGCCTCGCGAAAAAGAACGAGACCATCATCTTCAGCGACGGCCGCGAGCCGCTCAACCTTTCGCACCACGATCCCGGCTTGCGGATGCTCCAGCACATACGCGACGAAGCACACCACTTTGCCAACAGCTTCAACGCCGAGCTACGCAGCAAGAAACTGCGCGAATCCATTCTCGACGACTTCAAAGGCCTCGGTCCCGCCAAGCGCCAAGCCCTGCTGCAACACTTCGGCTCCATCGAAAAACTCCGCGCCGCCAGCGCCAAGAGTATCTGCCAGGTCGAAGGCATCGGCCCCAAGACGGCGGCACGCCTAGTCGAATTCCTGAGCACCGACGAAGGGGGAGGTTGAGGGTTGGACGTTGTTGGTTGCTCGTTGTTAGTTGCTCGGTTAGAAGCGACACTCCTGTCGCTTGTTAATATTTTCAAACCAAGGCTGTAACTGCCGCACCATGAACGCACCCGTCAATATATCCACATAGCGCTTCGCCGTGGGCGCCGTGATCCCCAGCGACCGTGAAAGCTCCGCGTTATTTAAATTCTGCCCATGATGATGGCTCAACATCTTCCACAGACGGCCAATTGCCGTCGGTGCGATTTCCAGCCCCAACAACCCAAGGTCGGGATTTCTTATAGCCTGCCCCTAAAAATCGCACCACCCACCCTAGAACACCGTCCAACAAGCAACGTCCAACAAGCAATCCTTTCCACCATCCGCCATATCATGCTTGAACTGTCATCGCCTGCAGTTAATTATATACAAATGAAAAACACTGAGCCAACGTTGACGATGAAAGTCGTCCGTGGACGTAATACGCACGAACCGATGTCACAATCAACAGCTGCTGCTAATATTTGGCGGCGCTTTGATCGCCTACAACGAAGCGTTGCTCCCTTGCGAAAAGGACAGCGCACGACAAGAGGCATTCACTATGGAAACGGATCTTGAGCCAAGAGATCCAGAATCCGGAGACTTGCTAAAAATTTGTGCGGCCCTAAATGCCGCAAACGCCTCTTATATTGTAATTGGAGGCATGGCCATGGTGGCACATGGATTCAATCGAGGCACCGAAGACATTGACCTCTTAGTTGACCGAGCGGTTGAGAATATACAAAAGCTCCGACAAGCACTATCCATCCTACCTGATAATGCCGTTCGCGAGGTTCGCGATTCAGACATTGAAGAGTATGGCGTTGTACGTGTCGCCGATGAAGTCGTGGTCGATTTAATGGGCGCCGCATGCGGCATTGATTTTCAAACAGCACAGGATCGTGTTGTATGGAAAGAATTTGAAGGTGTTCGTATCCCCTTTGCCACACCTGAGCTGCTGCTGGAAACAAAGCAAACCGTCCGCGAAAAAGACGCCATCGATCGCCTCTACCTAAAGCGGATTTTAAGCCAAGCTGACAGTTAGTGGTTACTTGTTAAAAGTTGTTCGAACCCCATAGAAGCGATTCCTGTCCATCCACTGAGCCTGAGCCCCGTCATCGTGTCCTCCGTCGGCCTGCCGCGTAGGACAAAGTCCTTTACGCGGTAAAATCGGGTGCGTGTGATTTGCACGCCGTGTTGAGTATGACGCCCCGTAGAAGCGACACTCCTGTCGCTTTCCCACCCACCCAAGAACAACGTCCAACCAGCAACCAGCAACGTCCAACGTCCAACAAACAACCCACTCACCTCCCCACCAGAAAGTAATACCTCCTTTACATCTTTACTTCAATGCGCACACTCAATGGTATGCTGACCAAAGTTTCCAGACTGACAAGCAAAGGGCAGGCCACCATTCCCAGTGCAATCCGCAAGCAACTGCACTTGGAAAGCGGCGACCGCATCGCCTTTAAAGTCGTGGAGGGTCGTGTTGAAATCACCCGCGCCGAACCAATCGACATCGAGTTCATGCAGTCTCAAGAAAGCAACTTAGCCACCGAATGGCTGGCAGATGAAGACGAGGTCGCATATGGCAACTTATAAGCCTTTCGATGTCGTGGTCGTGCCCTTCCCGTTCACGGATCGTGGCAGCAATAAACGGCGCCCGGCACTCATACTATCTTCAACCGAGTATCAAGTACGCACGGGACACCTCATTCTCAGTATGATCACCACAGCCACCCGCTCAAATTGGTTCAACGACGTCCCACTCAAAGAATGGGCACGCGCAGGCCTGCCGCACGCCTCAATCGTTCGCGCCAAACTGTTTACACTCGATGAGCGATTGATCCTCCGCCGCTTAGGCACGGCGACACAAAGTGACCAACAAGCAATCACCCAAATCCTACAGTCAACACTTCTGGACTGCATCGCATAACTCGCTCACAAGAGATTTCTGATAGCCTGTCCCTAAAAATCTCCCGCCTAACGATTTAAATGTGATCACAAACTGCCGAGGCATCATCGACTTTCGCAATGTCGTAGCTCATGCATATGACCACCTGGAAGACACATTGGTCTGGGGTCTTGCAAGCAATCAAATTCACCAATTGATCACAGAGCTTGAGGCAATCGAGGATATCGAACTCCTCTAACAAGGGCAGGCTCTGCGACACCCATATTGTCCTTGGCGATTTCTTATGGCCTGTCCCTAAAAATCTCTCGTGGCGATTTCTTATGGCCTGTCCCTAAAAATCTCTCGTGGCGATTTCTTATAGCCGGCGATTTCTTATAGCCTGTCCCTAAAAATCTCTCTAAACACCGACGAAGGGTGAGGTTGGGGGTTGGACGTTGTTGGTTGCTCGGTTGCTAGAGCCCCGTAGAAGCGACACTCCTGTCGCTTTCCCACCTACCCAAGAACAAGCAACGTTCAACAAGCAACGTTCAACAAGCAACACTCACCCCAGTCACCACTGGCGAATCACAACCACCGGGTATTTTTCAAATTGACGGTCGGTGGTAAACACAGGCACCTCCCATTTCAAAGCGAGCGCTAAGATCATGCGATCAAACGGGTCTTCATGGAAGGGATCGAGCAACTCCGCGCCGTGACAAATTTCGCTATCCAAGGCCAACAGTTCAATCTGGTGGTGTTGGCAAACCTTTAAAATAAAGGCATGCACCTCTGATAAACCACAGGGCAGACGTAACTTTCCAACCCGGCACTTACGCGCAATCTCCCACACAGAAACCGCCAGCAATACAGGACGCTCGGCCTGCTGCAAAGCCTCACACGCATCTGGGGCCGACCACCGCTCCGTAGTCAGGTCCAAGAAGGCACAGGTATCTAACACATGCGAAATCACTGGTCATCGCTCCACTCTGATTCCCAAATCGCCTCGTCCTCGTAGGCAACCTGCCCCTGCCATTGCGGATCAGCCGCTAAAGTACGCTTGGGCAATGCCCGCTCAGGGACGATGCGAAACCGCGCCCCCTTCCTGCCCCGACGGATATACACAGGTTCCCCCGCTTCTGCCTTGCGCAACAAAGCTGAAAGGTTGCTTTTAGCCTTCAATACAGTCACATCCATGGTTAGCTAACTATGACCAAAAAGTTAGCTAAGTCAAGCCGCGGGTGGGGAGTTGAACGTTGACGATGAAAGTCGTCCGTGGACGCAACAAACGCGCACCGATGTCAAAATCAACGCCTGCTGCAGATATTTGGCGACGCTTTGATCGTCTACAACGAAGCGTCGCTCCCTTGCGAAAAGGGCAACGCACGACAAGAGGCATTCATTATGGAAACGGATTTTGAGCCAAGCTGACAGTTAGTAGTTACTTGTTAAAAGTTGCTCGAGCCCCATAGAAGCGATTCCTGTCCATTCACCGAGCCTGAGCCCCTTTATCATAGCCTCCGTCAGCCTGCCGCGCAGGACAAAGTCCTTTACGCGGTAAAATCGGGTGCGTGTGATTTGCACGCCGTGTTGAGTATGACGCTCCCTGGCAGCACGTGCATCATCCAACGTGCAACAACCACCCCTAACGAAATAACCCATATTTCAAGATCGCATAGATCGCTCGCACACCATCGCGCCAGCCGATCTTTTTTCCTTCCTCATACGTACGGCCATAGTAGGAAATACCGACTTCATAAATGCGCACGCCGAGTTTGGATACCTTCGCAGTGAGTTCCGGCTCCACGCCAAAGCGATTTTCCTCGATGGTAATCTGCTGCAAGATCTCACGGCGAAAGAGCTTATAGCAGCACTCCATATCGCTCAGATTCAGGTTCGTCATCATATTACTGAGCAAGGTCAGAAATTTATTGCCCATCATGTGCCAGAAAAAGACCACACGGTGCGGCCCCCCGCCAATGAAGCGTGAGCCAAAGACCACATCAGCCTGATCTTTTATAATCGGCTGAATCAACCCTGGAAGTTCCGCCGGATCATACTCCAAATCCGCATCCTGCACCGCGACCACATCGCCCGTCGCAGCCGCAAACCCCGTGCGTAGCGCAGCTCCCTTGCCCTGATTCACCTCATGGTAGAGCTTCTTGAACACGGGCTCGGTAAATTCTGCTTCTAACAAGTCACGCGTCCCGTCCGTCGAGCAATCATCGACTAAGATGATCTCCTTCACATCCATCGCTTCCACAGCGCGCACACGCCCAACAATTTCCTGTAGGGTGCTTCTCTCGTTATAAATGGGGATGACAATGGAAAGCTGCATGACCCCTCCATACAAACCGAACCAGTCCTCAAAGCTCAACCCTTATTCGAAGCAAATAGGCTGGGAAAGTCTGCTTGCCTAAACACCCACAAAACGAATCATACACAGAGTCACCTCACGCATGCCTAGCACAATCCAACTCTCTGTCGTCATTCCCCTCTACAACGAGGAAGCCACGCTCATTCCACTGTTTGAGCAAATCCAATCCGTCGTCGAGGCACAAACGCTAGGCGCCTTCGAGGTCATTTTCATCGATGACGGCAGCACGGATGACTCTTGGCAAAAACTTTCCAAGCTCAAAGCAGCGCATCCGAACACCGTATCGGCGTTACGCTTTCGGCGTAATCAAGGGAAGGCCGCAGCGCTGTCTGCTGGATTTGCCGAAATCAAAGGGAAAATCGTCGTCACCATGGACGCCGATCTCCAAGACGAACCCTCCGAGATCCCGAACCTCCTCGAAAAGCTAGAGGAGGGCTACGACTGTGTTTCCGGATGGAAACAACTGCGCAAGGATCCACTCGGCAAAACACTCCCTTCCAAAGTCTTCAATTGGGCCACAGCCGCGGCCTCGGGCGTCAAGATCCACGACTTCAACTGCGGCTTCAAGGCCTATCGCGCCGACGCGATCAAAAGCCTCGACCTCTACGGCGAGCTCCATCGCTATGTTCCCGTCCTGCTAGCAGCCGATGGCTTCACCATCGCGGAAGTCCCTGTCGAGCACCACCGACGTACGCACGGGGTCTCCAAATACGGTTGGAATCGCCTGATCAAAGGCGGCCTAGACTTAATGACGGTTATCGTCCTGACGCGCTACCTGAAACGGCCGGGGCATTTCTTCGGCGGATTTGGGCTACTCAGCGGAATCATCGGATTCTGCATTCTCGCGGGATTATCTCTACAGAAAATTTTCTTCAGCGCATTCATAGGCAACCGCCCGCTCTTCTTCCTCGGAATCTTATTACTACTATTGGGAGTTCAACTCATTTCCACTGGGCTCATCGGTGAACTGATAAATTTCTATGCACGCCGAAAAAGAAGCTCTCACAGGACGACTCAAGACCGCCTCTAATCCGAATGCTGGCATGCCTCCGCCCGTCACAAATACCAAACCCGAATGTAAGCGAAACACGTGGATTAGAGTCTTCGTGTTTATCGCATTACTGATCGGCAGCGGACTCTATTTCGCACGCCATCCGGAGCGACTTCCGACATCCGACCAACTCAAATGGAATTACTTCAGTTGGATCATCTTACTTTCAGCACTCGCAAATGTCGCTGCGGCGAAGGGCTACTGCACAATCGTGCAACACTGTGATTCCCGCCTAAATACCCGAAAAGTAATCCGCGCCTTTATCATCAGCCGCAGCCTCAACCTCATCAGCCCGCAAGGAGGCACCGTGTATCGTGCGGTGGCCTTAAAAACCGACACCGGCTTCAGCTATACTCGCTACACCTCCAGCATGACCGTCTGCTTGTGGCTCGATCTCACGCTGGCATCCTTTGCCGCAGCACTTTCCCTGCTCTTCATTCCACCTTCCCACGAACGGACACAACTTATTTCATGCTTCGTAGTCGCCTGCCTATGCAGTATCACTGCGGCACGAATCCTGCCTACATTATCCAAAACACGCTTTCTGGAAAAAATCCCCCTCCTGCCACGTAGAATCAAAGACATGACAACCGAATCGTTGGCAATAGCGATAACGCTAATCAACAAACCACGACTATTGCTACATTTTGGCAGCTGGGCACTCACGAATACACTCCTGCACGGCACACGTTTATGGCTGTGCTTTGCTATGGTCGAAGCATGGATACCATGGCCCAAAGCATTCTCCACCTCCATCCTCGTAAAAGCGAGCAACACCATCTCTATCACTCCGGGCAATCTTGGGATTATAGAAAGCATCGTCGGCATCATGGGCACCGGCTTTGGATTATCTCTAGGTGGCGCGGTTCTCGCAGCTCTGATCTATCGCTTCGCCTCTTACATCGCCTTACTCACGATGAGCGCATGTCTGCTAATTTGGAATCCATCCTCTGGAATGGAGCAATAAACGTCCTACACCCACCACAGGAATGAACCTACTATTTGGCGCACAATCCCCCGAACAATACGCACGACTCGCTCAAGCCGTAAGTGCTCGCTTCGACATCAGCCCACAAACGGCCTGGCAAAACGGCGATTCAATCGGCGGATACTCAAAAACGGCCGATGACGATCCCATCGGCCAAGCAGTCGATACCTCCAGCGGAGTTTCACTCACGATATTGGGGATCATCAATCTCTCAAAACGCGGGCTGGCCTCAACTGCCGATGCAGATGCCAAAATCGCACTACAGGCCTATCTCGACGGAGGGATTCATGACCTGTCACAACTGGAAGGACAATTCCTAATCGCCCTGACTGACCCGCGAAATAAATCCTTACTGATTTTGCCGGACTCAAATGGACTGCGCAGTGCCTACTATACCGAAAACACCGGCCAACTGGCCTACGCCACCAACCTCGGAACGCTCGCTGACAGTTGCGCACCACACATAAAACCGGATGAAACCTATCAAAACTTCTTCCTCTCCCATGGCTTCTTTCCCTTCAATCACACCGCATACGAAGGCATCAAACAAATCCCGACGGGACACGTTCTCATCGCACAAAACAATTCGGTCACACTCCGTAAAACCGAGCACCACAACCCTTGGGCTGAAAAACTGACACAGCTAAACTTCGAATCAATGAGCGAAGCTGCCATCATAAAGCTGCTCGACCAAGCCTTCGACGAAGCAATTCGAGACCAACTAAGCCCCGATCAAAAAGTCGGCGTGCTACTGGGAGGCTTCGACTCTGCCCTCGTTGCCGCCTACCTAGCGAAAACCGGCAAAGAAGTTCACACCTATTCCTTCCACTACGACGACGCCAGCTACAATCAGGCACATACCGATACCGTAGCCAAACATCTCGGATGCAAGCACCACTGGATTCCAATCAATGCGGATACCATCAAACGAGGACTGAAAGAGTTTGATCTCTATTTTAATGCACCGACGAACTGGCTCAACTACGTCATCCAAACTGAAGAAGTCTGCCGACAGATTCGCAAGGACGGGATTCGCCACGTTTACTCTGGGGACGGCTGCGACGCCGCCTTCCTCGGCTACCCTCGCGTCCACAAGACCAGTCAACTATTCAAACACCTGGGTCGCTGGCCCAACGGCCTGATTCAAGCAATCACTAAAGTATGCGACGTCGCTTGGTTGGAAAATTTAACAGGACGCCCTTACACCGTAGCGATGCACCTGCTGCGCACCTTGGGGCGAGACATGCCCGAAAGAGGGTTCCTAACCATGCGCATTTTTGATAAAAATTCGGTGCGCCACATGAGACACCCACATTACCGCGCGGCAGTCGAAGACGACGAAACACTGCTCAAAAAGATCGCAGCTCCACTCGCCGGAAAATCGGCAGATCGTATTGCTTACGGAGGCAAAGGGTTCCTCTCGCCCAATCGCTCGAAAATAATCGGCAGCTCCGACAGCTCCAGTGTCGTCATTCAAGCCCCCTATCTGCACCCGGGATTAAAGGCACTGGCACTCCATCTACCAGATGAACTGTGCCGCCCTAAAGAAAATACGAAATCTAAAGAAACGGGCAAATACATCCTAATGCGTATGGCCGAAATCAATAAATTGCTACCAACCGCAGCGATCTATCAGAAGAAAATTGCAGCAGTCGATGCACCCATCGACGACTGGCTCAAGAATGATTTGAAAACTAAGAATCAGGAATACCTAAAAGATCTCCCCTTTACAATTAACGCGACGTTCCGCGATGCGCTCTTGAGAAAAAAAATACCGGAAGAACTACACCGACGTTACATTGCCTCTGACAGCCTAACGACTCACGGACTATCCCTACTGCTGACCTACTCCCGTTTCACTCGAATCAATCAACCGAAGTAAGCAACTCATCGGCTCGAGTTAAGTTCTCCTCACTCAAAGCCCTGATCTCTGGCATTCGAAGGTGTAAACGCCCACGAACTTCTTCTCGGGTCTGGTATAAGCGCTCAAAAGTCCGCAAAATGAGATCTTTACTCAACGCCTCGATCGGTAATACAAACTCACCACATCCCAGCTGATTCATAATGCCTGGAGTCTTATGACTATAAGAGATCGCGATGGTTGGCACAAAACTACTCAACGCAGCAATGTTCGCATGCATGCGCGCACCGAAGAACAAATCGCAGTGCCTGATGGTTCCCTTGATCGCCGCAGGGCTCAAATCCTCCTCCAACACAAAAGCAGGATGCTTCATTTGCTGTGCCACACTCCGGCAAGCCTCTCGATCATCCTTCAATGCGCCAGGACCTGTCACATGCGCGAAAAAAACTACAAGTCCTTGATAGCGCTCCACCCAAGCATCCAACGAACGAGCCATTAACTCCACAAATGACTCTTGATGCGCCACAGGGCATTTTTTACGGTAATGCTTCTCGATTAAAAAACTAAGCGACACACCCAGCAGTGGACCGGCAGAGTCCTCGCCAATTAACTGCAATAAACGATCTCGCCCAATGGCAACGTCCACAGGCTCCATCAAGAAGGCCAAATCTGCCGTTAAACCGAGTCTGCGCGGTGTCACCCCAATCGACTGTAAATAGTCTAATGTCACTTGATCCCGAACCGTCACCGCGCCCGCATGATTCAGAATATAACTAGCCAACTTTCGTGTCCAATTAAAGGGGCCAATGGACTGTGCACATAGGAACACGCGCTTGCCCATCGCATTAGCCAACAAAATGGGATAAAAATGCGACATCGCGACATGCGGACCATAATCCTCAGTCAACATATCTCCGCTTAAATCAACAATCAGATTCGCCTTCGCATACTGCCGCATCTCTTCATCTAATAACCAAGCACTACGCCCGGTCTTCTTCCACAACCAACCACTCAAGCACTGAAACGCACTATAAATCAAACGACGACGATGACAACGAATCACCTGCCGCGGAGCATAAAATTGACGATCCTCATCCGGGAAAGGCGCACTGATCACGACTTCACTCCCCTCATACCGCTGCTCCAACAAACCGGCCATAGTCGACTGCATGGCAGCATCGCCTTTATTTACATGACAAAACGTGCCCGTTAAAATGATCGTTTTTCCCATAAAAATCTACGCTAATAACACAGTAAAAGAACGTAACAGCCAGAGCAAAACCAATAAACTCAAGAAGATCAATTTGAAGTGTTGATACAAAAAATAAATGTAGCAGACTCGCGGTAATAACAAGCCTTCACTGTGACAGAAAACCACTCAGACCTCACCACTCATCCACCATCGGACGGTCAACTCGACAAGTGGAATCAAGAACTGGATCAACTACCTTCTACTCAGCGACTACAATGGGCTCTAGATCGCCTTGGGGGCAGCATGATTGCCACGTCCAGTTTCGGAATACACTCAGCAGTTACCCTGCACCTAGTCACCCAAATCCTGCCGAAGATACCCATCATATTCATCGACACCGGTTATTTATTCGCGGAAACCTACCGCTATGCACAGCAACTCACCGAGCGACTAGAATTGAACGTGCATTGCTACACCCCCACCATCACTCCAGCCCACCAAGAAGCGCTCTATGGGCGCCGATGGGAACAAGGCCCAGACGAAATGGATGACTACCTTGAGCGCAATAAGCTCGCCCCCATGCGCCAAGCGCTCGAAGCATTCAATCCACGGATCTGGCTCTCAGGCCTGAGGCGCAAGCAATCAGACACACGAGCCGAACGGCCGATTATAGAGCGACAAGGCGAACGCCTGAAACTCTTTCCCATCATTGATTGGGATGATGAGCAAGTAAATGCCTACATCGACGAGCATCACCTCCCCAGGCATCCGCTCGAAGCAGATGGCTATGTTTCCACCGGCGAC
>CAJQOS010000037.1 GCA_905479975.1 uncultured Puniceicoccaceae bacterium | reverse complement strand
GATCTGAGACTGGGGAGGATATCTCAGCCGACTTCATCTTTAACGCCTTGTGTAGGTCTTCCTCAAAATATACGGTTGCTCGTTTCATTTAGGCACTAAAACGTTAAAACGCTAAAATGTCAATTTCGTTTTTGTGAACGTGGAGAGGAGGAATAGATGAGCGCCAGCGGAATCTATTGTCCATCTCCCGACTGGTTAGCACCCTCGATTCTTTCGAGGAATACGCCCCATGCTGGCCACATGATCCTATACATGAGCTGATTCAGTGCATCCATTTCTTTGATTCTATTTTCAGATTGTTCCGCTAAATTCCGAGCAGACCGATAGTCGGATGATTTCAAGTAAGCTAACATCTCATCATAAAGCACAGTGTCTAGGCGATGACTTTTCAACAGAGATAGCAGTTCCGCGTTCTCTTTTGCCACAGTTGAATCAGGTATATTCAGGAAGAAATGCCTTTCTCCTTCGACCGCGTAGATCAAGTCCTGCTGTAACTCTACAAGGCTTATATGATTGTTTCCTGAATCATTCCATTCTTCGATTAAGTTTACCTTAAAGAACAGGCTAATTAATCCTTGAGTTTTCCACTTGGACAACATCCGCAGAAAATGCTTTTTTTCTGTTCTTTCACTAATTAATTCACGAAAGTATTTCCTCAGTAATTCGCCTTCGTAAAGTATCGTTGAGGGATACAGTTTTGTTACATCGTGGAACTCCACTGGCTCTTCTTTGGACTCAAAATAGGCGACAAAATTACTGTAAAGCTCGATTCCTTCGGGTGAGTCATTCAAATCTACAGCAGTGATCTTCGATTCGCGTTCAGGTTCTAGAACTCCTAGGGCTTCCATTACTTCTTCTTTGTCGCTCGCCCATGCTGTGGTGCTGATTGCCGCGATGAATAATGCGATACTGGTGAGGATCAATTTCATTTGCTAACGTAGACGAGAGGAATAGATGAGCGCCAGCGAAATCTATTGCCTCGTCGGACTGGTTCGCTCTATGGCCTTTCGCAATATTGAATAGCTTCTGGGCACTTGATTGTAATTGGTGAAGTGAGGTCTTTCACTGCATCCCAAATAAAGCGAAATTCTTGTTGATGGGAAAATCTATCGGGTTTCAGGAAATACTTGGCTTCGGAGAAAAATTCCAACTGCCGAGGGGAAATGCTCATAAAAGGGAAGTCAGGCGGGACGGAACCTACAAGAGCTTTATCTTTTCGGTAAATACAAGATGCGTATTTTGCATCAGAGGACGCGAGCGCTTTAGATATGGCGTCTGAAAACCCCTTTACGTCCTTTATTTCAAAATACGAGTCATAGTTGAATTTGGCGATACATTCTGGATCTGGTTCACCTTCATAAGCACAGAAAACATGATAGTTGAATCCGCCAGCAATGCTGGTGAAGCCAGTTTTCCCAGGGCAACGGCCTACGAGGACAAAACTGCCTTCTGTTATATCTCCGATCTCTTCGTGCTCGTATTGATTGTAATATTCGAAGTTTCCTAGCTGAATCGAGCCAGTGTCGAAAAACTCATCAACATACTTCTTCTGGCTCATTTTTATTATGCGACTTTTAGGCACAATTCCTAGAGGTATGTCCTCTTCGTAGGTTAGGTCGGCTAGGCGTCCCGCTTTTCTGTCAATCATTGCACCAGCGATGCCTTCGATTTTGCTTTTCTCGAGATCTCCATAGAGGAGATATTCTGCAATCAATGATTTCATTATTTTAGCGAACGTCAAAGTGTGGCATGGAGTGAGGCACGAACGGAATTGTCCACTACTGCCTGGTTGGGTGTTTTAGTAGATTCCGTAGGTTTCCCGTTTGGTTGTAAGCGTCTGACGGACGACCTCCTATACAGCTAGATTTTCCATGCTATTGTGTGTGGATGGAATCAATCGAAGCAGAGGTATGTGTGGAATCGGGCAAGTCCGACCGTCAAGGTCGTCGCATTCGTGGGACGGCAGAGTGGTCCTCCATTTTAGATCGCTACGATAGTAGCGGGTTAACTCAGGCTGCTTTCTGCGCTCGCGAAGGTCTGCGGTTTGGAACACTTGTGGCATGGCTGGGGCGTCGTCGCAAGAACGGCGGCAATTTAAGTGAACCAGAGCTGCCGGAGCCAAAGTTTCATGAGCTGAGCTTGAACAGCACCCCTGATTCGCCGAGCGCAAATCTAGAGGTGACCTTGACTGACGGGACTGTTCTACGCGGGACGCAGGCCCGTGAGCTGGCTGATCTGATTGGTTTTTTGAGGGCATAATTGATGTTTAGCTTTCCACATCAGACAAAGGTCTACCTCGCAGTTGGCCCCGTAGACATGCGCAAGAGTTTTAACGGGCTCTGGGTTGAGGCGAGTGAGCGCCTTAAGGAGGATCCGTTTAGTGGTGCCTTGTTTGTTTTTGCGAACAAGCGGCGTGATCGAATCAAAATCCTTTACTGGGACGGCAGTGGCGTATGGGTATTCGCCAAGCGTCTGGAGAAGGGTTGCTTCACATGGCCCAAAGGTAGTGATACGAGCAAGCTCTCGCTCAACCCACAGTCTTTGGGGATGTTGCTGGAAGGTATCGATCTGAAGCAGGGCTGTAAAAAAGCATGGTATGAGCGATAAAATGTTTGCTCATATCTGTATCTGTTTTATCGATACGCGCCATTATGGCAGCGGCGCAATTAATGGAACGATTGACAGAGACGGAGGCGGAGCGAAACGCCCTTCGTGATGAAGTCGTCGACCTGCGCGCCCAGGTTGAATGGTTCAAGCGCAATCTGTTCGGCACGGGTAAGAGCGAGACGCTGGATGCCCTGCAGACGCGCCTAAAGCTCGGCGAAGAGGCCGCACAACCAGATGCATCGGCTCCCAAGACAGAAACGATCAGTTACAAACGCGCCAAGCCGCGCAAGCGCGACCTGCCAGCAGAGCGCTTTAAAAACTTACCCGTTCTCGAAACGACCGAGTTGATCCCGGATGCGGTCAAATCAGATCCCGAGGCGTATGAACGAATCGGCGAAGAAGTGACCTTTGAGGTGAAGATCACGCCGCCGAAGCTATGGAAGCGTGAGATCGTGCGCGGTAAGTTCCGTCACAAACTGGATCGTTCGCGACCACCGACAATTGCTCCGGCATTGAAGCGCCCCATCGACAACAGCTACGCCTCCGCAGAGCTGCTCGCATATATTGCACTGGGCAAATATCTTTACCACATCCCGCTCTACCGACAGGAGAAGATGTCTGCGCATTGGGGCGCTCAGCTCTCGCGAAAGACGATGGCTGACTGGATTGAAGCGGTCGCGGATTGGTTCAATCCGATTTATGGTCGCATGCGAACCAAGCTGCTTGAAGGGGACTATTTGCAAGCGGACGAAACACCAGTGCGCTTCATGGATCCAGATCAGAAGAAAGGCAAAACAACCCAAGGATATCTGTGGGTAATCGGCAGACCAGGAAGCGATGTTGTCTTCGACTGGCGCCTTGGTCGTGGATACGATGAAGCAACTAGCCTGCTGGACGGGTTTAAAGGCGTTCTGCAGTCCGACGGCTATGGTGCGTATGAACGCTTTGCTAAGAAGAATGAAAAGGTCGTGCGTGTTGCCTGCTGGGCGCATGCGCGGCGCAAGTTCGTCGAGGCTGAAAAGGAATCGCCACAAGCTGTGCGCATGGTGCTCGGCTTGATCGGACACCTATATCGAGACGAGCACCAATACGATGATAAGCGCTATAGCCCGAAGCTTCGAGCCATACGACGCCTCGCGCAAAGCTCTGGAGTTTTGAGCCGAATCAAAAAAGTCGTGCAACTACTCCACCTAAGAGCACGCCCTACATCCAAACTCGGAAAAGCCTGCAAGTATCTACTCGGACAATGGACGGCCTTGCTACGAATCCGTCGACACGGACAAGTCCGGCTCGATAACAATCTAATCGAAAATGCCATACGCCCCTCAGCAGTCGGCAAAAAGAACTTCCTCTTCATTGGCTCCCCAGATGCCGGACAGCGCTCTGCCATTATTTACTCGATCATCGTATCATGCGAACGACATGGCATTGATCCGCTCGCATACATGACCGATCTGCTGCATCGATTGCCCACGATGAGCAACCAAGATGATCTCGATCCGCTACTTCCATCCAATTGGAAAGAAGCTCTATAGAACTCGATCCAAATCGATAGAATCTGATCGAAATCGATCAACATTGATAGTTGTCTATAAGAAAAACGTGGCCGTCCCTCGGACGCTTACCCTTTATCATTCGATTGAAAAAGACACTGAGATTATTGATTGAGTTCTTCTTAGTTCTAGCAGCAGCATCCTTACGGTAAACGAACACATATTTTTCAATATCCGACTTAGTGATTTCATTGATTAATGTATCTTCTGTAATCCACCGTTGGAAGTTACCAAGATTCGACATCAGTGGCTTGATGTAATCCTTCGAGGCTCCTTCCCTTTTCAAAACCTCCTTAAACCGTTCGATAGCTTCTTTAATGGTCAGCGGTTTGGATGTCACGTTACCATGTCGTTGGTAGAACTTCACTAGATCGTTCAATGAAACTCCCATTTTATCAGATTCTTCCAAAGCATAGGCGATCTCAGCCTTTCGATCCAACATCTGAGCAAACTCCCTATCATACCCCACCCTCTTCAATTCAAGCTCACGATTTAGCTTTTTGAGAAGGGTTTGAGCCACTTTGAAGTCCGAGAACTGGCGATATTTCCGTTTTCCGTCAACTTGACCGAGATATATACGAAATGAAGTCGAACCCTTCTTATTCTTAACGGTGGCAATGGTGTATTCGGAACCCTTCATGGCTGAATAAAATAAATGATAGTTTACGTGATAGTCAAACCAAACCCTGCGAACATTAAAAAACCCCTCAAGCCACTTTCTAAGAGACCTAAGGGGTTTTTATGATATTATACTCAGGGAGGGATTTGAACCCTCACGCCCTTGCGAGCACCACGACCTGAACGTGGCGTGTCTACCGTTTCACCACCTGAGCGAAAAGTGAAAGTTGCGAGAAAACGCGCCGTTTGATCGGCTGTCAATCTTCAGATTGATTAAAAAAGCCGTCCTCATTCTCGACCGCCCCAAACGACACCACTGTCCTTACTTCGCTGCGCCGATTGAATGGATATAAGCAGCGAGATCCTTCATCGCTTGCTCATCCGCAACTGTCTTCGCCATCGGAACCATTTGCATACCTTCGAGATCCTTTGGATCGGCACCGCGCACACCTGTTTTGAAATGCTGCAATTGAGTCACGATATACCAATCCGGCAAACCTGTGAGTCCTGGTGCATTCATCACCTTATTGCCCTTCGCATCAGGGCCGTGGCAAGCTTGGCAAAGCATATAGCCCGCTTTGCCCTTCGCAGCATCACCACTGAGCGTCGCCACGGGTGCCTTTACTGGTAGGCTTGCGATATATTCCGCCACTGCATCGATCTGCTCATCGCTCTGTAGCGTCATCGCCATCGGGCGCATCTGCATACCATACAGATCATCCGCATGGGTGCCACGCACACCGTCCTTGAATTTTTGAATCTGGCGCTTGAGATACCAGTCTTCCTGACCTGCAATCGCTGGAGCATTCATCGACTGGTTACCCTCGCCTTCGGCTCCGTGGCAAGACGAGCAGATCATATAGGCCGCCTTACCCGAAGATGTGATTTCCTCTGTGCCGCCAGCCGCTGCGTGGAGTTCCTCGGTCGCAGCATCACCATGCCCAACATCCGAACCAGTGAAGAGCGACTTCAACGGCAGAATCAACAGACACGCCAACAGGCCAGTGAAGAAAAGGAAATTAAAGCCAACCAGAAGCGAGCAAAGCGACTCGTCCGGGGCACGATTTTGAGGGTTATTCGATTGGTTCATCGGTGCGTAAACTGAATGGTCTCAAGGCGACCCATGTCAAACAATTACACCCCTCATTAACGCTACTGATATAGGCATTAGCACGCGCAATAACACCCAGTAGCTGAGCTGACACCCGCAACTTAACAGCTCCTCCGACTCGATTCTAATCTTGGCTCATCACTCCCGCACTCTACGGTAATCGCCATATGACTATTGAAGAACGCCTCGAAAAGCACCTAGATCAAGACCCTCAAATTGACGCTTCGGCCTATATCGCCTCTGGCGCTGTGGTCATCGGAGCAGTCACAATGGGGCCGAATTCCAGTGTCTGGCACAATTGCGTGCTGCGCGGCGACATCAACAGCATCGAGATCGGCGAAGGCTCCAATGTGCAAGACGGCAGCGTCGTGCACCTCGCAGATGACTACGGTGTCAAAGTCGGCAAGTATGTGACCATCGGCCACATGGCGATGATCCACGCCTGCACCATCGGCGACGAATGCCTGATCGGCATGCACTCCACCGTCCTGGATGGCGCAGTGATTGGTGAGCAATCCATCGTCGGCGCGGGCGCTCTCGTGACCAAAGGCACCCAAGTCCCAGCCGGCTCACTCGTGCTCGGCGCTCCAGCCAAAGTGGTGCGCGCGCTCACCACAGAGGAACGCGCAGGCCTCAAGGGCATGGCAGAGAAATACGTAACAGTCTCCCGCGAGCATAAGATCCGACTGACTCCGGAAATCATGTAGCGCGTGATGTAGAACGCGGTTCTTTGCGCAGCAAAGGCCGTGTTTCCCCTTGCGTTAAACGCGCCCTCTTCGAGAGGCACGTCCTACACCTGAGACGCGGAACGCTTCGCTCGAACGTCCAACGCTCAACGTCCAACGCTCAAGTTAAAATGCTCATCCTTGTGAGTTGAATGTTTAAAGTTGAGTGTTGAGCGTTCATTCCATCAGGCACGGCCTCCTCCGAAATGTCGCTGATTCAATTCATTTTGATTGATCAAAGTAAAAACTTCGATCAGTCGTATCAAAAGTGAACTAATGAACTTAACGACACAACGAATGAAGCGACTACTAGCAACGGCCTTTCTCTGCACAAACATCTGCTTTGCACAACACCACCATAACATCCAGCCAGTGCCTCAACATCACAGTGCGCATGATCCGGCCATTGAGCACCCCGAGTTTCCGATTGAACTGAGTTTGGCAGGTGCATGGGAAAGCCACTACGTATCTGAGGGACGCGATAATCTCGACGATGACAGCCTCGCCAGCGTAGAAGCGACAGCAGGATACGAAGGCATCACAGTCGGAGCGTGGGCAGCCGAAAGCCCCGACCAGGATTACCGTGAGTATAACTACTGGCTGGAATACAACTACGAATGGCAGGCATTTACATTCACCGCAGCCTACACCTACTTGGACTTCCATACCGACGATGCGGACGACAAAGAAATATCTTTCTATATCGGCTATGCCATGCCCTACACACTACAACTAGAAATCGGTGGCTACTACTCGGACGAGAATTCAGGCACTTTCTACGAAGCCACTCTGTCAGCAGAGATCGAATTCACAGATGAGTGGGCTCTAACCCCCTTTGCCAACCTCGGCTACAACGACGACTATATCGCCGAAGGACACAACGGACTCAACCATTTGACACTCGGACTCGAACTCAACTACGCAATCAATCAGCAAATTAGCATTGGTGCTTACGTCGCTCATAATATTGCAATTGATTCCGAGTCGAAAAAATACGCAGACGATGACCTGCTGGATGACTTCACCTACTACGGCATCAGCGCAAGCCTCAGCTTCTAGGCTGAAGTATCAAGATGTAGACCCTTGTGGCTTGCAATCTGTGATTTCATCACTTTGGTAGGACACTTGCTATTGAGACTTAATCTCAGGCACTACCACTCTTTCCATGCGACTCGACCAAATCACTAAAAACGGACTCTTCCGGGTAAAATCCCTGAATTGCGACAATGAATGCGTCGCACGACTGATGTCCATGGGCCTACTTCCCGACCAAGAAATCCGTCTGATGCATGAGGCACCGCTGGGCGACCCCATCGCGATCGAGTTCAACGGCTGCAATATGAGCCTGCGCTTGGTCGATGCCGCCAACATTGAAGTCGAGCCGATCGAATGACCGCGCCCAAGAAAGAGATCCGCATTGCGCTGATTGGGAATCCTAACACAGGCAAGACGTCGCTATTTAACACGCTCACGGGCATGCGCCAGCGCGTAGGCAACTACTCAGGCGTCACCGTTGAGAAAAAGACTGGCACATGGACGATGCCTCAAGGACAGGAAGTCGAGCTGATCGACTTGCCGGGCACCTATAGCCTGAGCGCAACCTCGCTGGACGAGCGCGTGGCCGTCGATGTGCTTGCCGGACATGAGGCAGGCCAGACCGCCCCCGACCTGATCATCGTGGTGGTCGATGTCGAGAATCTGCGCCGCAATCTCTTTCTCGCCTCACAAGCAGCCGAGCTCGGCGTGCCGATGGTGATCGCGCTGAACTGCTGGGACGTGGCCGAGAAAAAAGGCCTCCAGATCGACAGCAAACTCTTGGAGCAACGCCTCGCAGTGCCCGTCGTGCCAACCATTGCCAAGCACACACGTGGCACCCTCGAACTCGCCAAGGCCGTCGAACGAGCAATCGACACACGCCCGAAGTTAGTGCGCCCGAAATGGCCGGAGTCCGTGCAAACAGCACTCTCGAAACTACATGATGAACTCATCACTCAGCGCGGCGAATCACTGCGCGAAGGCGAACTGCAACGTCTACTATTTGACCGCAACAGCGCCGTGCGCGAGCGACTAGAATCCACACCCGAGGACTATGAGCCGATCATCAAGGCCACACGCGACCAGCTCTACAAAGACGGCTACCAACCCGACGCCGCGGAATCACTCCTGCGTTATCGCTTCCTAAATCCGCTGCTCAACGATATTCTAGAGCGTCAGGCGCTGCTCAAACATCGCAGTAAATCCGAAGGCATTGACCAACTGCTACTGCATAAGTTCTGGGGGCTAATGGTATTCATCGGCATGATGTATGTCGTCTTTCAATCGGTTTACACATGGGCCGGCCCGATCATGGATTTGATCGAAGGCGGCGTCGGCTGGGTGCAAGGCATCGCCGCCGATGCACTGGTTGCCACACCGATGCTACAGAGTCTGATCGCCGACGGCATCATCGGCGGAGTCGGTGCGTTCCTCGTGTTCCTGCCGCAAATTCTGGTATTGTTTTTCTTCATCTCACTACTGGAGGCCTCCGGCTATATGGCGCGCGCGGCCTTCCTGATGGATAAGCTATTCCAATGGTGCGGCCTCAACGGCAAGAGCTTCGTGCCGCTGCTGACCGGCTTCGCCTGCGCAATCCCCGGCATCATGGCCACCCGCACGATTAGCGATAACAAGGCGCGGATGATCACCATCCTCATCACGCCGCTGATGAGCTGCTCGGCACGACTGCCAGTCTATCTACTGCTGATCGGCGCATTCATAGAGCCGCGTTACGGCCCAAGCGTCGCGGGTGCGACATTGTTTGGCATGCACTTCATCGGCGCACTACTGGCCGCACCGCTGGCTTGGATGCTCAATAAGACACTGAACCGTGGCCGCAGCGCACCGCCATTTGTGATGGAGCTCCCGCACTACCGCGTGCCGCAAATCAGTCTCGTCTTTCACCGCATGTTTGAGAGCGGCAAAGAGTTCGTCGTGCGCGCCGGCACTGTGATCTTTGCTATGTCGATCATCATCTGGGCACTGCTCTACTTCCCGCGCCCATTTGAAGTCACTTCAGCAGTCGCTCGCGACTTAGGTAATGAATTTACCGAAAGCATGCATCAGTTTGAATCTGAAGAAGCATTTCTAGAAGAGCTCTCCAAACGCACCGATGCGGCCTACCTAGAACAAAGCTACATGGGGCGCTTCGGTAAATTCGTGCAACCGGTCTTTGCGCCCGCCGGCTACGACTGGAAGATCACGGTTGGTGTGTTGGCCAGTTTCCCGGCTCGTGAAATCATCATTTCCACGCTCGGCATCACTTACGCACTCGGCGGTGAGATCGACGAAGAATCCGATGACCTACGCAGCACACTCACGAATGCCAAATGGGAAGACGGCCCACGCAAAGGCGAGGACGTCTTTAACATCCCTGTCGCACTCTCGATCATGGTCTTCTTTGCGCTCTGCATGCAGTGCGGCGCAACGCTCGCAGTCATCGCCAAAGAGCTCAACTGGGGTTGGGCCGTCGCCAGTTTTTTCACACTGACCGGAGTCGCATGGATCGCTGCAGTGCTGACCTACCAAATCGGCATGCTGTTTGTGTAAAGAGGAGTAAGAAGTTAGAATTTAGGAGTTAGATTTTACTGCTCATGAAATACCTGGAAATCATCCTCGTCGGCCTCATCCTACTGAGTGCGGTGTTCTATTTGCATAAGACCTTCTTCCCCAAAAAGAAAGGCGGTTCCAGTTGCGGCTGTAGCAGCACGGATTGCAAAGTGCCGAAGGCCAAGATTGCCCCCAAATAACGAAATCACGACCACGATACAGTGATCGAGCGGACCGGTCGAAATGAAAAAAATGACAAGCATCGTTCGCATCTGAGTCGAATTTGACCTTATTACATTTCTAAGGAGGTGCCAGATGATCCCAACGCAATTAATTGAATCGTGTCAAATACTAGTAAATGAAGGTATTGAACAACTGAAGATGCCGATCGGCATCGTCAGCCACATCTACAATGACTGGTATGAAATTGTGACCATCAATAGTGAAATCGGCGAATTCATAGGCGGAGCACTCTTCCCCCTCAGTAGCACTTATTGCCGTGATGTATTTCGCAGTCAAAAGACCTTGGCCATCACTGAAATCGATGGAGTCCCTGGCATGAAACGACACCCGCTCTATGTCAGCCTCCCGCTGGAAGCTTATATTAGCGCGCCCATACGCCACAACAACGAGGTCTGGGGAACGGTCAATTTCACCTCACCTAAATACCGCAACGCGTTCAGTAAAGAAGAGATACAATTAGTGGAAGGCTATGCCGATAGAATTAGCCAGTGGCTGGCCGACATCGATCAGCCAGAAAACAGGCAAACAGCTTAAGCAGCTATCGCAACCCGCTACTTCTCCGAATCCAACAGGATCTTATACTCAACCGAGTCGACCAGTGCGCGCCAAGTCGCTTCGATGATGTTATCGCTCGCGCCAACAGTGCCCCACGTGGCAGTGCCGTCGGTCGATTCGATCAACACGCGCGTAATCGCATCGGTGCCGTGCTCGGTTTCGAGGATGCGCACCTTGTAGTCGATCAGCTCGATTTCCATGATCTGCGGGAAGACCGGTGCGATTGCTTTACGCAATGCGTGATCCAATGCGCCGACCGGGCCATTTGCTTGCGCAACAGTGTGGTGCACCTCGCCACCAACCTTCACCTGCACGGTCGCTTCAGACACGACACGCTCCAGTTCTTCTTGGTGACTCACCATGACACGATAGCCGATCAGCTCGAAGTCTGGCTGCTTCCCTTTCAGAAAACGGCTGAGCAACAATTTGAACGACGCATCCGCGGCTTCGTATTCGTAACCCTTAAATTCAAGCTCCTTAAGCTCGCCGAGAAAATCCTTCAGCTCTGGCGAACGGGCGTCGAGATCGACGCCGATCTCCTTGGCCTTCATCATCACACTGCTGCGACCGGACATATCTGAAACCAATACACGGGTGCGATTGCCGACAAGCTCAGGCGTAATGTGCTCGTAGCTGTGTTTCACTTTGGCAGCTGCATCCGCATGCACCCCACCCTTATGCGCAAACGAGCTGGTGCCGACAAAGGGCTGCGTCGAATCTGAGGCGCGATTCGCCATCTCGTCTACAAACAACGAGAGGTCACGCAGCTTGCTCAGATTCGGCGCGCAATTCAGCTCCGCATCCATCTTCAAAATCAAATTAGGGATAATGGTGCTGAGGTTGGCATTCCCATTACGCTCACCAAAGCCATTCATCGTGCCTTGGATCAAGCTCGCGCCCGACTCAACCCCGGCGAGCGACAACGCCACACCAAGGCCGGAATCATTGTGACAGTGCACGCCGACTGGAGTGTTTGGAAAATGCGCCACCACCTTGCTGACAATTGCCTGCATTTCGCTGACCAGTTTGCCGCCATTGGTATCACAGAGCGTTAAGTTAATCGCCCCACCGCGTTGCGCAGCTTCCAGCGTTTGCAGCGCATATTCCGGATGATCGCAGTAGCCATCGAAAAAGTGCTCCGCATCGTAAATCACTTCGCGGCCACTCTCGGTCAAGAAGCGCACCGAGTCTTCGATCATTTTCAGATTCTCTTCAGCCGTGGTGCGGATAATTTCCGTCACGTGCAGCAACCAAGTCTTACCAAAAATGGTGACCACCGGTGTTTCCGCATCGAGCAGCAGTTGCAGCTGTGGATCTTCGGCAGCACTGAGGCTCGCGCGGCGCGTAGAGCCAAAAGCCGCGATCTTAGCGTGCTTGAGGTTCAGCTTCTTCGCTTCATCGAAAAACGCCATATCGCGCGGATTCGAGCCCGGCCAGCCACCTTCGATATAATCCACCCCGAACTGGTCCAGCTTCTCGGCCACGCGGATTTTAGCCGCAACGGTAAAGGATACCCCTTCACCCTGTGTGCCGTCACGCAGAGTTGTGTCGTAAATTTTGAGAGCTGTTTTCATCGGTCAGTAGCAATTGAAAAACCGAAGAAAACAAAGACTTCACCGCAGCGGGGCAAACCCAAAACGCCCGCACCCCGCTACAACACTGAGCCGCACAATCAATAATGCACAAAAACTGAACATATAACAACAAAACCACCGAATCCCAACAAATCTAATTACTCCCACAAAAGTTACGTCAAAGTGAGGCACGTAGTGAAGCTTGATTTAGATTCCACAATGAGGGGATAGCTTTCTTTCGATTTCTGGTTAAATGTTTCTTGGTATTCATTCCCATCCATCCATTTCGTGAAAGACGACTCACAAAGAAATAGATCTGAAGAGCGAACGCCAATATCACTATGATACTTACGGCTGTTGATCGCTCTGACTGGATATACCCGACCTAAAGGAAGCCAGCTACGCTTAGACGCCATACATTTATCACACGCGGCTCAAGTGCCGCCCGAACGCACGCATCACCATCAGATGCACCCTCGCCTGCGTGCTGGCATACAACCACCAAGGCAAGGTCGGCGCAAACCCGTGAATTGATGCGATCAAACAACCGCGTTCCGCAAAGGTGCGAAATTCTAAACGCCCCGGCGGCTCTACCTGCCGCGACAACAAACCGCCGGTAATATAGTAAGCACAGCGTCGCTCTTGCTCGCTATAGGGCGAAGGCGTTAACCCCAGTAGCACAAAGCGGCGACTCAACACGCAAAAACGCACCACCCCATCAGCATCCGTCTCGACTTTGAGCAAGCCACGATAGCGACGGCTCAGCCAGACCCCATAGTCACGAGCCACCTGCTCCGCGGTCCACCCCTGCGGAAATGGCATTCGCTGCACCGATCGCACGCGTCGTGCCTGACGAATATGCTGCTGATCTACAGACTGTGTGCGACTGCGAGGATTCGGCAACGGCTGACCATCGACATCCACTGCCCGCGCCAGCGAATCCGCAAACGAGATCAGACGCGGCCGCAAATGCTCCAGCAAAGGATTGGGCCGCGCTTGCAGGTCATGCAACAAGCTCTCCTGCAACGGACGCACCAACGCCAGCGGCACCTGACCAAAATAAGACACCCAACGCTGCGACAGCGCAAAAAAGTGCCACGGCAGCGACACCGTGCGGATCGGACGCCCCATCAACTCACCCGTGCGGCATATCAACTGACCATAACTCATCGGCTCATGCCCGCCGAGATCATACACCCCACCCGCCCACTGCTCCGGCTCACACAGGCAACACTCAAAGGCGTCGCAGACATTCTCGATATCCACCGATTGAGTCATGGATGCGGCCCATGCGGGCAAGATCATATACGGCAAGCGCCGCACCAGATTCGTCAACATTGAGAACGACGAGCCACCCGGGCCAAAGATCAAGCCCGCCCGCAGCACCGTCACTTGCACAGAGCGACTCTTCAACACGGCCTCCACTTCCGCTCGACTGCGCAAATGAGGCGACAACGGCTCATCCCCTTGTGGCAGCAGCCCACTCAAATACACCACATGCTTTAAGCCCGCGACCTCTGCCGCTCGTATAAAGTTATCCGCCAACAGTAAGTCCGTATCCTCGAAGTCCGCCTGCATCAGCCGACTCGAAGGCGCCATCGAATGCACCAAATAAATCCCCAGTTCGCAGCCCTGCAATGCTTCCGTCAATTGAGGCAGCGAATACAGGTCACAATGCTGCCACTGCGTCACTCCCTCCGAACCGTGCTGATCCACGATCGTGCGGCTACGCGTCAGCGCACGAAAACGAAAGTGCGCCTCCAGGCGCATGCGCAAATGCGTGCCGACAAAACCGCTCGCTCCAGCAAGAGCGACTAAAGGCTTGGTTCCCTGAGAATCAGACGGCACTGCGCTGTATCATATAAGAACGCAGGCATATCACAAATTTTCATGCAAAAAACTGAGAACTAATAGTAAAATCCCTCGTTTTCTGGCCTTGCAGTATTCAAAATCAGCCCTAATCTCCGCCTCTTTTTTGGAACTCCGTGGGCGATTCTCGCGTATCCAAAGCCCTCAAGTTCAAGTAGTAAACACAATCTCTAAACACATCAGATCAGATCATGACCGACCTATCAAAATACAGAAATATTGGTATCTTCGCACACGTTGACGCCGGAAAAACAACGACAACTGAGCGTATTTTGAAGCTCACTGGTAAAATCCACAAGCTGGGCGAAGTGCACGATGGTGCTGCGACGACTGACTTCATGGAACAAGAGCAAGAGCGTGGTATCACGATTCAATCCGCTGCGACGACTTGTTTCTGGGATGGCTACCGTTTCAACATTATCGATACTCCTGGTCACGTTGACTTCACGGTTGAAGTTTACCGTTCACTTAAGGTGCTCGACGGCGGCGTCGGTGTTTTCTGTGGTTCTGGTGGTGTTGAGCCTCAGTCCGAAACTAACTGGCGTTACGCCAATGACTCGAAGGTCGCTCGTTTGATCTACGTCAACAAGCTCGACCGTATCGGTGCTGATTTCTACAAGGTCGTTGACCAAGTGAAAAACATCCTCGGTGCGAATGCACTCGTTATGGTGTTGCCAATCGGTGAAGAGAGCGAGCTTCAGGGTGTCGTTGATCTCCTCACACGTAAGGCATGGGTATGGGACAACTCTGGTGACCCAATGGCATACGAGATCCAAGACGTCCCTGCGGACATGGTCGACAAGGTCGAAGAATACCGCGCTGCGCTCATCGAAACTGCTGTTGAGCAAGACGACGACGCAATGGAAGCTTACCTCGAAGGCAACGAGCCAGAGATGTCTGTCATCAAGGCATGCATCCGCAAGGGCACCATCAACCTTGATTTCTTCCCAACTTTCTGTGGTTCTGCGTTCAAGAACAAGGGCGTGCAAAACGTCCTGAATGCAGTCATCGACTACCTTCCAAGCCCAACTGAAGTGCCTGCACAGCCAGAAGTAGATGCTGAAGGCACTGAAACTGGTGAGTTCGCAATCGTTGATGCTGAAAAGCCACTCCGTGCACTTGCATTCAAGATCATGGATGACAAGTATGGCGCACTGACTTTCACACGTATCTACTCCGGCAAGCTCAGCAAGGGCACCAGCGTTCTGAACACCTTCACAGGTAAGACAGAGCGTATCGGTCGTATCATCGAGATGCACGCTGACGAACGCACTGAAGTCGATTCCGCTCAAGCGGGTGACATCGTCGCTCTCCTCGGCATGAAGTCGGTGCAAACAGGTCACACACTCTGTGATCCTAAGTTCCCTGCCACACTCGAGCCGATGGTATTCCCGGAGCCCGTGATCTCCATCGCGGTTAAGCCATTGGACCAAGGCAACTCTGAGAAGATGGGCACCGCGATCGGTAAGATGGTTGCAGAAGACCCGACTTTCATCGTTGAAACCGACGAAGACTCCGGCGAAACCATCCTTAAGGGAATGGGCGAGCTTCACCTCGACATTAAGGTCGACATCCTGAAGCGCACATACGGCGTTGAAGCAGTTGTTGGTAAGCCACAGGTTGCTTACCGCGAGAGCATCACTCAAACCATCGAAGACTCCTACACCCACAAGAAGCAATCTGGTGGTTCCGGTCAGTTCGCGAAGATCCTCTACAAGCTTGAGCCACTCGAGCCAGGTGAAGGCTTCCAATTCGAATCCAAGGTTGTTGGTGGTAACGTTCCTCGTGAATTCTGGCCAGCAGTTGAAAAGGGCTTCAAGTTCTCCAAGGAAAAAGGCGTGCTCGCCGGCTACCCTTGCTTGGACTTCAAGGTCACACTCGTTGACGGTGCATTCCACGCAGTTGACTCCTCTGCAGTGGCTTTCGAAACCGCTGCCAAGGCAGCGTATCGTCAGTCCCTGCCAAAGGCAGGCCCTCAGATCCTTGAGCCAGTCATGAAACTCGACGTCTTCTGCACAGAGGACAAGATGGGGGACGTCATTGGTGACTTGAATCGCCGTCGCGGAATGATCAAGACACAGGAGCCAGCTCCTAACTCTGGTGTTCGCATTAAAGCAGACGCGCCTTTGAGTGAAATGTTCGGTTACATCGGTGCACTTCGCACCATGACATCCGGCCGCGGTCAGTTCTCTATGGAGTTCTCGCACTACGCAGCATGTCCAAAAAATGTAGCGGACGTCGTCATCAAGGAAGCGATCGAGCGCGAAGAAGCAAAACGCAAGTAGTGCTTCCCACTGAGACCTGAAGATAGAAAGTTGAGACCTGAGGGTTAAGACTGAAAATCAGAGGTCAGATTTAAACAAAGTCCCCGACTCGAAAGAGCGGGGATTTTTTTGTGCCCACAATCCTAATCCCCAAGGCGTAGAGTATGAGTCAGATTATGATTAAGAATTGTTGATTCGAGCATAGGGAACTTGCCACTACTCACTCTTCACTCTCCACTCAATCGATGCTAACATCGATTGTAACACATCCGGGCGGCGCCCATAAAGACGAATTCCTAGCCTGCGCCGTGCTCCTCACCCAGGCCCCCGTGGCCATTCAACGCCGCGAACCCACCGAGGCTGATCTGGCTGATGCCAGCATCGCCGTGCTCGACGTCGGCGGTGAGCATGCGCCGGAGCGCAGCAACTTCGACCACCATCAATTCCCGCGCGACATGGTGCCCACCTGCGCCCTCTCACTCGTGCTCCAACACCTCGGCATCTACGAGGACGCCCGTGAATTCTGCAGTTGGCTCGAAGTCGCCGAGTGGTTCGACTGCCGCGGCCCCAACGACACCGCCGAATGGCTCGGCATGGATCGCGAAACAATTGGCAAGCTCAACTCCCCACTCGACATCACCATCCTGCGCCGCTTCGCCAGTCAAACCGAACACAAGCCAGGCGAACCGATTTGGGAGATCATGCGCATGATCGGCCAAGACCTCGTCGATTATGTGAGAAATCTCCGCACCCGCCTCGACTTCGTCGCACAGCACGCCGAAGTTTGGACACTCGGCAACGGCGAAAACGCATTTAAAGCCCTCTTCATGCCCCGCACCGATCCTTTGCCCGACGAAGCCTCCGCCGGACTCGGCGGCCACGTCATGGCACTCGCCCTCGAAGACGAAGTGCTGGCCCTCGTCTACCCCGACAGCCGTGGCACTGGCTACGGCATGCGCCGCTTCAACGACGATCAACGTATGGACTTCAGCCCACTCGAAAACGAGGACGACGTGCACTTCGCCCACGCCCGCGGCTTTATTGCCAAGACCTCCAGCGCCGACATCGAGCGTTTGAAGGTCTTGGTCAGCGCCGCATATATCGGCGAGGCCTAACACAGCCGAACGCAGCGTGAAGCTTCAGCGAACGAACAGAGAACCCTTCCGTCTCGGCAGACCGAGCCACCTCCCCCTGGTAAGCATATTCTTATACACAAGTAGGAGGATATGCTTGGTAAGGGAAGGAGCTCCCAGAAAGAGGATTTTAGTATGCAATGGCATTGCGCTAAAGCTTCACGCTACGAACGCCGATACAGGCACAAAAAAGCGGGGCTCATGACTGAGCCCCGCGAAAGTTTAAATGTAAACTGAGTGACTACCAGCCACCGCGTCCACCGCGATCACCGCCACGGTCGTTACCGCCGCGTCCGCGACCACCGCCGCCTCCGCCACCGTATCCGCCGCCACCTTGGCCACGACCACCGCCGCCGCCGTATCCGCCACCGCCGTTACCGCCGCGTCCACCGCCGCCGTAACCGCCGCCGCCGCCTTGACCGCCACGTGGACGTTCTTCGCGAGGACGTGCTTCATTGATCGCAAGATTGCGGCCCATGAATTCAGCACCGTTAAGCGCTTCGATTGCTGCGTCCATTTCAGATTTCTCTGACATTGTGACGAAAGCGAAGCCGCGTGGGCGACCAGATTCACGATCCTTTACGATGAAAACATCGCTAACTGCACCATGTGCTTCGAAAAGCGCTTGGAGTTCCTCTTGGGTTACATCGTAGGACAAGTTGCCTACATACATTTTTGCATCCATTATGTGTTCCTTTTCTTTACTTTGATTTGGGCTATCCCACTGCTTCTTTGCTCTTGAGTGTCCGCTTTCGGACTGGATCACCTAACTGAATACTTTCGTCTCACCCTGATGACTACCCACGCTCTGAATGTTAACATGTGTTCTAGTCGGGGCTCGTTATCGACTATTCTGAGTAAAAAGCAAGCAGCAAATCGGCGCAGTTCCTCGATCGCCACACAATAGCTCAATCGCAGCATTTCTGCGGGATTGAGCAGAACACAAACGCAGCATAGCAATGACCACTGTGGCTAGAAATCGCCAATTTCCCGATGGGTCTGAAGATACCAGTAGTCAATCGAAGCCAAATGGGGTCACGACGAAGCCAAATGGGGTCACGACGAAGCCAAATGGGATCATGTCGTTATCTTTGCAATTACCCCTATTAAATAAGGCAAAATAGCAGGCGTGAGTTTCGAATCGGACGTGTCGATACCGATAAAATCAGCTGGAATCCGCTGCTACTGTTCCCCCTCCGTGCCATTCACGGCAATGCGAGGTCAGAG
>CAJQOS010000036.1 GCA_905479975.1 uncultured Puniceicoccaceae bacterium | reverse complement strand
GGAATTAAAAATGAGGAATTAGGAGTTCGTGCAGAGTCGTCGCGTAGTTGCTGTAATAAATTCCGATCGAAAGCTTGATTCGTTAAATAAATCTACGTATTCATATACTTAAATAAGTCAATGCCTACTCCAGAAACAGATTTCGACCTCGATGTGCTTGCCAAGCAGCTGTGGGCGCTTGGCGATCCCGTGCGTTTGCAGATCCTACGTATTCTGCCGACGGAACCCACCTGCGAGAATGCCTGCAATGTCTCGAAAATAGCGGAGCGCATCGGACTCTCTCAGCCAGCGACATCGCATCATTTGCGGATTCTTCGCCAGGCAGGGCTGATCACGAACGAGAAAAAATGTCGCGATATGATTTACTGGGTGCAGCTCGACGCCGCTGACGAGACGATTGCGGCTCTGCGCGAGGTGTTGGGCTGACTTTACTCGCAATCGGTGTTGGCGCTGAATCAGTGTAGCGAATCGGGGAACCCGTTTCGAATTCGATGGTAAATAGCATTCGGTCGGCGTGCACCCACGGGCGGAGGTGCTTACACTATTCATTTGCAAAGGTGGGGGTGAATTATAGGTTGGCGCTATGAGTGTTTCTGAATTAATCACCCAAGCACTGGAATTGCCTCCTCGCGATCGGGCGGAGTTGATCTCCGTTGTCTTTGATTCTATCGATGGTTATGAGAGTTCGAATGACAATGATCTCTATGATCTAGCGATGAAGCGTGATGCTGAACTGGAGCAAGGTGTTGTAAAGGCATTGAGTCACGATGAATTCATGGCTGCATTTAGTGCGCGTCATGGAGATTGAGTATCATCCATCCGTTCAGAAAGACATTCGGGATGCTCTAGCTTACTTCGATCGCTTCTCTGATGCTGTCGGCGATAAGGTCTTTAAGGATTTCAGGGGTCGAGTTGAAGACGTTCGACTGAGTCCCCTTCGGTTCCCGCCGTTTGAGGACATCTTTCGAAAAGCACCCTTAAAGCAGTATCCTTTTGATGTCGTATACAGGATCGTTGAAAATCGAGTGCGAATTTTAGTTTTTCGTCATCAAGAGCGGCATCCGGATCATGGTTTGCATCGGCGGTAGTCACTTTTTCATGGGCAGTGCGACAGGGGCGTATGGCGCTGGGGGATCTGGAGAATCGCACACGCTGCTGGGTGGCGCATGCCTCGCACGCGCAGAGCTACGGCCTGCGGCAGGATTTATTTAGAGACATTGATTTTGGGCATCGGGACATGAATAATCGCGGTCTGCGCGGTGGGGCGTTCGACAAGGTCGATGGCTACCTGCAGTCCTCGAATCGGAACAACAACAATCCGACGAACGAGGCCAGCAGCCTCGGCTTCCGCGTCTCCAGCCTCCGGAAGGCGGCACCAGCCTGACGAGCCCGAACGTGCGGGGTGCGTATCGGCTCCGTGCGCAGTGCTTGATCGGGGAGGCACTCGATGCTCCGGCGCGGAGCCTTATGCGGGCTTCGGGCGAATAAGAAGCTCCCGGCTGCGGCTAGTAGGCAATTGCTGAACGACGTGGTCGGGATTTTTGTCCCTCAGGGCTGTGGCGGAATTCCCAAGAAATTACATCGCATCTGCAAAATGCCCTTTGCTTTTGATTTGCATGGCGCGGGATTCTCTTTTTGCTCCTCCGCTGACATGGCTAAAACGACTCGAACAGGAATTATTGCATTTGAAGACGGAACGATTTTCCGTGGCCGCGCTTTTGGGGCGCAGGCAACGAATGTAGGCGAAGCATGCTTTAACACTAGCATGACTGGTTATCAGGAGATCCTGACCGACCCTTCTTACTTCTCGCAAATCGTCACGATGACTGCGGTGCAGATCGGCAACTACGGGATTTGCCCAGACGACGTCGAGTCTGACGGCCCGAAGGTCAAAGGCTTCATCGTCCGCGAAGTCAGCCCAGTTGCGAGTAACTGGCGCAGTAATACTTCGATCCAAGACTACTTGGCCGAAGCTGGTATTCCCGGCATCGAAGGCGTCGATACACGCGCGATCACTAAGAAACTCCGTGTTTCTGGTGCGATGAAGGCCTGCATCAGCACTGAAGATATTTCCGATGAAGACGCGGTGCAACGCGCCAAGGACTTCGGCGGTCTCGTCGGTGTCGACTTCGTTAAGGAAGTCACAGCCAAGGAAGCTTACCACTGGGATCCAGAGGCATTGCAATCCACTCCATTTACAGTCGTGGGCACGCAGTTGCTCAGCGATGCCGCTCCAACCAAGCGCTACAAAGTAGCAGCGATGGACTTCGGTGCGAAGTTCTCGATCTACCGTAAATTGCAGCACCACGGTTTCGATGTGCATGTCTTCCCTGCGACAGCGACTGCCGAAGAGATCAAAGCGATCAGTCCAGACGGCGTCTTCCTATCCAACGGCCCTGGTGATCCAGGTGCAGTCGATTACGCGCACAAGACAGTGAAGGAGTTGATCGAGCTTTACCCAACATTCGGTATTTGCCTCGGTCACCAGATCATCACGCATGCCATCGGCGCAAAGACCTTTAAGCTGAAATTCGGCCATCGTGGCGGTAATCAGCCAGTCAAGAATCTCGAAACCGGCAAGGTTTCGATCACTGCGCAGAATCACGGTTTCGCCTCCACTCGCGAAGAGTTGGAAGCCGCCGGCGCGATTGTCACAGAGATCAACTTGAACGACGAAACCGTCGAAGGCCTTCGCCTCAAGGACAAGCCCGTCTTCTCCGTGCAGTATCACCCAGAAGCCGCACCCGGCCCGAACGATGCCGATGCACTGTTTGTAGATTTCTACAACATGGTCGCAGCCAACGCCAAGTAAGCGCTTACAGTCGTTTTTTTCTAAAGCGGTGAGGCCAATGTGCCTCGCCGCTTTTTTTGTGTCAGGAGGATGCTGCGTTACGCGAGGATTTTGGCTTTGTTGTAGGACGTGCCTCTCGAAGAGGGCGTGTTTTGTCGGTATAGTTGCGCGGTGCCTAGCTGCATCAACACGGCCTTTCCTTCCGAAAGAACCGCGTCCTACGCTATGGAATTCAATTCAGAAGTTAGTAGTGATCGTTCCTTTGCATCAATTTCGTCAATCACCTATCTTCATGCATCCAGCGCCTAGCGCCATGGCGAATGTTTAGGATTTGCACCTGCTGTTCGTTGATGGTGAAGAGAATTCGATACTTTGATGGATAGCCTTGAAAGAGTAGCTGGTGAATCGGTTCGTTGCCCCATAGCCCATTTTCGGGTGCGAGCGGGCAACGTGTTGGCAATCGCTCCAAGGTCTTAATGTGTGCCTTGATTGAGGCATACCACTCGCGGACTTCTTGATGCGCTTCTACTTCGAGCCATTTGAGGATCTCGGCGAGGTCTTCCGCCGCAGTCGGAGCGAAGTTGATCTTATATGTCTGATCAGACACGGCCTAGAGATACTTTTGATCCAATTCGGCGAAGACGTCGTCAGCTGCGATCCCTTTGCCGCCTTCTCGAAAATGATTCAGTGCGCTCTGCAAGCGGGCATCTTGGCGGGCTTGCTCTGCCAGTGCCGCCATGCGTTCGTAAGAAGCAGCATCTTGCACTACGACGGCCGCTTCACCGTTCACGGTTAAAATTTCAGGACTTTCGGTTTCGCGAAGGTGCTGGATGTGCGCTTTGCTGTTTCGCATGAAATCAGTCAGAGGTTTAATATTTGATATCTTAATCATAGTTGAGCATGGAATTAGCAGTAAATTACGTGCGATCGTATGAGGTGTCAATGTCGAGAGGGAAGTTGGTGTCGGGCATGAGTTCGGAGAAGGTTTGCTCTGTCGTCGCCTGATTTTTCCGCACTTGAAGTGCGATGCTAATTATCATTAGCTTGTAATGACGATGAGTATTTCTGATGTGAGTAAGATGAGCAGAATGAGCCAAGTTCTCCCGACTGGCACGGCGCTGTTCTTGAGGAGCGACAGCAGGAAATCGCGTCGGGAGATGCGAAGTGGCTGAGCCTTGATGAACTGAAGAAGCGGCTACGAAAGTATTTTTGCTGATAGTGATTATCTATGTCTCTATCCATTGATTTTACATGCCAGTCCTCGGTGTTTCAGATTATTTTTACTGTAGGGTTCTGTGAGTATCACGAACCGACCTGAAATGAGTTAAACCTGACTCTTGACCATGTCGTGAATTCTTCGTGGTATAGTGACTTAAGTATGATTTATTCATTTGAACCTGCCTGGAACCCTACCTTGATTCGACGGGTTGAAGAATGTCGAGATACAGGTTCTGAAGTAGTTGAAGTTGTTACCAATCAAGGTCGAGCGTTTGCTAAGTTTTTAGGAAATAGAGAGGGGCCGCATGTTCTAGCGTGTGAAACTCTTGGAACTAACTTGGCCGAACTCTTCGGGTTGCCGACTTTTGAACGTGCTGTTTTTGACTATGATGGATTTCCAGAGGTTGAACTATATAGTCGTGGTGTTGCTCAGGCTGGGCCCGCATGGATTAGTCGATTAGAAGAAGGAATTACGTGGAGCGGTCGGAAAGAAGATCTGAATTTGATTTCAAATAAGGCGGATCTTGCGAAATTGGTGATTCTCGACACTTGGATACTCAACTGCGATCGATATGACCCGAGGACAAGGCGTGTAAATCGAAACAATGTATTTTTCTCGAGAAAGGATCCTGGGGTTCTTCCTTTTCGATTAATGGCAATGGACCATACTCACAGTTTTACTTGTGGCCGACCATTGGGAGCTAGGTTGTCATCGATTGAATATATAAAAAATGACACTATACTGGGGTTGTTTCCCGAGTTTAAGGAGGTGATTACTTACGCGGATCTAGTTGCGGCTCAGAATGCATTGGGCAAAATTCCTACAGGCGAAATTGAGCATGCAGTGGATGATTTACCCGATGAATGGGAAATTGACAATAGTATCAGAACTACATTGAAAACCTTTTTGAATCAACGACGTGATTATGTGATCGAAGATCTATCGACTCGTATTATCGATCAGCCTGAGTTAGATTTAGAATAATTTTTGAAAGAATGAATACTCTAAGCACAGGATATTACAGCGTAATTCAATACTGCCCAGATCGCTCTCGTATGGAGGCTGCTAATGTCGGGGTGCTCCTTTTTGTGGCTGATCGGAATTACTTAGATGTTCGTTTTTCATCTGGAAATGACCGTATTCGCCGTTTTTTTTCGAAGGATAGAGCAATTGATTTTGACTCGATTAACGCGATGAAATCGATGATGGAGCATCGTTTTTCTGTTGAATTGGAGAATTTGAGAGAGCGTGGAGCTCTTGAAACATTCTTACATCGCTTTGCGAACGAGATCACATTCACTAAATTGCGTTCGGTTCGTGTTGAGAATCCTGAGGCAGAACTGGCTCAATTGTTTGAAGAGTTAGTGGGTGGGCGTATAAAACGCGACCCTGTTGCTCCATTAGAATCACTTGAGCGTGTTCGCGAACGTTTTAGTCAAACCGATATTGTTGAAAAGCTACAACGAGACATTCCTGTTACTGTTCCAGTGATTGGGGATAGTTGGAATGCTGATTACGCATTCCAGAATGGTAGGTATAACTTAATTCGCATTAAGGAATTTAAGCAACAAAAGGAAGCCGCTTTACTTAAAGAGGCCTGTCAGACCGCAGCTGAAGGCAATTTGCTTTATAAGCACCGAGATACTCAGCACGGAGAGCAGCAACTAATGATCATCGCGAATTTACCAACTCCTACGTTGGGGTTTGGTGATCGAATTGAGCAATTGATGGTCGAACATAATGTTCGATTCTTTCCTGATGATCAACTTGATGATTTAGCAAATTTGATCATAGCGACAGCACATTGAAGTTCTGCTTCTTGATGTTTACTCTGGGACATTTTGAGTGCGTTAAAAAAAGAAAGAGTGCTTCACTCCTGCTTCAAATTCACATCCAGCCACTCGATCATCGTATGTGCCGACGCGCGGGCGGTTTCAATCGGATAGCCGCCAGCGTTTTTGACGAACTCAGTTTCATCCGGCTCAAAGGTGCGGATGAAGACCTTAGTCGGGTGGTTCCTTAGATAATCGAGCGCGATATTGGCGTCGCGGGTGCGGCGCATCGAGCAGACCACGGCCTTGGCCTCGCGGCAGTTGGCTCGTGCTAGAATACGCGGGTTCGCGCCGTCGCCTTGAATGCAACGTACATCGCGGGTGATGAGTTTGCGGATGACCGCGGCGTCGTCGTCGATCACGATGACGGGAATGTCGTGCTCTTTAAAGAGTTGCAGGGTTTGGCGTCCGGCACGGCCGTAGCCGAGTAGCACGGCGTGGCCTTGCAAATGCTCACAGTCCACCTCGCCGCGTCGATAGCGCGGGTGCAGCTTCATCAGTGACCAGGCGATTTTATCGCGTGATATAAGCGGGGTGAGTGTCATGGTGCTCACCGTGATCAATGTGATCATTGAAAAGAGCTCGGCGCTGATTTGGCCAGAGGACATGCCGGCGAGTGCGAGTAGAAGCGAGAATTCACTGGTTTGTGAGAGCAGGATGCCGGCCTCGATCGAGGCGCGAGTGGAGTAGCCCACCGCTTCGCCGATCACTGAAACCAGCCCGACGGTGACCACGATCAACACGATGATGAACACCAGACTGTGCCAGAGCATGTCGCCTTGCGGCATGGTGAGCGTTGCGCCGACTGCTATGAAAAACAGCGCGAGGAAGAAACTGGAGAGCGAACCAAGCATGCCGCGCACGAGTCCATTCATGGGGAACGCGGAGATCGAGAATCCGGCAAAGAATGCGCCGACGAGGAAGGGGAGCTTGAGCACGTAGGCGAACCCCGAGAACACGAACAGGATGCCGAGCGCGCCGAGCATCAACTCCTCATCATCTAGTTTGAGGCGGCGTGTGATCCACGGCACAAACCAGCGGTGTATCCCGATCGCCACGCAACCGAGGCCGACCGCTCGGGTGACGGCAAAGAAGCTCTCCACCCCTCCTTGAGGCGATTTGAGCAGCGCCACCATGATCAGGATGATGAAGAGATCTTGCACCAGCAGCACGCCGAGCACGAGGCGGCCGAAAGGCTCGAACATTTGACGGCGACGTTGCAAATGGCGCACCACCACGAGCGTCGAACTGGCCGAAAGCGCGCAGCCGAGATAGAGCGCGATGGTTAAATCGTAGCCGAGCGCGAACGCGGTGATCACGCCTGCCAGCCCGAGCATGAAGAACTGCACGGTCGCGACCGTGATGATGGCGCGTGTGCGTCCGAGCATGCGGCGTGGGCTCAGATCGACGCCGGCGGTAAAGACGAGCATCGCCAGACCCAGCTCCATCATTTCACTGAGCAAATCTTCGGGCACTTCGATCGCCCAGAAGTTTGCCAGTTCATGCAGCACTGCGCCAATCAGCATGAGCAGCGGGATCGGCGGCAGACGCAGTAGCTTTGCCAAGCCAAACGCAATCGCAGCGGCGACCAGAAGGATGCAAATACCACTCATCGGTTAAACACTCCTTCCTTTTCCATCAGGTCGCGCTGTTGGATGATGCCGTCGGCGGCGGGCATCATCAGGTAAGTCGTGTCGAGGTCGAGTAAGTCATCGACTACGGAGATGTCGAAGGCGTGGATCGCGCAAGGCACGCCAGCAGAACGGCAGCGGTAGGCGAGCAGATGATTGGTGTCTTCGATTTGTAGGGCGGATACGACGAGCCGCGCTTCACGTAGCCCGACTTCTTCGACGACGGACTGGTATTCGACATTGCCGATCAGGGTGTCGGCAGCCCCGAGCCCTTCGAGCTTCTTGGGGTCGGTATCAATGGCGAGGACGCGCTCACTGCGTAGTGTGAGTTGTTTGACGATTTCGCGCCCCAGCGCATTCATGCCGACGACGATCACGTGATCCTTGCGGTGGCGCAGTGTCTCTTTGTCGGGCTCTTGCTTGGCACGCAGTCGCTTGAGGATACCCGTGCGGGAGATGACGGAGTAGAGCGCTTCGCTATGAATGATGAGATACGAGGAGAGCGCGATGGTGATCATGCCGACGAGACCGCCGAGCGCGACGATGTCGGGCCCGATCAATCCGGTCGTGGCTCCGAGCGCGAGTAGGATAAAGGCGAACTCACTGACTTGCCCTGTGGCGATCGCAGTTTGAAACGCCGTGTATTCGCTAAACCGCAGGCGAGCCAAGATGCTGAAGACGATCAGCGGTTTGATCAGTAGCACAAACGCGCTGAGCCCTAGCGCCGCAGGCCAGATCGCACCAAAGCTACTCAGCTCCATCTTAATCCCTAGCGTGACTAGAAACACCGCGATGAAGAACGCCATCAGTGGGTGCAGGCGTCGGTGTAAGTCTTCGTGAATGGGAAGTTGCGCGATGGCGATGCCAGCGAGGAACGCGCCGATCTCGACCGAAAGATGAAATTCATCTGCCAAGACCACGACCAGAAAGCACCAACAGAGCGCCCAGATGAAGACAGTCTCGGGCGAACGCGCTGCCCATGCAAAAGGCTTTGGTAGGAGGTAGCGCGCCGCGATCAGCGAGACGACGAGTAGCAATGCCATGCCGCCGAATGCTTTACTGAAATTGATCAACAGATCCACGGGCGCGAGTGGTTCGGAGCCGCCGAAGCCTGTTAAGATCGTCAGCGCCGCGATCACTACGATGTCTTGCGCCAGGAATAGTGCGACCGAGATGCGGGCGTAGAGCCGGCTCATGACGCCCTTTTGGTCGAGCAATTTGATCACCACGACCGTGCTACTAAACGTGACGGTGCCACCTAGGAACACGGCTGCCATCGGAGTGAAGCCCATGAAGTAAGCGACCAGCGTGCCGCCGATTGCGGTGAGCAGCACTTGCACCCCGCCGAGGATGAGGGCAACGCGGCCGAGGTCTTTGACCTTTTCGAAGCTCAGCTCCAAGCCGACCAGAAAGAGCAGTAGCGCAATGCCGAGTTCGGAAATCAGCTCCAGCGAGTGATCTAATTCGACAAGGTGCAGCGCGGGGCCGAGCACCATGCCGGCGAGGATGTAACCCACGATGGTGGGCATGCGGATCAGTTTACCAAGGAAGGCAAAGGTGGCGGCAGTGATGACAATGAACCCCAGATTTAGGAGTAAATGCATGTCGTGGGCTGCCATTACCCCTTACTAAAAAGAGCTTCTGCTGTGCTGGCAATGACGGAGCTTTTGGAAAAGCTGAAAAACTGAAACTTAGGAAACACGGAAAGGGATTCAGCCATTCTGTCTGTCCCGTCAGCCGTAGCGCGGTGCTTAGCCCGAACCGAGCCTGAGGACTGGATGCCGAGAGCTGGAAGCGCTCAATGCTCAACGTTGAATTTCAGTCGAGTTAGCATTTCAGTTTTTCAGTTTTTCCAAGTTTCAGCATTTCCCTACGGCGTATCCTGCAACTTCCCTTGCTGCACCGGCGTCTCGCAGGTCAGCCGCTCTAGCACTTCGCCGATCAGATACAGCGAGCCGGTGACGACGATGGTGTCGCCTGGTTCGCCGAGTGTGCAGATGCCGACGGCTGGGAGAATCTCTTCGAGCTGACGGTGGTAAATCGGTGCTGTATTGGTTTCGGGGATACAGGTCTCCAGCACATCCGTCGGAGTGGCGCGGGATTGATCCGGTGCCAGTAAATGTAGCTCGCGGGCGTGGCGACTGACCACTGCCATCAGGCTGCGGGCACGAAACTCGCCGAGGGTGCCGGCGACGATGATCGGCTTCTTGCCCAAGTCTTTGACCAGCTTTTGTAAATTTTCGTCCAACATCTCGGAGCCTTCGGGATTGTGCGAGGCGTCGAGGATGAGGGTTTTATCGGCCAGTTGCATCGTTTCCCAGCGACCGGGCCAGTGGATGCTTTGCAGTGCTGGGGCGGTCAGTTCCGGTTTGATCGGGAAGCGCTCGCTGAGGATTTCGGTGGCACAGACGGCGGTCGCGGCATTCCAGCGTTGGAAAGAACCTGATAAATTCGTTTCCGGGAGTGTTTCAATATCAGGGAAGCGTTCGCACACGGAGGTGAGCGGGCAACCTTTGTCTTTCGCGACTTGGCGCACGACTGCTTCGGCCTCGGCGGGTAGTTTCCCGATCAGCACGGGCTTGCCTGCCTTGATGATGCCGGCCTTTTCGCTGGTGATTTGCTCAATGGTGTCGCCGAGTTGCTCGATGTGGTCGAGGCTGACGGAAGTGATGATCGAGAGTTCGGGGTCGACCACGTTGGTCGCGTCGAGGCGGCCGCCGAGTCCGGTTTCCAGGAAGGCGAGATCGACCTTTTGCTCGGCGAAGCGCAGGAACGCCATCGCCGTCATAAATTCGAAAAACGAGGGATGGTCGTCGGGATCGCCTTCACCGATGCGTTCGGCGACGGGCTTGAGTTGCTGTGTGTAGGCGACGATGTCGGCCTCGTCCAAGATCTCGCGGTTCACCTGCACGCGTTCGCCTTGGCGCACTAAATGCGGCGACGAGTAGAGCCCAGTTTTGTAGCCATTGGCGCGGTAGATCGCCTCCATTATGGAGCAGGTGGAACCTTTGCCATTGGTCCCGGCGACGTGTATCACGGGGAAGGCGCGCTCCGGATGGCCGAGCGCATCGACGAAGAGGCGCATACGATCAATGCCGTATTTTGCGCCCTTGTGTTTGAGGGAATACAGGTAGTCGCGTGTCGCGTTATAGTCGGCCGGGGCGGACATATGGCGATGCCGCTTAGCTAGCTTTTGCCGCTTTCGGTGCCCGGTAGAGCGCCTTGAGCAGGTTGATCATACGATCACGCATTTCGAGGCGTGGGATGATCAAATCGACCAAACCGCGCTCCAGTAGGAACTCGGATGTTTGGAAACCGGCAGGAAGATCCTGTTGAGTGGTTTCTTTGATCACGCGAGGGCCTGCGAAACCAATCAATGCTTCGGGTTCGGCAATGATCACATCACCGAGGGACGCATAACTTGCCATGACGCCTGCCATGGTCGGATTGGTCAAAATCGAGAAATAAGGGATCTTCGCTTCGCTCAAACGGGCGAGTGCCGCGCTGGTCTTGGCCAACTGCATGAGGCTGAGAATGCCTTCTTGCATACGTGCACCACCTGAAGCGGAGACGATGATGACTGGAATCTTCTGATCGACGCCACGCTCAATGGTGCGGGTCAATTTTTCGCCAGCTGCGGAGCCGAGGCTGGCCGCCATGAAGCGGAAGTCCATCACTGCGATGCTCACCTTGATGCCGCCCATCATGCCGACGCCAGAGATGACGGTGTCTGTCTCCTCGGTCTTGGCCTGGTTGGCTTTCAGCTTCTCCGGGTAAGAGCTAGTCGCGTTGAACTCAAGGGGGTCGAGCGAACTCACGCCCATGTCCATCTCTTCGAAAGAGCCTTCGTCCAGCATCGAGTGGATGCGGTCGCGTGCTTTGAGCGGGAAGTGGTAGCCGCTGGATGGCACGACCATAAGGTTCTCTTTAAGCACCTTATTATAGATGATTTCACCCGTTTTTGGACATTTCGTCCAAAGATCCTTGGGGATATCCTTCTTTTTTACGGTGACTGTCGAGTATTGTGGTTTTCCGAAGAGTGCCATGGTGTAGGTAGAAAAGTGTGAAGGTTAGAAAGTATGAAGGTATCTCTAGCCGTGACCGATGGTGACCACGTTGAGATGGGTGGCGCCTGCATCGCGGAGGACACGAGCGCAGGCGTTGAGTGTCGAGCCTGTGGTAAAAACGTCGTCGACGAGGATGTATTGTTTGTCCGGAATTAGAACTGTATCGGGCGCTAAAGCAAAGGCATTTTTTACGTTTCGGTGACGTTCCGCATGATTCAAGCGGGTTTGGGTCTGTGTATAGACGCGTCGAATCAGTAGGTGTTCAATCTGAGAGCTGCCTGCCGTGGCCTCTGTGAGCATCTGCGCGATCTTTTCACTTTGGTTAAAGCCACGTTCGCGCAACTTGGTCGGATGTAACGGAACTGGCACAAGAATGGCATTTTGAATGTAATCTAAATAATGTCTCGAAGTGGTGACTAGCCGGCTCAGATCTTTCAATACATAGAAGCCGCGCTGGTATTTGAGATGGTGCAGGAGGCTGCGCCCTGCGGTTTTTGCGATAAAAAGCGTCTTTCCGTGGTCAAATACAGGATCTAGATCGATACAGTGCGGGCAGACCTTCGGGCCAATGACCGCGCCAAAAAAGGGATAGCCGCAGGTTTTACAGGCAGGTGGCAAGCACGGCAGGATTGCTTTGGCGCAGGGGGCACAGACGAACTCGCAAGGTGATTGCTCAACCGCATCGCCACAATGCACGCAATTTCGCGGAAATACGAGATCGAGGGCAGATTTGAGCCAATGGTTCATTCCTGCGGATTGCCTGTCGAGGTCTGATCCTCAGGTGCGACTTCGGTTGGAGCCTCAGGTGGTTTCTCACTTTCGGCTGGCTCCTTGGCGCTCGATTTCTTTGTGGACTTTGAGGGCTCGGCAATGATCGGCTTTGCCTTTAATTTCTTCAGATCTTCAGTTTCGGCTTCTCCGATCTTTTGAGTGTTTACGTTGCGCACCGAGCGATAGGATTGCGCTCCCTTTGGCGTCAATACCAAGTCGGACTTGTAGCGCACCAACACTTCGGCGTCCTGCACCAGAGAGCTGAGTGCATTACGATCCTCGGTGTCTGGCATTTGTGAGCCTAGCAGCTCCACCAGTAATTGTGGTGGTGAGCTGGCTTGGTCTAAAAAGACGCGGTCCAGCACGTAGCCTCGATTCAGTGCAACAGGCTCTAACACGCGTTTATAATCTTCCAATCGATTGCGATAAGCCTCGATGGATTGCTTGTTATTGTCCGAGAATCCGAATAGATACTCTCCGGCGCCTGTCATCAGCCGTGCCTGAGTGTAGATGACGCCGAGGTTGAGCTTGGGGCGATCCAAGCGTTTGCGCAGTTCCGTTTCCCATCTCAGCACGTCTTCCTCGTAGATGGGGCGAGCCGATGCGATGTCGGCCATAATGACTTCGCCCTCGGCTTCGGTGTACAACCTTTTTTCCCATGTAACTTGCCGCACGCGCACACCGCGCATGTGCTGAGTTAAATCTAGCATGACTTGTTCGGCTTGTCGTGAGAGTGGAATGGCCGGGGGCTGCTGTTGTTTCGAGTCATCCTGCGTGGCATCAAAAATAGAATCATACGAGGCGCTCACTCTGCGCGCTTGAATATTGCGCAGGCTCAACGTCACCTCGCGGTTCCAATACTTTTCCAGCGCGTCCTGCATGCGATGGACCTGCACTGGAGGAATGAAGCTACTGGTCATTACGTCGGCCTGCACCACCATGATATCGCCCATCCAGTAGATTTTTAGATTATCCAGCTGCGTGTCATGTTGCTCTGCTAGCATGTTTGAGAGTGCATCCTTTGTCTCGCTCTCTATCCGGCGATCTTGGACGATCACGAACAGTGTGTAGGTCAAATAAATCGAGAGTGAGACAAAGCCTACCATCGCCATGCCAAAACGCTTAGCGAGCACTGTGGGACTTGGATGGTCTCGGAAGCGAGTGAACCCAGCCATATAAAACATCACCGAAGCCACTAACAAGATGGAGATCAAATTCGCCAAGAATAACAGGAACGAGCCCAGTGCTCCATGATACACGCCCATCGCTAGGCACAGCCCGCAGTTGGCTAGCGGAGGCACGATTGCTGTGGCGATCGCGACGCCGGGCAAAGTCGCGCTGACACGCTTGTCCACCATCGCATAGCCACCTGCCATACCTGCGAGCACGGCGACGAGTAGGTCAATAATGCTCGGTCGCGTGCGTGACAGCATCTCGTTCGTCAAGTCCAGCGACAGGGGCAACAGGCCAAATAAGAAGCCGAGAAAGATTGCAAAGAGCGCACCATAGCACTCCGAGCGTAGCGACGTGACCAAGAGTCGGGTGTCGCCTCGAAGCAGCGCCATCGCAATCCCGAAGATGGGCGACATTAATGGAGCCACGAGCATCGCTCCGATAATCACTGCCGCGCTATTACTGACTAATCCACTCGCCGCGATCAGCGTCGAGACCAGCGTCATCACGAAATAGGAACGACTCGGCGTCGAACCGTCGCGAATGGTGCTCAGCACTGTCGCTCGATCACCAGGCTCCAGTTGGAATATTTGAAAGCGTTTGAATTGATTCATGGGCAATCTCTAGTGCGATTGCATAATCATCGGATCGTCCCGCAGGGTCAAGTGTTGCGTTGTATCGGTTGAGGCTGACAGCTGCCGCCTGAGTTTGACCTGATCTCCGTGATCAGTTACTGTCGCTGTGGTTTTTATTAAAGCGAACGTGCCTGTTTGATGGATCTACTACTTCAGTCTCTTATTCTTAGTGCCAGTCTTGGTGCGTTGATCGGCTTGATCCGTCAATGGGGTGATCAGCAAGATGAAAACAAGCATGGCTCCTCCTTCGCTGGCCTGCGCACGTTCGTCCTGTGGGCGTTGATCGGCTATACTTCGGCATTTTTATCGGATAGCTACGCGCCTTATTGCTTTGTCGTGGCGCTGGTGATGGTCGCCTTTCACTTGGTGTTGCATGGTATCTCTAGTGATGGTCGAAATAGCGTTGGTTTTACCACCACTGCCGCTGCGGTGATTACCCTCTTTTTAGGCGGGCTGGTTTATTGGAATCATCTGCCGCTCGCGGTGATGTTGGCCGCCCTAACCATGGTGACGCTCGGGTTGAAGCAGAGAATTCATTCGTGGACGCGCCGATTTACGGACGAGGATATCCGCTCGACGCTGCAGTTTGTCGCTGTCACTGGAGTGGTGCTGCCGCTGGTGCCCAATCAAGGCTATGGCCCGTATGGCGCGATCAACCCGTATTCGCTGTGGCTGATGGTGGTGCTCATTTCGGGGCTTGGGTTTGTGGGTTACCTGTTGATTCGTATGCTCGGCACGCGATCCGGCGTGATTCTGACGGGGCTCGTGGGGGGGCTGGCATCCAGCACGGCTACGACGCTCGCCTTTAGCCGGGAGTCGAAGGATTATCCAGCGCTTTCGTCTGGGTTTGCTCTAGCAATTGTCATGGCCTGCACGGTCATGCTGGCGCGCGTGATCATTATACTCGGGTTCATTTATCCCGCATTTATTCCTTCGCTGTGGCTGCCTGTTATGGTGCTGTCAGTGCCCGGGCTGATTTATATCCTGATCGTTGGGATCTTTCATAAGAAGGGAAATGAAGCGACGGATATTCCTGTTCTGAAAAATCCGCTCGGGCTGGGGATCGCCATTAAATTCGCCCTGATTTACGGCATCATTTCTATTCTGGTGAAGGTGTTTATTAACTCTGACTTGAGCGAAGGATTGCTCGCGCTGAGTTTTGTCTCCGGGCTGACGGATATGGATGCGATCGCGCTTTCCATTACCAACAATCTTAAGGACGGAATCGTGAGCGCGGACTTAGCCAGTAAGGCGATCGTCGTCGCCGCGATTGCCAATACCATACTCAAGGCTGGTCTGGTCTTCTCGCTCGGCTCGAAGCAGCTGAGCAAACATATCGCGATTGCTTTTGGTGCGACGGTGTTGGCCGGTGTCGGCGCCTTTTATCTCGTGTGATGGCTGCGGCGTAGAGGCTTGCAGCTATTTATAAAACACACGGTCAAGGCTTAGGCCTTTGCCCGGTGCGGTGACGATGCGGTGGGTGCGCTTTTTTGAATCAAGGATTTGTTTGATGTCCTCTGGGCTCAGGCGTCCGCGGCCGACCGCGTAGAGCGCGCCAGCGAAGCTACGCATCATTTTGTAGAGGAATCCGGAGCCTTCTGCGGTGAGGGTCAGGTGCTTGCCGCGTTGCGTGATCTCCAGCTTGTGGACGGTTTTGACCGGGTTCGGGTCGTTGTCTTTACTGTGGCTGGCGCTGTATGCGGTAAAGTTGTGCGTGCCAGTCAAGTGTTGGGCGGCGGCGTTCATCGCTTCCAAGTCGAGCGGGATGTCGCGGCAGGCCCAGACGTAGCGGTCGTTGGTCGGCTTGGCGCGGCCGAGGGTGTAGCGGAATTTGTAGCGCTTGCCTGTGACTGAGAAGCGGGCGTGGAAGTCGTCGCTCACGGGCTGGATAGATTTGATCTGGATCGTGGTGGGCAGCTGAGCATGCAGGGCGCGAATCAGTTTCTCAGGCGGATGCGGCCAATCGGCATCGAAATGGAAGCATTGGCCGTTGGCATGCACGCCGGCATCGGTGCGGCCGCTGCCGTGGATCAGCACTTTGGTAGAGAAGATTTTCGAAAGGATCACCTCGATGTGGTTTTGCACGGCGTTGCCGTTGGGCTGGCGTTGCCAACCCTCAAAATCGGTGCCGTCGTAGGCGCAAATACATTTCCAACGCATGAGGGAGACTGTGTCGCCTTTGGAGGAGTTGTGAAGAGTGAAGTTTCGTCTGGCAGCCCAATCCTAATCATAATCTTACTCTTAATCGATCAGGGGGATTATGATTAAGAGTATGATTATGATTAAGAGTTGAGGTCTGTCTTCGGCCTGCAAGGCTGCGTGGCGATGGATCAACTGGAAACATGGCAGTATCTGCTCGTCGCGCTGGGCGCGGTCTTTGTTGGCTTTGGTAAAGGTGGCCTGCCAGGCGTGGGGAATCTCACTGTGGTCCTGCTGGCGCTGGCGCTGCCCGCGAAGGCGTCCGTCGGCGTGCTGCTGCCGATTTTAATTTCCGCTGATATCGTGGCGGTTGCCATCTACCGGCGGCATGCGCTGTGGCCGTATATTGTGAAGCTGCTGCCGTGGATGGTCGTGGGCATCGTGATCGGTTATTTCGTGTTTAGTCGGGTGAATGATGCGCATGTCAAATTTTTGATCGGTGTGATTCTGCTGTCGATGACGGGGGTGCATTTCTTTCGGAAATGGAGCCGACGTCATCATGACGGCGAAGATCAGCTGCCGCATCACCCGGTGTTTATTGCGACGACGGGGATCATCGGTGGCTTTGCCACGATGGTGGCGAATGCGGCCGGCCCAGTGGCTGCGCTGTATTTTATCGCCTCGGGACTGCCGAAATATGCCTACATTGGCACCTCGGCGTGGCTGTTCTTGTTGGTGAATGTGATCAAGGTGCCGTTTATGATGGACTTGGGAATCATCGATTTCAGCTCGCTGGGGTTTAGTGCGAGCTTCATGCCATATGCGCTAGTCGCGGCGTTGATCGCACCGCTCATCGTGAAACGAATTAATCAACGCGTGTTTGAAATCTTGATCTGGGTGTTTGTGGTGATCGGTGGACTGAAGTTGGTGCTGTAAGAGACTTGAGGGCTGAGAGCTGAGAGCTGAGAGCTGAGGGCTGAGAGCTGAGGGCTGAGAGCTGAGGGCTGAGGGCTGAGAGCTGAGGGCTGAGAGCTGAGGGCTGAGAGCTGAGACTTGAGAGGGGAAGAGGCTTGCGGAGTGGTGATGCCTTGTTTGACTTAGCCTCAAGTCTCCCACCTCCGCCCTCAGGTCTCTTATTACCTCAAGTCTCTTTACATCAATGGCACGTAAATCAACACGCAAACTTTGGGCCGAGCATATCGCTCGCGGCGGCGGGCAGTCTGCGAAGGCTCAGCGGGCGACGCCGATGCGCACAGTGCAGTTTAAGGGGATCGTGTTGGGGATCGATCCGAGCTTACGAGGCAGCGGGTTTGCGGTGTTGGATTATCAGCCGAACGGGAAGGTGCGCGTAGTGGAAACCGCGACGCTGAAGTTGAAGCCGGCGATCACGCAGATTGAGTGTCTCGGCGCGATCGGCAACCAGGTGGAAGACTTTATTGATAAACATCAACTGCTGCACGTGGCGATTGAGCAGACGATCTATGTGCAAAATTTTCAGACCGCTCAGATTCTCGGTGCGGCGCGCGGTGCGGCGATCGCGGTGGCCTCGATGCGTGGATTGCCGGTGTTTGAATATGCGCCATTGCGCATCAAGCAGGCGGTTGCTGGCGCGGGGCGGGCGAGTAAGGAGCAAGTGGCGCGCACGATTTGCAGCATTACAGGCACGGATCTCATTGATCGGTTGGATGAATCAGATGCAGCGGCAGTGGCATTGTGTCATGCTTATACATGGCGCGGTGAGTGAGTTTTGGCGTGAAGGTGGACAATTCCGGTGCTTAGACTATAGTAAATTGTGTTTTTATGAATCATTTACCAGAGGAACCAGCCAAGCTAGGGTCCGTCGCTCCAACTGATGCGGAGATACGGCTACAGGCGTTGAACCACACTAAGGATAAGTTGATGTCCATCGTTGGGCACGACTTGCGCACCGCAATCGGCGGTGTGGTATCGCTTGTGGATATGATGGATCGTTGCTTGGAGGCGAATAATCTCGATGAGGCGAAACGGCTCAATGGATTAATCCGTCGGGCATCCTGCGATGCGGATGATTTGCTGAATGATTTAGTCACATGGACGCGTAGTCATGGTCAGAATATCGAGTTTCGCTTAGAGTTTTTGGATGTCGCTGAATTGATCGAAACAGAAACCGCGCGTATGCGGGTGCCTTCTCTGCGTAAGAATCAAACGATACGGGTGGTTGTTTCGGGCACCGGAAAGCTTCGGGCGGATCGTTATATGTTGCAGTCGATCCTTCGGAATTTGCTGAGTAATGCCCTTAAATTTTCGCAGACAGGAGGCGAAGTGCTTGTGCGTGCCGAGCAACAAAACCAGCAATGGCAGTTTAGTGTGTCGGATCAGGGAGTCGGGATGTCACCGGAGATTCAAGAACTCCTGCTCAAGATTGATAATCGCAAGCAGCAGGCAGGCACCTCCGGCGAGGTCGGTTCGGGCTTTGGCTTATTGCTGTGTGAGGAATTTGTGCAGCGCCACGGTGGACGTTTGATCTGGGAGTCTGCGCCGAATGCGGGCAGCACGTTCTCATTCACGATCCCGGAACTAATCGGGTAGCTCTTACGGGCGCTTTTGTATTTCATTTGGTCATTCGAGTGCTAGGGTCGTGCCATGAATGAGACAATTTTTATTACGGGCGTGAGTTCCGGCCTGGGGCATGGCCTCGCAAAAATGTATTTGGAGCAGGGCGCGACCGTGTATGGTTGCAGCCGAAGAGCTCCGGAGGATTTGATTGAGAGCGGCTTGATTTTTAAGGAAGCCGATCTTTCGGATGCTACGACTGCCTGTCATGCGGTGGGAAGTTTGCTGGCGGATGCCGGGCATATTCATCGCATCATTTTAAATGCCGGTAAATTGGGGCAGATTCGCGATATGCAGGCGACTCCGCTGAGCGATATGCGCGAGACGATGGAGGTGAATGTGATGGCCAACAAATGGCTGCTGGACCTGGTCTTTGCTTCGGGGCGCAAGGTGAAGCAAGTGGTTGCGATTTCTTCGGGTGCCTCGCGCTCGGGGCAACGTGGCTGGAATGGCTACAGCATTTCGAAGGCAGCATTGAATATGTTGATTCATATGTATGCGAATGAGCAGCGCCGCACACATTTTACTTCGTTGGCTCCGGGGCTGGTCGATACAGCGATGCAGGACTATTTAACGAATTTACCCGCGGACGATCGTTTCAAGCCGCTGGCTATCCTTAAAGAAGCCAAGGGCACCGATGAAATGCCAGATGGTGAAACGTGTGCGCGTCAGCTGATCGACATCTTTCCGAAATTGCTGGAGCGCCCAAGCGGGAGCTACGCCGATATTCGGAAGCTGTAACGGGTGGTCACCCATTCGGCACTCCTTCGTTTCTTTGCGTGGTATTTGGCAAACTTACAGGGAGCAAAGGAGTGTAGTTAAATCTTCATATTTTGCGTTTGACCCCTTTCTTATATGGCGTTTGACCCCTTTTTTCTGCCCGCTTCAGTGCCCATTTTCTAATTTAATTTGATTCGTTGAGGATGGTTAGAATGTGGATTCATTCAATTCAATTATTCCCAGATTCCAGCGGAGCTGGAGACCGCTTATTTCCGCTTATGGACGCTTATTTTTAAGATTTAAATTCTGTGGCACGTCGTATTGGATAAGCGTAAATTAGCGTGAATAAGCGGTTAAAAAATCTGGGTTCTTTTTCTCTGGATATCGTCGAAGGTAGCCATGAGTGCAGCGCGGAGCGCGAAACTCATTGTGCTATCCTGATTTGTTAGGCTCTTTTGTATTTCTTTAAGTCTCTGTAGAAATTTTCATGACTACCAAAGGTGAGTAGATTTATTTCAGTCGAATCGTAGGAGTATGAGAGTAGCGTCAAGTTTTTGTTGATCTTGAATTTGTAGACTAAGACTCCAGTTAAATCGCCAACTTTCACTTCTCCGATGCTTGGGTCATTAATGATGTCCAGAACCGCATCATCCAGTTCTTTCTTCTCCTGTTTTTTTAGTTTTTTAATTTTCCTTCCAAAGACAGGCGAGAGGTAAACCTTTCGTTTATCCAAAGGTGTATTCCTCCTTTGGACTCTCCTTCATTTCTGCCACCGCCAGAAGCGTTTCTTTGATGAAGCTAAAGGGCAGGTCGGGATTCTCTTCGGCGGCTTTGCCGATCGTCGCCCAATACTCCAATTGTGAAGTCATGGATCGATGCTCCACTTTTGATCTGGTTTTGGCTTCTTTGGCTAGATGGTCGGAAATTCGTATAACTGTGCTCATGTTGGAGCATTTGTAGCAAAATGTAGCATATTGTCAACATTCTTATGCCTAACGTAGAGGCTACTCAGCCCTGAAGCGCGGAGCGTGAAAGGGCTTGAGTATGCTGACTGGATATCCCCAAGGACTGGCCCGAAGTGTTCGGCTGGTCTAGGTGCTTCAGGTCTATGTTCAATCGTTTCATTGAAGTGTTCAGGATGGTTAGAATCTGGATTCCTTCAATTTAATTCTTCCTTCAAGATCTGTGTCTCTAATGCTTCTGTTGTTTTTAACCGCAGATGGACGCAGATGGACGCGGATGGGGACTTCTGAATCTGCGTCTATCTGCGTGGATCTGCGGTTGGAAGATTCCTTCATTTCTTCTGGATATCGGTTGAAGTCAGCGGCGGCGGAACGACGTCAGCTGAGCTGAATGGTTATCTATTTATTTTCTTGAAGTTCAATTGTTAACTTATTTGGGAATTGTGCCTCTGAGCCCCAAGTCATGTATCCAAAGTCATCCATTCCATCACCAATGTGTTCTGCTGCGCGTTCTAAGCTGTAGCCAAACAGAACGATTGCTATGGCGATAAATAGTGATGGTAATATTGCCTGAAAGAAACCCTTTGTTTTCTCAATCTTTTGATTCATTTTAAAGTCCTCATTTATTTTTGATTTACAAGATAACGGCGTGAATCAGACTTTTCTTGGCGCGAGAGCGGCAAGAAATAGTTCTGCATTCATCTTGTTCGGCATCTTTTTTCCATCAATCTCATAGTCCGCTCTTTTCGCTGTTCGACACTTTGAGTGGGATGGCAAGGTTCGCATTCAGTTTGTGCTTCGCATCCCAAAGGGCCAAGTAGAGCATTTGAGGACGCCCCTTTTCATCCGTCAATACG
>CAJQOS010000035.1 GCA_905479975.1 uncultured Puniceicoccaceae bacterium | reverse complement strand
TACTCTCTTAGCCTGGCACTGCTATACTCCCTCTGCTATACTCTCTGCTATACTCTCTGCTATACTCTTAGCCTGGCACTGCTATACTCCTCTCTGCTATACTCTCTGCTATACTCTCTTAGCCTGGCACTGCTATACTCTTGGCACTGCTATACTCAGAAAGAACAGACAGGAATGTCTGTATCACTTCTCACTACCACTCGTCACTCCGTGCGCAGCACGGCCCTCACTAATTCGGCGTAGCCGAATTAACGGCCGCGGCGGATCTCGGAGCCCTTGAATTGCACACGCACTCGGTAGATGCGTTTGATGCGATTTTTGATCTTAAAGGTCTTCGGATCGATGGACTCAGGCACTTCCTCGCGGTGAACATCTACAATCGCATGGTAACCACGCTCCGAGAAAATATCGATTAACATCGAGAGCGCCTCGATATCATCAAACAAAACATCTTCGGTATTCACGACTGACATACCAGAAATCGCATGACGCAGAATGATCGGCATGAAGTCTCGGTTGATCGTGTCCACCACCTGGGTAAAGAGATCATTCTGGCGCTGCTCGTATGAGTCGAGACGATCGACGAGATCCTGACGGGCATGCTTCGAGAGTGTGCTGGCGATCGGAATGGATGAGAGCCGGTCGTAAGTCGCTTCGTCGAGTTCGAGCGAGCCTTGGTAGCGCAGCTCCTTGTCGATGCGCCCACGCACCTCTTCCAAGGAGCCGTGCGCATTAATAAAATGGTAGAAGAAAATCTCGCGCAGGTCTTTGAGTGCGCCGTAGGTTTTTTCTTTGAAAGTGCGGTAACGATTGAGCGCGGCTGCGGGATCGAGGTCGGTCGCGCGGAGCTCCATCAGTTCACCGTCACCGGACTCGCGAACTTCTTCGTTATGTATGCGTGCTTGCTCGCCACGATAGAGTTGACGTCGCACACTCTCCTTCTCGTCCACAAACAGCACGACGATATGAAAGTGCGGCTTCTTGAAATACTCGGAATAGAGCGTCGCTGAATACTTATTGCGCAAGGCAACTAGCTTCGTAAACAGCAACTTCACGCACTCCACCTGCACCTTGGTGCGCGGAAAGCCATCCACGACGGCACCGCTCTTGAATACCGGCTCCAGCAACTTACGCAAAATGATCTCAATCACCTCGCGGTCGCCCACGAGCATGCCAGCATCGATCTTCTTCCTCGCCTCGGGACTCTCCAACAGCGAACTCACAACAACCGGCGGCGCGCTCAAATCGCGGAAATTCATAATGAAATCCGTATTGGTGCCCTTACCCGCACCGGGTGCACCGTTGAGCCAGAAAATCTCCTTCGGAAAACGTAGGTTCTCTTCGCCGATCTCACCGACGAGCATTGTCCAGACGGATTGAAAGATAATCTGCGCGTCTTTGACCTCAAGGTCATGATGCTTTTTATTATCGAGGACGGGAGCGCTCTCGGCTGGTGTAGAAGCCATTGTCGTAGTGGGTAGTGTTAGTCAAAAAGGAAGCTACCGAGCAGTGGCGAAAAGATGCCTTGAATTCAAGCCTCATTCGCGGCGCAGCTAACTATTATTTTGATTGAAAGGCGGACGCGTCATTTGCTCAGGCGTATTGCGAGGCAAACAGATACGAGCAGCCGCCCCCTCGAAGTCTTCTTCGCCCGAAAGAATGTCGATTTCGAGCCGAAGGAAATAAATCGGGATGGTCGGTTTAATATCTTCAAACAGGCGCACGGCGTCCTTCTCAGTCGTCACGATCATGTCGAGCTTCGCCTCGGCGGCCTGATCATAGACGTGCTGAATCTCGGCACGCGAGAAGCGGTGATGGTCGAGAAAGCGGTGATTGTAGCGAATCTCAGCGCCATAGCCGCGCAGCATATTCTCGAAACTTTCCGGCGATGCGATGCCGCTGAATGCAGCGATGTGCGCACCTTTAAGTGTATCGAGCGGCAGTTGCTCGCCACTGTCGATGTCTTGCAGGAACTGCGGCTGGTGTGAGCATTCGATAATTTCGGCCTTCGGGTTATGCTCGCGAATCAGCTCCAACAGGGCCTCGTCCTGAGTGCCGTCGGACTTCGTCAAAAAGATGTAGCTGGCGCGTGAGAGGTGCTTGATCGGCTCGCGTAGGATGCCGCGCGGCAGTAGATGCTGATTGCCGAAGGGGTTGGTTTTATCGACGAGGAGTAGGTTCAGGCGACCTTTGAGCGGCAGGTATTGGAAGCCGTCGTCAAGAATCAGCGTATCACAACCGAAGCGACGAATGGCAAACGAGCCGGCCTTCACGCGATTTTTATCACACAGCACCACCACACCCGGCAAGTTACAGGCGAGCATATACGGCTCATCTCCGGCGACTTCGGAGTCGAGCAGAACATTTTTACCATCGCTGACGATCTTCGGTGGATCTTCTTCGCCGTGCGTGAGTTTACGCCACAGCTTTTTCGGCAACGGTTCCTTCTTACTCTTATAACCACGGCTAAGAATTGCCACCTTACGACCGCGCTCGTTCAGCGTGCGCGCAAATTTCTCTACCACAGGTGTCTTACCCGTGCCACCGACCGTCAAATTGCCCACGACAACGACCAGACAGCCCAGCGGTTTGTTGCGAAGGAAGCGGTGTTCGTAGAGATACCAGCGCAGCTGCACGATGAAGCTGAAGATAAACGAGAGCCCATATAGGAAGGAGCCGAAGAGCTCCGCCGCGCGGCCATGCTGCCGATCATAGATCACATCCGCAGTGAATTGCGCAAAGTCATTGGCCTTGCGCGCTAGGTCTTCGCGGAATTTACGGAGCATAAAAAAGGGTAAAAATCATGAGTTTGGTGGCGTAACAGCTATCTCAAATGTAAGAAACAGGGTTGACGCCAGTTTTAATCGCCTGTTTTACCGAAAACCTAGCGTTCCCCGTTTAATAAAGTCAAAGTAATGCGGGAAGAGAATGAGATCGCCAAACTCCATTTCCCTCGACACACGATAAATTAACATTTTTCCAGAGCCTTCGTCTGATACGAAGGCTCACCTCTTTAAAGACCGACAGTCACAGATCACATGAAATATTTAATCATTGCCGAAAAACCTTCCGTCGCCACCGACCTCTCCAAAGCCCTCGCCAAGCACTTGGGGAAATTTGAGAAGAAGGGCAAATCGCGCGATGCGCAGTATTTCGAGAACGAAAATGCGGCCATCACTTCCGCAGTTGGCCACCTCGTCGAGCTGAAGATGCCGACCGGCCCCAACGGTAAGAACCTGCCTTGGAACTTCAAAGTGCTGCCAGCCATCCCGAAGAAATTCGAGCTGCAGCCGATCGAACAGACGCACAATCGCCTCAAGCACGTGCTTAGCTTGGCGAAAAAGAAGGAATTCGACGTCATCATCAACGCATGTGACGCCGGCCGTGAAGGTGAGCTCATCTTCCAATACATCATGGACATCGGTAAGATCGACAAGCCGGTCAAGCGCCTGTGGATGCAATCGATGACGACTGGCTCCATCCTCGAAGCATGGGACAACCTTCGCGAAGGGACGGACATGCAAAACCTCGCTGATGCCGCGAAGTGCCGCTCCGAGTCCGACTGGCTCGTCGGCCTCAACTCCACCCGCGCCCTCACCTGCTTCCGCTCACGTCACGGTGGCTTCAACATCACCGCAGCAGGCCGAGTGCAAACACCGACCCTCGCCATCCTCGCCAAACGCGAGCGCGAAATCGCTGCCTTCGTCTCTGAAGACTACTGGGAAATCCACGCCGAATTCGCCGTTGCGAAGGGCGAATACCCAGGCAAATGGATCGACACCACTTTCAAGAAAAACAAGGAGCAGCCACATGGCCGCGCCGAGCGCATATGGGACAAAGCCAGCGCGCAGACCATCCACGATCGCTGCCAAGGCAAGACCGGCACCGTCACCGAAGAGACCAAGCCGACCAAACAAATCGCTCCGCAACTCTACGATTTAACCACGCTCCAGCGCGAAGCGCCCTTCACCGCGAAGAATACGCTCGGGCTCGCTCAAGCACTCTACGAGCGCCACAAGATGCTCACCTACCCGAGAACGGACTCCCGCTACCTGCCGGAAGACTACATGAGCAAGGTCTACGAAACACTCCGCGACCTCGCCAGCTCCGGCCACGCCACAGCGAAATGGGCCGCCGACGCGATTGAGAACGACCGCGTGCAGTTCACTAAGCGCGTGTTCAACAACGCCAAGGTATCCGATCACTTTGCGATCATCCCAACTGGCCGCGTCGTTAAGCTCAACGAGCAGGAATCGAAACTTTACGACATAGTCGTCAAGCGCTTCGTCGCCGTGTTCTTCCCGCACGCCGAGTTCGAAGTCACCAAGCGCCTCACCACCATCAATCATGGCGCTGAAGCCGACACTTTCCTGACCAACGGTAAAACACTGGTCAAGCCGGGCTACCTCGCCGTGTACGGCCGCGTTCCTGGTGTTGCAGCCGAGAAGGACGAACTCGTCGGCGTCGCCCAAGGCGAAGACGCGCTCACCGAGACGATCGAAGTGCTCGACAAAGAGACCAAGCCACCGGCCCGCTACACGGAGTCCACTCTGTTGGCTGCCATGGAAGGTGCCGGTAAAACCATCGAAGACGACGAATTGCGCGAAGCGATGTCCGAACGCGGACTCGGCACTCCAGCTACACGCGCAGCGACGATTGAAGGCCTACTGCGCCAGAAATACATCGCCCGCGAAGGTCGCGACCTCAACGTCAGCGGCAAAGGCCTGCGCCTGATCGAGCTCTGCGAAGAGATGGAGATCAAAGCACTCAGCTCCGCGTCCATGACCGGCGACTGGGAAGCCAAGCTCAACAAGATGGAGCGCGGCGAATTTCAACGCGCCGAGTTCATGCAAGAGATTGCCACATTTACAGAAGACGTCGTCAACAAGGCCCGTTCCCGCATGGAAATGCTGGTCAACCGCACCTTCCCGGATTTGGAATGCGCCTGCCCAGCCTGTGGCGCAGCCCGCCTCAAGCAAACCGACGCCACCTACGAGTGCCGCGAAGAAGAATGCGACTTCCGCATTTCCAAGCACATCGCTGGCCGCAAGCTCACCGTAGAAGAAGCAGCTGAGCTGTTCACCACGAAGAAGCTACCAGAAATGGAAGGCTTCGTCTCCCGCTTCAACAAACCGTTCAGCGCCGCTCTCGAGCTGGTGCAAAACGTCACCAAGACTGGCAAGATCGGCAAATGGAAGACCAACTTCGTGTTCGACGACGACCTCGACTCCGCCGAGGAGCTGACCGACGACCAGTTGCTCAAGACGCTCACACTGAAAAACGGGCTCGAAGCGAAATTCTACGGCACCGACAAGGCCTACCACGTGCCTGAGTTCAAACCAAAGGATTCACCCGACGGCTTCCGCCTCGGCAAGGTGATCCTGCAAAAGGAACTCGATCCCGAAGCAGTTGAGAAGCTCTTCACCGAAGGCAAGACACCATTGCTCGACGGCTTCATCTCCAAGCGCACCAAGCGTCCCTTCAAGGCGCACCTCACCCTCGACTTCGAAAAGGGCAAGATCGGCTTCGAATTTGCTCCACGTCCTGCCAAGAAAGCAGCGAAAAAGAAGGTGGCGAAGAGTTGAGGGTTGCTCGTTGTTAGTTGAATGATGCGCGTAACGCGTCACACCCAACCAACAACATTCAACCAGACACGCCCAACCAACAACGTTCAACAAGCAACGTTCAACAAGCAACGTTCAACACTTTCTCATGAAACCAACAGTCAAACCAGCACGTCCTTATTTCTCATCCGGCCCTTGCAGCAAGCGCCCCGGTTGGTCGCTTGAAGCGCTCAACGAAGCACTTGTCGGCCGCTCGCACCGCGCAAAGCCTGCTAAGGCGCGCATCGAAGAAGTCATTAACAAATCGGCCTCCATCCTCGGTCTGCCCGAAGGATATGTCTGCGGCATCGTCCCTGCATCCGACACCGGTGCGATGGAAATGGCCATGTGGTCCCTCCTCGGCGCTCGTGGCGTTGAGATGTGCGCATGGGAGTCCTTCGGCTCCGGCTGGGTCACAGACGTGCTCAAGCAACTCAAGCTCGACAACGTCACCAAGCACGAAGCCGACTACGGCCTGCTGCCCGACTTCAGCAAAGTAGATTTCAACAACGACGTCGTCTTCACTTACAACGGCACCACTTCGGGCGTGAAAGTGCCGAACCTCGACTGGATTCCAGCCGACCGTGCTGGTCTCACGATTTGCGACGCGACCTCCGCCGTATTCGCGATGGACATCGACTACACGAAGTTGGACGTCGTCACATGGTCCTGGCAAAAAGTCATGGGTGGCGAAGGCGCACACGGCATGATCGTGCTCAGCCCACGCGCCATCGAGCGTCTCGAAAGCTACACACCGGCATGGCCACTTCCTAAGATCTTCCGCCTCACTAGCGGCGGTAAGCTCATCAAGGGCATCTTCAGCGGCGCAACGATCAACACCGTCTCCATGCTCGCCATCGAAGACGCAGTCGACGGCCTACGCTGGGCAGAAAGCATCGGCGGCCTTCCCGCGTTGATCGCACGCTCCGAAGCCAACCTCGCAGCCCTCGCAGCATGGGTCGAGAAGACCGACTGGATCGAGTTCCTCGCCGAAGAGTCAGCAACTGTTTCCAACACATCGATTTGCCTCAAGATCACAGCAGACTGGTATCAAGCGCTTCCAACCGACGAGCAAGCAGCCAAGGCCAAGCAACTCGTCAGCCTGCTCGACAAAGAAGACGTCGGCTACGACTTCGGCAGTTACCGCGACGCACCCGACGGCCTCCGCATCTGGGGTGGCGCGACAGTCGATACCGCCGACATCGAAGCCCTCCTCCCATGGCTCGACTGGGCATTCGAAGCAATCCAAGGCTAGTCGGCATTCAAAGCATTTACAATCAAAGGGGAGCCCAGAAACCGGCGATGCTGGGCACCGCTTATTTCCGCTAATATTGCGCTGATCAAGCACGACGCAGTTTGCCCACTAAGTTGCGCCAAGCAGTCGCGAAGCTGACACACTGGATATTTGAGGCGTAAGGATTGCCCCTAGTCGTGCTCAACACGCGCCTCTGCGGCGACAGTATCCTGCTTCGTCACCGCATCATCTTCGGCCGTATCGGCCACGGTGTAACCTGCCGCTTCTTGCGTCGCACGTGCGGCCCTTGCTGAGTCTTGAGCCACGCGAGCGTCGGCAGCAGCCGAATCGCGCTGCGTCTCAGCCTTCGCCGCTGCTGTATCTTCCACAGTGCCACGTGACTCACGAGCCACATGAGCATGACCATCAGCTCCCCCAGCATCGCGAGCGGCTTCTGTCTTCTTAAACGAAGAAGCACCTTCTTCAGCTACCAAGCGGTCAAAATCGTCTTGTTTGGCTTCAACAAGAGTCGCCATCAAAGCGATCGGTAATATCAATAGAAATGTTTTCATGGGCGAGAGAAACTGCCGCAGCGGCAGATTCAAGCTTTCAGGCGCACGCGATAACCGATCTGATTGTTGTGCTGAGCGGCTTGAACTTCAAAAATGTCGAGCGCGGCAAACAGATCACGCAGTCTAGAAAATCCATAGGTGCGGTGATCAAAGGGGCCTTGATTGGAGATGTGCGAACCAACGGGCGCAAGGTCGGCCCAGCCATCGTGATCTGCCAAAGTCTCGACGGCCGTGATGAGCGTCTGCATCAACTTCGTGTTTTCTTTCAGTTCGACGGCAGAGACTTTGTAGTGCTTGCGGCGCGCTTTACTCGCAGCGTCTTCGTCGAGATAGAGGAATTTGGTGCAGCCGTTGATAAAGGGATCGGGTGTATTCTGACCGCCGAACCCGATAACTTTTTTACCCTCGGCGCGCAGGCGCATGATCAGTGGCGTGAAGTCGCAGTCGGACGAAGCGATTGCAAAAGTCTGCACATCTTTAGTGTAAAGGATGTCCATCGCGTCGATCACCAGAGCGATGTCTGTGCCGTTTTTGCCCTTAACCATATCGAACAGTTGAATAGGCTGAAGGGCATGGTCGTGCAGCACCTTTTCCCACCCGTGTAACGCGCGCTTCGTCCAGTTTCCATACGCGCGGCGTATGTTAACGACGCCGTAGCTGGCGAGTTCTTCAATGATGAAATTAATCTTTGCGGCCGGAGAGTTATCGGCGTCGATCAGTAAGCAAATGGTATCTTTAGTAGCGGAGCACATAGCAATCAATGGGGGCAGAATTTCCTATTCATTTAATGAACACAAATACGGTGAATAGCAAATACCATACGTATTTGAAAGCCGAACGGGTATTTCATCCCTCGCACTATAACCTCAATTTCAAAACGCATTCACAGCCATCCCAACATTGCCTTCCTCTGCGATGGAGTTTTCTGGGCAATTATCGATGCCTGCTATTGGGCTCCGCTCATCGGCGAGAACGTCACCTTTGGCGACAACTGCCTCATACTCGGGCAGACTGGCTTTGCGGGTAGCACCACCTTTGGCGACTACTGCGTAATCGCCTCACAATCCGGCGTGGCAGGGCATTTAAAAATCGGCAACCAAGTGACTATCGGCAGTAAGTCCGGCGTGATGCGCGACATCGCCGACAAACAAACCGTGCTCGGCTTCCCAGCAGCGCCACACACTCAAGCCAAGCGTCAATGGCTTGGCATCCAACGCTTGCCAGATATTCAGCTGCAGCTACGCGACCTACAAAAGCAAGTCACGGCGCTCAAAGCCCAGCTGGATTAATTCCCGAATAAGGAATTAAGCAGATCAATCCCCTGTTCAATATCATCGCGGCGTCGCTCTTCCTTTGATTTCTTCTTCGGCTCTTCAGGCTCGGTCGGCTCGGCAGTCGTGCCGTCGGATCGAGGTGCGAGCTCTGCTGGCAGCGAATTCGTAGGATCGACCTCCGCCGCAGCGTTCTCCTTCTCTCGGTCTTTACTAGACTTTGAGAACGCTCCTTTAGCTGCATCATTTAAAATATCCATCAACTCGCCCGTGTCCGGATCGGCTAAGCTGCCGGTAATGTGAACGTCCTGACTCCAACGTCGGAAGCCGTCTTCGCCCGTTGTAGGCTGCAGCAAGTCCAGCGTCTCCAAATGCTCCGTCAGATGCCCCTTGGCTCCCAATGTCAGCGTCAGATCCAATGGTTGATCCATCACCTCACTGAGCTCACTCGCACCAACCGAACCAGCCGCATCAATCAAGACGCTCTCTCCGGTCAATCGCAGCTGTGGAATCAACACCTGCTTATCAGCCCCTCGTGTGAGTTCAAAAACAAAGCTATCGAATGGAATATCCCTAAAATAAGGAATCGTATGGGAGAGCGCTGCAATCCCCGGACGATCGAAGCTCTGCCCGAGTAGTCCTGCGAGTCCGAGGCCGAGTTGCTGGCGATCATCCATCTCGAAGGCGGTCAAGATCCCCTTCTCCCCTGTGATTTTCAGTTTAGTAATGGAATCCTCCACTGCTGCATCCATTGTCTCACCCACGCCACTCAACTCAAACACGCCATCAAATGCTCCCTGAACCGGTGGCTTCTTATGGTGCTTCTTTACAAAAAATGCCGGATCAATCGCCTCAAAACGAATATCCGAGGCCAGCGTGTAAGGCTTCAATTGAGACGACGCATACAACACACTGCTACTCCCCTTCAACTCGCCCTCACCTATCTTCGCAGAAATCGGATCGACCGACAACTTTGGCTCGGAGACGACCGCCTTTAACACAATCGCTTCAATCATCTGACCTGCCTCCAACCGAAACTCATCGATGCTCACGGAGGCACGGCCATCCAGCATCGCCCACGCCGGCGGCACAGGCGCAGTGTCCACAACTGTGACACCACGAGACGCTTGTGGCTTCTGCCGTTCACTTCGGACATCGCTCGGGCGGCTTGGCTGTGCAATCGCCTCCGCTTGCTCTCTAGGCGTAAACGCCGCAGCCAAAATCGAGATGTCCTCCTGCGTCACACGCTCACTCGACACATCGGCATCAAAAGTGATCGGCTCGCGACTCGAATTCACCACAGCCTTGAGCTGAAGGTCCGTTGATGGCCGGCTCACAGAGCCTGCTAGAAGTTTTGCGCCGATGCGCCACTCACCGAGGTTCGATGTGGGCACGACTGCCAACGAAATCGCATAATCTCGTGTCATCGACGGCATACTGCGGGCACGTAGCTTGCTGATATTCGCCTTGAGCTGCAGCGGCTCATCAGCAGACGCATCAACATTCAATTCCAGCCCGATACGGCCGCTCACGATCGATGCACTGCTCGCCAGCACTGGTAGTTTAAAGACCTCATGCAGACCGATTTGCAACGCGGTCTGCGATTGCACGCCCGCAAATGGATTCGCAGCATCACGCAGCGCATCCAACTGGATGGCTCCGCTGGAGCTGCCTTGAATAAACGAGCCGTATTGATCCGCCACACTGAGGGAGTTCAGTGAATATTTAAGCGACTGATCCGCGCTCAACTCAAACTCTGGAGCCACGATTACAATCAAATCCTGCACCAACGGCGCACCGGCATCAGTCACCGTCAAAGGCCCCAACGTAATCGGCTCCGCAAAAGTCACCGCAAACGCGCCATCGGCCGCGCCCGCAACTGAGAGCGCGAGTGACACAGGCGCCTGAGATTGAAGCTGCAAGCCATCCGACAGCCACGGATTGAGCCATTCAAGCTGCAACGCGGTCATCGTGACATCCAGAAGCTCACCAGACAGCTCCTGCGAGTTGCCGCCAAAAATCATAGAATGCTTCAAATCCAAGGCCAACAGCTCTGCGCCCGCCGCCGAAGCGATTAGATCCGCTGCGCTCAGCGTCATCGTCTCACCGTCGCTCGATGCCACCGCATTACCAGTGACCTTGAGCGCGCCCAGCGTAGCCAACTCGGGCACCAAAACCTGCGGCTTTGGCAGGTCGGCATCAAACGCGACTGAAACAGTCGCGACGCCCACCGCATCATCCACCGTCAAGTCTAGCTCTTGTTTCACCGAGATCAACTGACTGCCATACGCATCTTTGCCCGATGTATCCGAATCAAAGTGCAACGACTCAAAGCCGCCGCCGATTTTTTGCTTAAAACTAAGTGCCGCAGTTGAATCAAACACTTTCAATCCCGACGCCAGCGGCTGATCTGCCAGCAACTGCAACGATGCATCCACCTTCGAAGATTCCCCGGGGCGAATCGCAGGCGAATCAACCCGCACGATATACTTCGACCCCTTTCCATCATGGATCACTCCCTCTAATTGAATGCCTTCGATATCCAGCAACCATTCAAAATCCCCCACAGCTGCCAACGCATCCATCGGATTCGTCGCAGCCTCCTCTGCCTCAGGCGCTGTCGGAGCCGACTCAACCTGCGGCTCGCCCGGTTTAGTCGCAGTCACCGCTCCTGAAGGTGTCGGCGCAGTCACTGTCGGCAGATCCACACGCAGCCCCTCGACTTGTAGCACGGCCATCTTGATCGTCTGATCAAACACCGCTGCCAACGGCTCAAATGCAGTATCCACCGCACCGACCTGCACGCGCGTGCCATCCTCCAACATCAGCACCAGCCCAGAGAGCGTCACCTGCCCCGTCGTCACGTGAATCGACTCGATCGAACTGCCCGCAGGCAACTTCCCTTCCACGAGGCTCTTCTGGAAGCCCGCATTCGTCAGGGTAAAATACCCACCGACTAGGGCGACGACCAGGAGAACAAAAAGAACAGCAAAGATTCGGAATAAGGTTTTCATAAACAAAGAGAGGGAATTCGAGTAGGCTATGAGTAAACCGTTTGCTGGCAAGGTTCCTCAACGCAAAAAAAGTTCATCGCCGATTACTGAGATGACTAGCTGATGATCACCACTCTCAGCAGGAATGACTGTATGATACCATTTCTGAAAAAGAATGCGTCCACAGAGCATTATCCCGTAAGTCAGCCTTCTCCTTCGCCAAGGCTATGGCGGAGGGGTAGATTGGGGAGCGCACAAGGCCTAGTTGACCCTTGGGTGCGGCGCGACCCCAGTCACTGCAAAAAAGAACGGCGGCTAAAGGCAGCCGATTCAACGCACCCAAGGACCGGCTGCTTCAGCTGCCGCACTGAGCCCAAGCGGCAGAAGTCACAGTCTGTGCCCCCAAAAACTACATCAGTTCAGCTTAAGAGCTCATTTAGGTTAAAAAAGGCTCCCCACCTCGCCCGCAGGGCCCTCGATCGAAGCGGTTGTAGGACAATCCTTTCGCAGGAGAACGCATTGCGATCGAAGATGAAATACGGGGGACATCCACCTCTCGGCCAGCTCGGCATATCCTTCTACTTATGTATAAGGATATGCTTATCCTGCTTGCAGGAGAGCATGTTCTCAACAAACGCAAAAAAGGCCGCCCCGCATTGGGACGACCTTTTTAAAATTAATCTGCGAAACGCTTATTTGCGCTTAGCTTCAACCAAGCGTTTTTCTTTAACTTGGTTCGCAGCCTTACCGATACGGTCGCGCATGTAATACATACGTGCACGCATGGTGACGGACTCACGGTCGATCTCGATCTTCTCGATGGATGGGCTGTGAACTGGGAACACCTTCTCAACACCCACACCCGATGCGATACGACGCACAGTGAAAGTCTCTTGGAGACTGCCACCCTTGCGAGCGATGACGATACCAGCGAAAATCTGGATACGTGTCTTATCACCTTCTTTAACCTTCAGGTGAACGCGAACGCCATCACCGACTTTAAAGTCTGCGCGGTCGCTCGTAAGTTGATCTTTAGTGATGTCTTCTAGGATTGCTTGGCTCATTGCTGGAATTCTCCGTTTTTTAAAATGTCTGGTCTTAGTTGCTGGGTCTTTTCTATCTGCTGCTCGTGCCGCCATTTTTCAATGGCGCCATGATCTCCAGACAATAAGACGTCTGGCACACTCATTCCGCGAAACTCCGCAGGACGGGTGTATTGAGGAAAGGCGAGGAAGTTGGTCATAAAGGATTCCTCCGTCAAGGATTTTTCGTCACCTAAAAATTCAGGCACAAATCGGCTCACACAATCGATCACTACTGCGGCTGCCAGCGTGCCATTTGTCAGCACATAATCCCCGATACTGACTTCTCTATCGATTAAATCGTCGCGAACGCGCTGATCGACGCCTTCATAATGACCACTTAATAGTATCAGGTGCTTCTCTTGTACCAATTCACGCGCCAATTGGCTGGTAAGCGGCTCCCCATCGGGTGCCATATAGATAACTTTCGTCTCGGGACGGCGCAGCGACTCCACCGCCGCATAGATCGGCTCGGGCTTCATCACCATTCCCGCACCGCCACCATACGGCAGCTCGTCGGTCTTGTGATGTTTATCCGTCGCCCAATCGCGCAATTGGTGCGCATCGGCACGAATCAAGCCATTGCGTTGCCCTCGTCCCAACATACTGGACGATAAAAAACCCTCCACCATTTCTGGGAAGAGGGTTAAAATATCAAACTCGATGTGCATACTGCAATCGGTCGATGTCCCGATGAATCAGGGAAAAGACCGGCTTACGCTTCAGTCGCTTCAGCAGCAGGTGCTTCAACAACAGGTGCTTCAACGGCAGCAGCTTTTTTAGCAGGTGCTTCAGTTGCAGGCGCTTCAGCAGCTTCGCGGCGAACCTTGCGGATCAAGCTAGCAGCTGTGTCTGTAGGCTTCGCGCCAACAGACTTCCAGTAATCAATACGGTCAAGCTTCAGCTTAACTTCTTCGTTAGCACGCTTCGCTTGTGGCTCGTAAGTGCCGAGCACTTCGACGAAACGGCCATCGCGACGAGCAAGAGACTCGGTGACGACTAAGCGATAAAAAGGACGGTGGCTTGCGCCGTGACGTTGGAGGCGGATTTTGAGTGCCATATATTGTTATTGGTTTCGGGAGATTTCAGGGCCAGAGGCCGGAAGTTGTGAAGAGCGAAGAAAAAAGGAGTTCCAGTGACACCTGTCAAGCGTGGAGACTGCCTTATTCAAATGAATCGTGATAATACGGATTAGTCCGGACGCACCACATCCGGCGAATCCGTCCATGGCAGCGGAAAGGCGCTCTTCTGCCAATCTTTGCGAATTTCGCCGATTTTGGCAAATTCGTCCTCCACCCCATCGAGCATTTCACCCGTAAACTTATAACGAGAGTCATCCCCAGTCATGCGAACAACTCGCTTTCCACTATATGCGTGCAAGGTTCGAGGTGTAGAATAATCAATTTGGCGAATTTTGGACATAGCCTAGACCCTAGACAACCGCTTGCGCCCGTCCAGACACAAAAAAGCCACCTGTTACAGTGGCTAGATTTGAAAGACTGGTTGATTAAACTTCGTTAAGGAGCAAATCCCTATACGATACTCGCCTGTCTTGCGGTCAACATTCTTTTAATCAGAAGCCAGTCGGCCCCAAGGACAGGCTACTTTAGCTGCCCGCAGATTCCCTAGTCATTCCGCGTTAGCTAGTTATATCAAAACGGCAGCTAAAGCAGCCGTCGACCGAAGGATTGTCCGTTCACAACCAGCGCAGCCGTCGAGAAGCTGATCTTAAAAGAGCGCAAGAAACATCCGACCTGGGGGCCGAAGAAGATCCACGACAGGCTCTACCGAGTTCATGGTTTAACGGATCGGCCACATATCAACACAATCAATAATCTCCTGAGTCGTCGCGGGTTGACCAAGAAGCGTAAGCGTAAACCAGGAGTGCATCGGGTTCTATCAGAGGACCTGACACAGCCCACGCGTCCCAATGAAGTGTGGACGTTCGACTTCAAGGGATGGTTTATGCTAGGACCAGATATGGCACCAGTCCACGCAATCTAACAAGACAAGGTAAAGACCATCCTCTATGAACTATTATCACATACGTGCCCTCCCCCGATTGAATCAAACACACGGATTGAAAAATGTTAGAATGCGTGGACTGGTGCTTTTGCCTTACCCTGCCCCTTTTGCCTTACCCCAACTTGAAATCACAAAGTGTGATCTCTAGCGAAGACAACCGCAGTGCCCGCTTGTTACCACGCGCATTTAGGATTAACGGTTTGCGTTCACTCATTTCCGCTATTGCATCCACCCCATGCCTAAAATCACTTTTCAAAAATCTGGCGTCGAGCTCAACTGGGACGGCAGCGAAGAAAACATCCTCGAATTCGCAGAGGCCAACGACCTCGACCTCGACTACGGCTGCCGCATGGGCAACTGCACCGCCTGCCAACACAAGATCGTCTCCGGCGAAGTTGAATACCCCATGGGACACACTGGCGAGCCCGACGAAGGCAACGCCCTACTCTGCTGCTGTGCGCCCAAGGGCGCCGCCGACCTGGTGATCGACGCGTAACAAACAGGACCATGCCTCCAATGCGATTCACTCTAAGCCTCAGCCTGTTCGCATGGATCATTGCGAGCCTCTGACTCGGCGCGCAAACCACATCGCCAGAACTGGAGCGACTACAGGCCGAACTCGCGCCCTACCTCCTCCCCTCCGAGTTGGGCTCAAAGATCATTCCATCTCTCAAATTGGAGAAAGCCACCCCCCAGGTCATGATTGAAACCATGAGAGGCCATGGCGTTGAGATCATCACCTCTGAATCGATCCGCGATCTCCACTGGGACATCGAACTGCGCAATCTGAGCATCAATCGAGTCCTCGAATTCATAACACAACAAGTCAGCGCACATTGGTTTTATCAAGATGGCCGCGTCGTCATTTTCCGTTCCCCAACAGAACTGAATACATCCTACAAAAAAGCATTCGAGTATAAAGCAGAGCTCGAACAACAAATACAAAACGAAACACGCAGACTCTCGACACTCGCTCGCCAAGCTGGAACGCATGCACTGAACAAAGCAATGATTCTCGAGTTATCAATCAACGACGCAACGCTACCTCAAATAATCGATAAACTCTCCATGGCGACAGTCACCAACGGTCTCAACGGCGAAAAAGGCATCAACATCGTGCCACTATTTAACTCAAAGCTTTACACCGAGACACACTCCTACTCCTTTAAAAACCAGTCAGTCGCGGATATTTTAGATACGATCTGCGCAGATCAACAGATGACATGGCAGGCAGGGCAAGATGCGATCACGATTGAGGCGAAACACTAACTGATCCGACTTGCGCAGCAGGAACAGGGCCGCTCGGAGGCAACTGCTTAATAATACCCCCCGAAACTGGCAGGAATAACGCGGCAACCACAGCCCCTGAGAGTAGCAGCATCATGGCGACCGAGAGTAAAAGAAGCCTACCCCTCTTTCACCACTTCAATTCGCTCAAAGCTGGTTGCCAACCCCGTCGTGGCATCGATATCGATCAGGCAGCCGCAGATACGCACGTCATCTTCGGCCACGGGGAAGCGGCGCTTCATGCCATCGAGAAAACTCGCGACCACCGAGCCGACATCACGCCCCAGCACCGAATGATACGGTCCGCACATGCCAGCATCACTTAAATAGGCAGTGCCGCCCGGTAAGACACGTCCATCCGCCGTGGGCGCGTGCGTATGTGTGCCCACGACCGCTGCTGCCTTGCCATCCAGATACCAGCCAAGTGCAATCTTCTCGGAAGTCGCCTCCATGTGCGCCTCCACAAACACCGCATCGCAGGCGTCCTTCAGCTCGGCAAGCTTGGCAGCCACCATTTTAAACGGGCAGCTCGATTTCAGCGTTAAATAATTGCGCCCCAACACGGTTAAAATCCCGAGCCGAAAGCCGTTTTTCTCAATCACCAGATGGGTGCGCCCGGGATTCTGCTCGGGTAAATTCGCCGGTCGGCAGACTTGCTCCAGTTCATCGATCTCATTTTCAAAATTCTTCTGATCCCAGACATGATCGCCCAGCGTGATTGCATCGATACCCGCCGCAATCAGCTGGTTTGCAATTTTCTTGGTAATCCCCGCACCACCGGCAGAGTTTTCCGCATTCGCGATCACAATGTCCGCGCCGAGCTCGGCCTTTAACGAGGCAACACGCTCAGCTACAAAAGTGCGCCCCGGACGCCCCACGATATCTCCTAAAAATAAAACTTTCGGCATGTGGCGAAAATTGAAATGAAACAACGCGCCCCGCAAGGCTGTTCCGTGCTTGATTTGAGCGCTTTTTACTGTCTTTCTCCTTCACTTTTCCTGAGGGCGCACCTGCCCTCTCATTAAGAACACAACATAACACACCACAGTATAATGAAAACCAATACAGCTATTCACTCTCCTGAACAGGACGAAATTGGCCCCGAAATGAAGGGTGCTGATGTCTTGGTCGCCTCTCTTGAGCGCGAGGGTGTGGATGTGGTGTTTGCCTATCCTGGCGGTGCATCAATGGAGCTGCATCAGGCTCTAACCAAGAGTAAGAAGATCCGCACCATCCTGCCCCGTATGGAGCAAGGTGGTGGATTCATGGCACACGGCTATGCCCGCGCCAAAGGCGAAGCCTCTGTCTGTATGGCAACCAGCGGCCCCGGCGCGACGAATCTCGTCACCTGTATCGCCGATGCCTATATGGATAGCATTCCACTGATTGCGATCACCGGACAAGTTTACCAGCAGTTCATCGGTAAGACCGCATTCCAAGAAACTGACTTCTTCGGCATGACTCTGCCGATCGTGAAGCACAGCTTCCTTGTGCTGGATAAGGAAGACCTCCCGCGCGTCGTCAAAGAAGCCTTCCACATTGCCACAACAGGTCGCCCGGGCCCCGTCGTGATCGACATTCCGAAAGATGTGCAGCAAGCTATCTTCAAGCCAGTCTTCCCAGCCAAGGTTGATCTGCCAGGCTATAAAATCGCCGACACTAAGCCACAGGCTACTGATGAAGAACTCATCAATCTCCTCGATTTGATCGGCGAAGCGAAACGTCCGGTTCTCTACATTGGCGGCGGCATCGTCTCAGCTGAAGCTCACCTAGAACTACGTGAGTTCGCAGAACTCACGGGCATTCCAGTCGCTTCGACACTCATGGGACTCGGCGCATTCGACGCAGAGCACCCACAATCACTCTACTGGTTCGGCATGCACGGCACCGTTGCCGGCAATTGGGCAGTGTGCGATAGCGACCTCCTTATTTGCGCTGGCGCCCGCTTCGACGACCGTATCACTGGTCTCGTCTCCAAATTTGCACCCGACTCCGAGATCGTCCACATCGACATCGACGTATCGGAGCACAACAAAAACAAGCGCGTGCAACATGCCATTCACTCGGACGTGAAGTATGCACTCACTCGCTTGATCGAATTGAGCAAGGACGGCAAACTCAGCAAGCCCGACATCAGCGCGTGGATGAAGACCATCAACGAGTGGAAGGAAAAATATCCGTTCAGCTACGACAAAACTGGTCACATCACGCAACAAGAAGCGATCGAAACACTCTACGAAGTCACCAAGGGCGATGCCATCATCGCAACTGGCGTCGGTCAGCACCAAATGTGGGCCGCCCAGTTCTTCAAGTTCCGCGAGCCACGCACTTACATCAGCTCGCTCGGCCTCGGCACCATGGGCTTCGGCCTTCCAGCGGCGATCGGTGCGAAGGTGGCCTTCCCAGACAGACTCGTTGTCAACATTGACGGTGACGGCTGCTTCCTCATGAACGTGCAGGAGCTAGCGACTTCAGCGATCGAGAAGATCGACGCGAAGACAATCATCCTCAACAACCAACACCTCGGTATGGTAGTTCAGTGGGAAGACTTGCTCTACGAAAGTGTCCGCGGCCAAACCATCCTGTGCGACAAGGACAACATCGGTGGCCCTGATAACCTCGAAGCCATCTACCCGGACTTCGTCACCATCGCTAAGGGCTTCGGCGTTGCCGGCAAGCGCGTCGTCAAACGCGAAGATCTACGCGACGCGATCCAAGACATGATCGACCACGACGGCCCTTACCTATTGGAAGTGATCGTGCCTTACACAGAGCACGTGTTGCCGATGATCAAGCAAGGCCTCGGAGCGAAGGAGATTCTGATTAAGTCAGAGTAAGCATTTGTTACATCCTTTTATTCAAAACGGCCACTTCCTCACGGATGTGGCCGTTTTTTTTGTGCCCAAGCACCAACCACAGATCCATGCTTGTTTCGAATCAATCGCGATGTAACTGTAATACCCATCGAGCGCCTCGTCCCCCGAATCGCTCACTTCGGCAACCGCAGAATACGTAACACCATGAAGATGACTAAATCCCTCGACGTCAAATACCTCACGACCGCCCTCATTCTGATCCTCGCAGGCTGCTCAACGATACCAGAAACTGCGAATGACGAGAACTGGATCGATCTCTTTACCCCTGCGCCTCAAGACACGTCGGAGCACAGTCCCAATCCATACGGCCTAACGCGTGTTGAGCGCGATGCCACCACACTGGATGCACTGACCGACGAGATGATCGCCCTCACCAGCGAAGTCGCGAGCCTCAAGCGCACCCTTAGCTTCAAAGCCGATCCCTACTTAAGCGACGCAGAAAACAAGCAGATCGAGATGCTAATGTTTCGCAGCATCAATGCCGGCGATGCGCTCGCCGACATCGTCAATTTCTATCGAAACAACCACGCAACGGATGCCGCCACTCACACAAAAGGTGCCGTCATCGGCATGTCAGCCGGTCTCACTCGCAGCTACTACAACTCCTATTTTGGAGCACTCTTCCACGACAATAAGGATCTGATCAAACGACTTAACGTCGCGCATCCCAGCTATGACCTACCGGCAGGCGGCTACGACACACTCTATGATCGGGTCACCGATCCGGACAACATGGAACTACTCGATATTTCTTGGTATTTATTCTCCAAAGACCTGGAGTCCCCCGACAGCGCACTCAGCCAACTAAAGACCTCAGATCCATCCTACGCCCGCCGAATCGAACATCTGGACACCCTACATGCCGACACACATATCCAGACTCGATATATCCTGCACGTGGATCGACAAATACTAACCGACGTCGAAAACAGACTCCACCACAGCAAGATTGCCAACCTCGCCGACAAGGCAGAAGACTCGATCGGTCGCGGACTCTATTCAACACGAGGCTTCATTTTCAAGAATGTCGCACGCCTGAAAAAACCGGAGACGCATCTCCTCGAATTCTCCAAAGAGCAAGCACAGCACATCAAAGAGGCATTACAACCGGGCGACATCATCCTCACCTTCAGCGCAGGCTACATGAGCAATGTCTTCCTGCCGGGGAAATTCAAACACGGCATCACTTACATCGGCAGTGTCGAAGACCGGCGCAGCGCAGGCCTCACCGAGGCAGCTCTGACTCAAGCAGCGATCTCCAAGCAACAAGCCGAAGCACTTATTAAAAATGTCAACGTCACCACCATGGAAGGCGGCTACAATGTCGATATCATCGAAGCTGTCGCCGAGGGCGTCGTCATGCACTCGCTCGACAAACTACTGGAGACACACATCAATCGCCTCGTCGTGATTCGCCCCAATATCACACAGCAAGAGCGAACCCAACAGCTCATCAAAGTCTTCCAATACGTCGATGCGGCCTACGACTTCAGATTCAACTTCCAAGACGACTCCTACCAGTGCTGCACCGAAGTCGTGTATCGCACAACCAACGGAAAGAGTGAAATCGATTTCTCACTGGTAAAAATGAAAGGCCGCTGGATCTTAGCCGCCGACGACATTCTACGCTATTATTTGCAGCAAAACCCGCAAGCCTTTGAATTCATATTACTCGCTGACCAGCCCTCAGATCCGCACGACTATGAGGCAGACATTCAAGAGGGAGCCTCTGGCCTAGCAGCCCTTTACAAGCTGATGGAGGTCGATCAGCAAGCGGCTACAAGCTCAGAAAACCAGTAAAACACTGACTCTAAGCACTTAACCGCTTTGTAGGCTTGAAATCAGTCGCAACTACTATACCTACAGCGAGCTTTAATCTAAAGCTCGTATCATGATATCAAAATATTTCGCAGCAACATGCATCCTCGCCATCGCGACAGTGAGCACTGTAGCCGATACCGTCACCACCAAAGACGGCTCGACGCTCAACGGCACCATTACACTGATCGATAAAGGAGAAATTCACATCGATACCAAATACGCTGGCAAGATTACGCTCCAGCAAGACGAAGTCGCCACCTTCCAGACTGAAGCGCCGATCGTCGTGCGCCTCGAAAGCGGCACGAAAATGGCCGGCCCCGTCATCGCGTCCGCCGACGGCAAGCTCAAGATTCAATCCGAAGACGGTGTGTTGGAAACCAACACCAATAAAATCGCCGCCTCATGGGGTCTCGACGACGTCGACCCAGAAATCGACCGCAACAGCCGCAAGTGGCAATACGACGTCGCCCTCAACCTATCCGGTAAAGACGGCAACACCGATAAGTTCCACTTCGGCACCGACGTCGACATCCGCCTCAAAGGCCCAGACGACGAGCTCCGCTTCGGTATGGAGTATGAACAAGGCGATGAGAACGACAACAAGACCGACGACCGTGCCCTCGGCCGTATCGGCTACGAGCGTTTCAATGCAGATAACATCGGTTGGTATGTGCACACCGCCCTTGAAACCGACAAGATCAGCGACATCTACTTCCGTTCCTCCACAGGTGGTGGCGCCTCGTATCGCTGGATCAACACCGACGCACAGACACTCATCGTTCGCGGCGGTCTTGGTTACCGCTTCACCGAGTATGAAGGCGATCGCGACAACGACTCCTCAGCCACCATCGAGACAGGACTGGAGCACACTTATAAATTTCACGACTATCTTTACATGGAGAACAGTCTCTACTACTCGCCAACATTTGACGATTTCGGCGACTACCGTGCTGTGCACGACAGCAGCTTGAAGATTCCCGTGGGCAACGGTGAAAGCTTCTGGATTCGCATGGGCATCAAGAACGAATATGAGAGCCAAACCTCAGCAGAGGAGAAGCTCGACACCAGCTACTACACAAAGCTCGTCTATTCCTGGAAGTAAGTCCTCCCAGTCAGACCACTCTTTCAAAAATCCCGCTCACACCGAGCGGGATTTTTCATTGATTGACTCCTACCCCGAAAACTCACCATAGACGACACTCTATATTTCACTTTCCAAACCGACACACCACGATGCCTCCATACCTTTTATTGATACTCACCCCTTTCATCACTGCAGCCATCGGCTGGTTCACAAATTGGGTCGCCATCAAGATGCTCTTCCACCCGCGCGTGCCGATCCGTATCTTCTTCTGGCAATGGCAAGGACTGATCCCACGCCGCCAACTTCAGCTCGCACAGGAATCCGCCGAAATCATCGAGCGCGAGATCCTCCAGCAACATATGATCCTCACTGAGATCAAGAAGATCAACTTGGAGCCGTATTTAGAAAAGACCGCCCACACCCTTGTCTGGGAGCGCATCGGCCCACAGCTACGCGCCATCCCCCTACTCGGTAGCTTTGTCAACGACGGCATACTCGCTAAATTCGAAGTGATCGCCTGCGCGGAAATCAAAAACGAGGCAGGCCCGTTGATGGAAAAAGTCGCAACTCAATTCGAAGCCTCGGTCGATCTCAAACAAATGATCGAAGACAACATCGCCGCATTCGACCTCGAACGTTTGGAGGCAATTGTGAATGCCGTCGCCAAACGTGAATTTCGCACCATCGAGCGCCTCGGCGCAGTGCTGGGCTTCGTCATCGGTTGCGTTCAGGTCGCGCTATTCTGGGCGACTGGAGCGATTGCGATGTAATAACAGCTTACGCCTCTCCGGGAAAAGTAAGCCCGAATGAATGAACAGGCATCGATGGTTGCGATCTCTGAGTGGGGGAAGTGGTGGCGCATACTTCCCCTGCTCGTTTGCAACCATGCGCCTGTTCCACAAGCTAACAGGTCTTTAACGCGCTCAACTCACCTGCCTCAGCGGCCACCTCAGAATCGCTTTATTCTTTATTTTTCCGTTACGTGACTACATAAAACCAGAAGCAGCCAACTCGATATTGTCATCATGCCTCTCTCGCCTCCAAAAACCGCCGCCGAAGTCACCTTCCAGATCAATCAGGCGAGTGATTTGACCATCAGCCTCAAGCTCTGGCAGGCCGAACTAAAAGAGGTATCCTCACGCAAGGAACTACTCAAGCGTGTGATCGACGCACCACCGCTGCTGCGTTCACGCCTCAAAGACCAGGGCTACTGCGATGCCTATCTAGCCGCCTATGTGGACTGGATTTGCCAGCTCACAAAAACCAAAGCACCGACCTGGGTCGCACAGCCCCATCGAGTCGCCGATGCCCCCATGATCGACGACGGAATCGACCTGAGCCTCACACCGGAGGCATTCAGGCAGCGCAATATCTTCACGATTCCAGAGAACGTGATTCAACTACGCCGCGGTCGTCCCAAGAAGAGCGACGCTCACAAACTAAAAAACAACGCCGAACGTCAACACCGCTACCGCCAGCGCGTCAAAGCAAAGCTCAAGCGCCTCGAACAACTCGAAAACGAATCGGGTAAATAGCCCCTGCACTCTCACTCTCACTCTCACTCCGTGCACAGCACGGCCCTCACTTTCACCAGATGGCCTCCCATAAACTGCTCTCCAACTGGTATCTGCAACTCGCCGAGCACCTCGAATCCGGCACACGACTCGCGGAAGCCGTGACTGTCTGCGCCGGCCCACCGAGTAAAGACCGGTTTCGCCTCGGTGCATTAATTGGAGACGGTATGCCGATCACGGAAGTGATGGACGTCGCCCCCGCTTGGCTCCCGAAGACCGACCGGGTCTTCATCTGCACCGCAATGGAAACGGGACGCTTGCCACAAACGCTGCGCAACCTCTCCGACCGCCACCAACGCATCGGCGCCACTCAGCTCAAAGTCATCCTCGGCATTCTCTACCCGCTCGGCGTCTATCACATCGCCGCCCTCGTTCTGCCAATCGTTCGAATGATCGATTACGAAGTCGGCTTCACCTGGGACGCCAAGCTGCACCTCCTACAAAGCTCCCTACTGCTCGGGCCACTCTGGGCACTCATCGCGCTCATCCTATTTCTAGTCAAAACCAACAACCCGATGCTGCCCCGCATCCTGCGCTGCATCCCCCTACTACGGCGCTATAGCAAAGCACAGGCATTGGCCGACTTCGCCTACGCGCTCGGCACCTTTATCGACGCCGGCGTGCCGATGAACATCGCATGGGAGGGCTCCGCACGCATCGCGAACGACCCTGCGATCACACGCGCCTACCGAGCCATGGAGCCGACCTTCGCCGCAGGCGCAGACCCTGGCACACAACTCAAAGCGCACAAAGTTTTCCCGCCCGACTTCGTTGCCTTCTACAGCGCCGGCACTCAAAGCGGCAAGCTCGACGAAATGATGCTCAAGAGCGGGCAACAATACCAAACGCAGGCCAACCATGCAATGACCTACGCTTCCATCGTCTACCCCACACTACTGTTTGCCTGCGTCGCCGTCTTCATCGTCTTCACCATCTTCCAAGTCTACGGCGGCTATCTGGATCTGCTCAACGACTTGGCGGAGTCAGCTTAGTTGTCAATACACAGGCAGCGCCGCATCGTCATACGGCGTGATCGCAATGGCCTCGACTTCGATCAACCACCCTGGTCGGCAAACGGGCCCCCAGACGATGACCATCGGAGTCTCGGGGAAACGCGCTTTTAAGACATCGTTCACGCGTGTAGCATCGTCCGGATCGCGTAAATACACGATAAAATGAGCGACGGCATCCAAAGTGGCAGATGCATCGCGCAGCAGCGCCTCAATATTCAACAAGGTGCGCTCCAACTGCCCAAGCACATCGCCTTCGTGCACAATATCCCCTGCTGGGTTAATACTCGCGGTGCCTGAAATATAAATATGCTGGCGATCACGATAGCGGGTCGCCGTCGCCCGCTCAAAACTGACACCATACATATGCGTCGGCCCTAAATGATTCGGCGCGTGTAAGAAACGGATCTGATCGGGCAGCAGACCTGCCACCGCATACGCATCCATCGACACCTTCACTGCGGCCTGCGCGGAGCGCCCCTCAATGCCGGTGCTGGCAATGTAGTTCGTCTGCGGGGTTAAGCCATGCTCCAAAAACAATTCACGCCGCGCATCCACGAGTCCTTGGTAATTCGAATCCACATCACGCACATACAACCATGTGCGCACGACATCAAGCGATAGCGTCATCCCATGCTGCTCCAGAAAATGAATGTAGTCTTCGAAGATCGTTTGCGTCTGTACATACGAATCTGGCGCAGAGGCATCGACTAAGTTCGTCGTCCAATAATGCGTCAATTTCCCGCGTTCTAACTCCAGCGTGTGACCGATCCGGCGCTTCTTCAGACGGCCTTCGGCGGACTGCACGTGATACGCCCAGAGCGCGACTTTTCCGCCAGTCAACGGCGGTTGCCCAACGAAAGACACCACGCAAGGCGCTTCAACATCAGCCAAAGGATGTGCCTCTAAGATCGCTTGCTGATTGGCAGGATCACTACAAAAGAACCGACGTAGCACGGCTCCGTCTTGATTGAGTCCTAAATGAGAAAGTGCATACGTATACGCCTCTGCCACGCGCTCCAGTTGCAGCTCGAAGTCGCCACTCACGTTGGGCTGAATCATAAAATGATATTCGGTAAGCCCCTCTCGCCCAACGAACGACGCAGCGTGGATCGAGGCCTCGTCTGAAATGTAAGGAATCGACGCTTTCACTAAATGGATCGGATGGATCGTTTTCATGGCCTAGAAATTTGATACGGAATCGCTGGTAGCACGCCGACTGGATATTGGGAGACTTTCTTCGTTTTTTGATTCGAACGACCATCCACCACCGCAACGATCAAATTCCCCTGAGAGCCTTGCACTGCGAGTTTTTCCACACACCGAAACTGCAGATGAACGCCGTCTTCCTTCAAACTCGATTCAGTGAGCGTCACACCTGCGGGAGCCTGTAACAGTCGAAATTTAATAAACTCTGCCTTATTCGGCATACGTGAGATCGGCAATACGACATCCACCGTCTTCCCCGCAGAAAAGTCCACCGCCACTTGCATCGCATTTGGTGCAACCGCCACCCGTTGATAGTTTGCAAACGACAAGGCGTAGAGCTCTTGAGCTGGCAACAAATGCCGCCAGAGGAAGGCCTGCATACTGTTATCCGCCGGCACGACAGGTCGGCTCACCTCCCGGTCCTCGGTTCCAGCGACGGCCTCGATCTGCAATTTCTCCAACTGAAACTTCTTTTTACTATGCCACTGCAAGGTCGCCCACACCTCATCTTGACCCGCCTCGACTCTAGCGTGATTCAAACGCATGCCTTGCGGTGGATCGACTAACCGGAATTCCACCGCCCCATCAAACCCGTCTAAGCGATTCACATAGAAGCGCAATGCCGAGTAACCGGTCGGCCGAACATTGAGGCTCGAAGGCGACACACGCGCTTCAAAGTCCGGAATCGGATTGGATAACCGCAAACGATATTTGTAAGCGGGCCCGCCACTGCGCTGCACATCTTCAATAGAAATCAAATACCGTCCATCCTCCGGCAACTCATACGTTAAATACGAGTCCGCATAATGCGTCATCAAGCCCGGGCCGAGGTGTAGATGATCGCGCTTATCCATGTGGTCATCATTCAACGCCAATAGCTCACCATGCGGACTAAACAACCGCAGCAGCGAATCCAGCGGCGAATCAAAGTAACGCGCTTCGACTTGAGCAATCAATGCATCCCCCGCTCGCCCGTTAAATGCAAACAGGTCCACATCTCCGGGCTCACCAATGGTCCCGACCACGACTTGCGGCAAGCGCACGGTATCCGCATTGAGCGGAGTATAGTTCGGCTCATTTTCTCTAAGAATCGGCAAGGGCTTTTTCTTATAGTTCACATCCACATGTTGCAGCGCATTTTCAGGCAGCGGCTCGTCGGAGACGAATAATCGATACACGAAATTCTCTCGCCCGCGATAGATGGCATCACGCACCTCCACCAAATAACTCCCGCCATGCACGAAGGTATATTCTAAGCTCGGATCAGGATCCCCATACGTATCGTCCACATAGGCAAGTCGCGTGCCATTGTGATCGAAGATCGCTAAGGTCGCCTGAAACCAGCCCGGCACCGCATCGGCCACATACGGAATCAATCGACGTGCCATCAGATCGAAACAGACGCGCTGCCCTGGCTCAAAGTGAAACAAAAACCGATCGACATCCCCAGGCATCACCTGACCATTTAAGACCGCAGGGAGCTGCTCAACAAGTGCGGTGCTGGAATATGAGCTCGCATCATCATTCGGCTCACGTTCGGAATATTCAGGCACACGGCTCACTTGAAAACGAATCGGATTACTCAGCCCAAGCTTCGAGAGAATACGCATCTCCCGGTAGCCCAGCGCCGCATCTGGTGCGATCGTGACTTCGAGCGCCACTTGCTCGGCGATCTGCGCATTATACTGCCGCAAGTTGAACGAAATCAAATACGCCTTCAACACCTTCAACGCATCCTCATCCATGCGCTCGATACCATCGAACATGGCACTCGGCGGCATCTGGTCTTTCTTAAGCTCTGCTGGCGTTAGCTTCTCGTAGGCTTTCGTTACATTCTTCGGAATCTCCTTACCAGTCAGCTCGAACTCTCGCTTCGCTATGGTCATTCGGAGTATCGCCCTGCGCGGGCCATTCAAATTACGCAGCGCCTTATAGTGCTTAATTATTTCAACATCCACGCCTTCGCCGCTAACGACTACGGACTGTGCACCATTTAGATACCGCCCACCCAACAACACCCGAAACGTCTCTCCGACTTGCCCGCCGGATGGATACGCATAGCCGAGATACGCATTGGTCTGTGCCTGCTGAGCCAACAACCCGAGTGGCAAGAGCGCGAAGAAAATAAAAAGTGATCGAACCGTATTCATAATATGACTATACGCTGGGCATAATCTCTCGAAGTGCACCCCCGCGCTTGACCGATTTCTCCGACTCTTTTGCCAACACAGTCATCTCGACATCGTGCGGATTCGGCAACTTCGCCGCAGGGTCAATCCCCATCAGCTCATACATACTGCCGAGTAGATCGACGGGATACACGGGTCGGTCGCGCACCTCTTCGCCACGCGCATCCGACTCGCCCACAACGTTGCCGCCGGCAAATCCGCCACCGGCAATCATCGTTGAGAAGCAATGCCCAAAATGCCCGCGCCCACCGCTCCATGGCGGCTCCCACTTCACTTTGGGCGTGCGACCGAACTCGCCACCAACCCAGACAATCGTGCTGTCCAACAAGCCACGAGCAGAGAGATCCTGTAATAAATTCGCCACGCCTTGGTCTAGCGCGGGAAGCATTCGATCCATCGAATTGAAATGCCCCTTGTGCGTATCCCACCCACGGTAATTGATCGTCACATAAGGCACACCGTTCTCCACTAGCCTGCGCGCCATCAAGCAGCTTTGCCCGAAGTTGTTTCGACCATAGCGGTCACGAATCACATCCTTCTCCTGACCGAGATTAAAAATGCCACGCGAATCACCGAGTATTAATTTATACGCCTCCGCTTGAGCCCTATCATACTGCCGAAACTCAGAGCACTCGCCCAGATTACGCCCTAACAGATCCATCTGCCCTAGAAGCTGACGTCGTTCGGCCTGCCGTTGATCCGAGATCCCTTCGGCCACAATGCCCTCGACTGCAAACACCTCCTTGTTGGGGTCGCCACCTGTAGCGAATGGTTTATACTTCGAGCCCAGAAAGCCTGATTCGGAAAAGCGCCCCTGCGGACGAGTGAGCACCACATACGGAGGCACGATGCCATCATAGCCCGCACGCTCGCCTTTAAAATAGTTCACCACAGCGCCCATGGTCGGGTGCACATAGCGACTCGGCAGATGCCCTGTCTGCGTGAGATAAGATGCCGTCTCGTGCGCATTCACACCATGCGTCATGCTGCGGATCAAACTGTATTTATCCGCCTGTTTCGCCAACTGCGGCAAGTTCTGATTGATGCGTATCGCCGAGACATTCGTCTCAATCGGATCTGCAAACGCACCATAATAATCCGCGCCGGCCTCTGGTTTGGGATCGAAGGTATCCAAATGCGAGGGGCCACCCCACAGCCAAATCTGAATCACCGCTTTCGCACGCGGCTTGATCTTATTCGGCGCAGTCATCGCCGACAGCGGCAAGCTCCCCATCCCAGCGGCTCCAGCAGCATAAAGAAGGCCACGCTGCATCGCTTCGCGTCGTGTTAGGGTTTCATAAATATGTTTCATAACAGCTACCTCCTAGTGGTTATATAGAAATTCCTTCGAGTTCATCATTGCCCAGATTAGATCCTGACTCTCGGCCCAACGTTTTTTTCCCTTACCCGCACAATACTTTTGCGCAATGCGCAGTTCTTCATCCATCGGCTTGCGTGCAAAAAATGCGAGATACAGCGGCGTCAATTGTTCACGGTTCAGTTGCCCCTTCGACACCTGTCGCACCCACTTAGACTTACCAATCTTATTCCACACATGCGAAGAGTTCAGCATGTGCAACGCCTGCTTATCCGTCATCGAAGAATCTCGCTCAGTAAACAATCCAGTATCACGCGCAGGCCTCCCAAAAAGTTGCAAAAATGCACTGGTAATACTGCCATCCGCAATCGCGATCGTGCGCGTATCACTCGGAATGTATGTAAATGGCTCGGGAATCATGCTCACGTATTTCTCTTGAGTGCCCGTCAGACCACAGAGCACATCCACAAGCACTTCCGCATCCAATCGGCGAACAGGATAGCAGGCAAAGTGCTCGGTCGCCGCCGCAGTGTCGCCACTCGGCAGCGAGGATTGCTGATACGCTCGGGAATTTAAAATCACACGAAACACATGCTTCATATCGTATCTCGACTGAATCAGCTCCTGCTCCAGATAGGTCAACAACTCAGGATGCGTCGGCGGGTTGCCTACGCGTATATCGTCGGGCTCATTGATGAGTCCGCGCCCCATGAGCCAAGCCCATTGGCGATTCACAATGTTACGCGCGAACCATGTATTCTTCGGCTGAATCAACCAATCCGCAAAGACCGCTCGCGGATCACCCGTGGCCGGCATCTGTATCGACTCGCCATCGGGCGTCACCAGCGCGAGCTCGGTATACTGCTCTGGATCGACATAGACGATTTCTTCCTTCCATTCCGCAGTCGGCTTAAACGCGATACGACTGAAAAATTGCTCAAATACCACACGTTCCGACTCAGGCCAGTGTTCCAACCGAGTGCCCATAAAGGCTAAAGCGGCTGCCCGTGCTAATGATCCAGCATCCTGGCCCTGCACTGCGCGATAGAAGTTCACCTCTGGCCGACGAAAGTTACTGCCGCTACTGGTCAACAGCTCCCGCGCAAACACATCGTAGGGCTTGTTCTCGCGTAGCGATTGATAGATCCACTCATGATAGGCTTGAGCCGCATTGGGCCATAGGTTGATCGGAAACTCGGACTTCACTCGTAGCAGATCGCTCCACCGCATCGCCCAATACACCGCATAGCCCTCACTCGCCAGCAACGCATCAATCAGCTCCGCGCGCTTCGAGACACTCCGATCTTTCAAAAAGGGCTGCACCACATCCGCTGGCGGCAGACTACCCGTAACATCCAAATACACGCGCCGCAGAAAAACCGCGTCCGAGCAATTCGCCGCGAACTCAAGTCCCGACGCCGATAGACTCGACTGCAACAAGCGATCCAGCTCGGTCATCTGCGCAGGCGTGGCCGACTCATACGGCTCGACAATCTGCTGACTCGCCCTCCCCAAGTGCGCACAAAATAACAGCCCGGCGGCACAGAGAATGCGCATGTAATGTGCCGAAAAACTTGAGCGAATAAATTTCACAATGGGAGTCAGCAACAAGTGCGAAGTTTGAATATTCAAAGCGGGTAAAAATGAGAAGAAGTAGCCGAAGAACCGAGGCGAATCCCGCAACTACACAGAACAATAAAGGGCTTCAAGTCCGGCAAAGACACCAGAACTCATACCTCTGATAGATAGGTAACTATAAAAGTTTCGTTGATCGCACCTTTTTAATACCAAATGGTATTATTAAAGCAGATCTAATGACTAGCATTAAAACGATAAACGCCTAAATGGATGAGCGAAAAAAGGAGTTCGAAGCCCGACCGGAAGCTGAGTGACGCTGATACTGGCGCGCATCATGACTTGTGAAAAGTGTAGTCGAGTTCCTTTAGGTGCTCGACCCACACGGCGATCGCTATCGTTTCCTGCAATCGGGTGGCCACCCATTCGACACTTCGACAAGCTCAGGACCTACCCGACCTAAAGGAAGCCACCTACGACTTCAGGCTCAAGATCCGGTATTATGCCTTCTCGGCGATCAGATCGCCCCATTGAAAATCACAATACTTGATGCGCGGCAGTATAGGCTGACAGAAGAACATCACTCATAGCACGGCGCGTGCGCTTTATCGTAGGCTCGCGCCCACGAAGGACGAACCACATGGCCCGCACAAATCAATCGAACTGCCGCACGCATTTGCGCCTCATCCAGTGGCAGCATCGCCATCAATCCATATTCCTCCGATGCGAGAGGCATCAAACTGGACTCAGTCTTCGGATGATCCAGAAACGCCATCATCGCGGCGACGAATGCCTCCGGCTCTGGATACTTCCGTATATAGTGCTCACGCACCGCCCAGAGCGATGGCGACAACATCGACTCGCGCGTTTTATCATCCACGCCGTGACAGGTCGCGCAGTGCAGACGCACCACGCGTTGCCCCTCTTGAATCTCCTCGGGCGTGAGCTTCAGCCGCTGAACAGATTCGCGCGGGTCAGTAGGCCCACAACCGACGACTGCCCAACAAAGCAGGCAGCTCCACAGTAACACCATAGACCGATGATTCTGCATCCGAAGGACTACTCTACCATCGAGAAATTCAGCCCGAGCTCTTTCTCCAGCTGAGTGATCTTACGGCGTTCCTTTGGTTCAATCAAAGTGATTGATACGCCCTTCTTACCCGCACGTGCGGTGCGACCGCTGCGGTGGGTGTAATATTGCATCGCATCCGGCAACTGGTGTTGGATCACAAAGGAAAGGCCTTCGACATCGATGCCGCGTGCGGCGACATCGGTCGCGAGCAAAAACTGGGTGCGCTCTTTTTTGAAGGCGCGCATCACCTTATCGCGATCCTTCTGACTGAGGTCGCCCTGCAAGACGCCGACCGCGAGGCCGAGCTTAGTCAAATCGGCTCCAAGCGACACCGCGCCCGCGCGTGTGCGACAAAAGATCAAGCCGCGCTCATCGCCTTGAGCTTTCAAATACTTGAAAATGAAGTCCGTCTTATCCTCACGCGAGCAGATCGCAAACTGGTGATCGATGTTCCGATTCACCACATGCTTCTTATCAACCTTGATCATGTGCGCCTTCGCGGACATGTGCTGCTCCACCATGCTCTTGATGCGCTGCTGAAAAGTCGCCGAAAACAGCCAAGTGCTCTTACGATCTTGAGTCTGCTTAAATATCTCCTCCAGCTCCTTTTGAAAGCCCATGCTCAACATCTCGTCCGCTTCGTCTAACACCAGATGGCGGACTGACTGCAAACGGATCGCCTTGAGCTTTAGCAAATCGATAAAGCGGCCCGGCGTTGCCACCACGATATGCGTGGGCCGTTGTAGCTTTTTAACCTGCAGGTCGATCTTGTCACCACCGGCGAGCACTTCGGTAAAGATCTTGGCAGAAAATTTGGTGTAGCGGAACAGTTGCTTGCCGATTTGTTGAGCGAGCTCACGCGTCGGCGCGATGATCACGGCCTGGATCTCTTTAAAGGTCGGGTCGATCTTGGTGAGCAGTGGCAGACCAAAAGCCGCGGTCTTGCCAGTGCCGGTCTGCGCTTGAGCGATCAAGTCGCCGCCGTCTTGCATCAAGAATGGGATCGCCTGCTCTTGAACCGGGGTCGGTTCAAGGATGCCGAGTGCTTCGATCCCTTGGTTCAGGTCGTCAGGAATGCCGAGTTGTGTAAATGTAGTGCTCATCGTATTGGTCTGCAGTCGTCCCACGAAATCATCTCAGCGGAACCATTGAATGGAGCGACTCTGCCGACTCCGCAGCAAATGACGAGCCATGAATCTTGGAAAAGGTGGACGGGGAGTTGAGGTAGCGCAGGTGCGTCCCGCACCGCACTCCATAGTACGAGCCTAAGCTCGAATGCAAGCGACGCGGGACGCGCCTACCCTACCTCAGAGAAAATCAGCGCTTGCAGCGCCCTCCCAACGGCATTGCTGTAGCTCAATGTGCGCCTTACGTAACTTACTGCTAGCCATAACTCTCACCTGCTCAACTGCCAGCGCCAACGAAGCGCCGATTTCGGTGCTCATCGTCGACGGCTTTAGCAATCATGACTGGGCGCAAACCACGAGTGTCGTCACTACCATCCTCGAACGGACAGGGCGATTCACGGTCAGCCAAAGCACCCTACCAGCAGATCAAGCGGTTGCTGACTCCGATTGGCTGCCCGACCTTTCGACCTACGATGTGGTGATCCAAAACACCAATAACATCCAAGCCAAAGCATTAAGATGGCCGCGCGCTGCGCAGGTCGCACTGGAAACATATGTCGCCGATGGCGGCTCACTCTACATTCTGCATTCGGCCAACAACGCCTTCCCAAAATGGGAGGCCTACAACCAAATGATCGGCCTCGGCTGGCGAAGCCCCGCCCAAGGCTCTGCCATTGCATATGACGCCACCAAAACCGAACAAATCATTCCGTGCGGCGAAGGACGCGGCACCTACCATGGCCCGCGCAACGATACCTTAGTTGAGAAAATCACCGAGCATCCCATCAACTCCGACTTCCCCGACCAATGGCTTTCGGCAGACATGGAACTCTATAAATATGCCCGTGGCCCAGCGGAAAACGTCACCGTGCTATCGATCGCCTACGATCCGGAAAGCGAGCTGCACTGGCCCGTCGATTGGCTCATTCAATACCAGGAGGGCATCGTCTATAACTCAAGCATGGGGCACCTCTGGAAAGGCGACACCTATCCAATCGGTCATCGCTGCGTCGCATTTGAGACGTCCTTGATCCGTGCGGTCGAGTGGTTGGGCTCAGGTAAGATTACCTACCCCTTGCCTGCAGAATTTCCCGACGCAACCTCGATCTCACTACGCCCAACCGACTACTATTCGACGGGCAACTGAGATCCACTGCACACACGATGGGATCTTGCCAAGCGGTAAGGATTCCCATTGCGTGGCGCCGAAACAATGAAAGTCGAACGAGGAGAAATCATAGCACGCAGCCTGACTGCCCGCTGCCCCAACTGCGGAGCCTTCGGCATGTTCAAGCATTGGTTTCGATTGAACAAGCATTGCTCCGGTTGCGATATGCCACTGGAGAAAGAAGACTCCGGCTTCTACTTCGGCACCACATCGATCGGCTATGTGCTGGCGATCATCGTCGTCATCATTCCCATTTGCATCTTAGTCGTCAAAGAGATCGTCAGCATGTGGACGGGCGTGATCATTGGCATCGCCGGCTCGGTGCTACTCACGACTCTGCTCTACCCGTTAATGCTCAGCTGGGTGATCATGAGCTACTACACGATGTTCCCGCAGGAGTTGCCGGCCAACAGTGAACCAAGCGACGAAGCGAACTAGCCCAATGCCTACATCCAACCCAGCTGTATTGCCCTACGCCACTTGGCAAGCAAGCGCACGCGCCCACTTCGAGAGGGCGCAGCAATGGACGATGCCCTACCGCTCGCGCCGTGCTGCGGGTAAGATGCACCCGAGCCACGACTTCGTTTTTATCTATTTCAGATTTGCCCCCGCACTGTTGGAAGCCTGGCACCCGGGGTTGGGCGTTCGCTTTGAAGCTCCGGAAGACGTCCAAAGTTACAATGAGAAATACTACACCCGCGAGGGCGACACGCTCTGCCTAGACCCGAGCAAGCTCGACGCAAAAGCCCGCAAGCGCCTGCAATGGCAACTCGACCTCTGTCGCTCGATTCAAAATAAGCCCGCGCAGTTCAGCTGCTTCGGCATGCACGAATGGGCAATGGTCTATCAAGGCGGCCCCGAGGGGCGCCCTCGCCACGAAGGCAAGCTGCCGATGCG
>CAJQOS010000034.1 GCA_905479975.1 uncultured Puniceicoccaceae bacterium | reverse complement strand
AAGGCTTCAACAACAAGATCGGATGGCTCACGAGGCAGGCTTATGGATATAGGGATGAAGAGTTCCTGCACCTGAAAATTTATGATCTGCCCAACCTATCGACACGCAAAGAGCTATGACCGAAATCCGTGAAGAGGCGGTATCCGCGATTATCAGGCCAAAATGATGGTCGTCTTGCTGAACGATCGGGAAGAGCAAGTGGTTCATCGACTCCGGATCGTTGAGAGTCAGTAGGCCGGATGTGCCCCATTGGCGGGCCATACGCACGGAGTTTTGTGTGCTACTGCCGACGTTACGAAATTCGTTGGCGGCGCGTTCAGTGGAGTTTTCGATAAAAGACTCAGAGACGTCCCGCTTCGCCTGAGAGGCGAAGTAGATCGCAGGGGCCAAACCGATGATGAACAGGATCACGACGGCGATGAGAAAGTCGCGGACGAAGCACTTAGAGAAAGATGTGTCGGAACGTGGCATGGGGATTCAAGAGTATGGTATTGCACCTAGCTTTCAAGACAGCGTGAAGCCTAAAAAGTGCTGAGTTTTGCCGCAGCCAGCGTAATTGATTCGTCGGGGTGTAATTGTGCTTGTTGTCAAAGTAGCGCGGTGCTTTAGCCCGCGTTCCGATCAACACCACACTCATCCGACGCGGAACAGCGGCTAAAGAACGCAGCTACGGTCCTGATTTCCCAGGTAGTATGACAATTTTTGCAATTACACCTTTCGGCGGCTTGCTGGATTGTGAAATTGCGCTCCATTGACTCGTCGGATGAATTTATTTGAAGGAAAATTCTAATAAAACCCCGAGCCATACGTCTTACTTATTATGAAAACACTGATTATCCATATTTCTGCATGCTTGTTCGCTGGCATCGCTTCGGCACAGCCAGCGATCACCGTCTATAATGAAAATTTCGGCGTGGTGCGTGATACCGTATCGCTCGATCTCAAGGCGGGCCTGAGTGATGTTAGTTACAGCGGAGTGACCGCGCAATTGGAGCCAGAGTCGGTGATTCTGCGTGATCCTTCGGGCGAAGTGGCGCTCAGTGTGGTCGAACAGAGTTACCGTGGCGATCCCGTCGATCAGCAACGACTGCTCCAAATGTTCGAAGGGCAGACGATTCGTTTCTTGAAGGTGGTCGATGGCAAGGAAGTCATCGAATCGGGCAAAATCATTCGAGCGCCTTCTGTAGTGATGACAAAGGATCAGTATGGGCGACAGCACCAGAAACACTTGGATCCGATCGTGGAAGTGGATGGCGAACTGCAAACACGCTTACCTGGGCAGCCGCTGTTCCCAAGCTTGGGAGACGATTCGGTGTTACAACCGACGCTCTCGTGGAAGTTGCATGCGAATAAAGATGCGGCAGTGGATGCCCAGCTCAGCTACCTGACCAATGGCATGTCGTGGAAGGCGGATTACAATCTCGTGCTGCCGGAGAAGGGCGACACAGTGACGCTCACGGGTTGGGTCTCGATTGAGAACAACACTGGCAAAACCTTTGAAGGCGCGAAGATCAAGTTGATCGCGGGCGATGTGAACAAGGTAGAGCCACCAAAAAATGTGCGCCGTAAGGAGGTCTACGCCATGGCCATGGCAGATAGTGCAGGGGCGGCACCGCAAGTCGAAGCGAAGAAGTTCGACGAGTTTCACATGTATGCATTACCGCTCGCTACGACACTGCGCGATCGTGAGACCAAGCAGGTCGAGTTCGTCCGTGGCGAGAACGTGGAAACCACAAAGCTCTACGTCTATGAGGGCCTGAAAGCGAGCTACCGCGGTGGGATGAATCTCAATCAAAATTACGGACAAAATAGCCAGCCGGACGTGGCGATTTATCGCGAACTAGAGAATCGCAAGGAGAACGGTCTCGGCGTGGCATTGCCAGCAGGCCGTATGCGTTTCTATCGGATGGATGAGGACGGTCAGCTCGAATTTACAGGTGAGAATACCATCGATCACACGCCGAAGAATGAGACCATCCGCGTCTATCTCGGCAACGCCTTCGACATCGTCGGCGAACGCAAGCGCACGAATTTCTACAAGCACCCGAGTCAGGATTTAATCCGCGAGACTTTTGAGATCGAGATTCGTAATCGAAGTGAAGAGACGGTGACCGTGCAAGTGGTTGAGCCCTTGTTCCGTTGGTCGAATTGGAAGATCCAGAAGCCCAGCCACGAGTTTGAAAAGACCGACGCGCAGACGATTGAGTTTCCTGTGACAGTTGCCCCCGATGGCAGCGAAACGGTCACCTACACGGTCGAATATACCTGGTAGATATTAGTGTTCCACGTCCGATGTTCCACGATTGGTTACGTCTTTTATAAACTCTATCTATCCCCTTTAATGAAGGGATTCATGTGTTCCACGGGTAGTGTTCCACGGGTTGGCCTGTAGGGGCTTTGCTCGCGAAGACCGCCCGTTTGTAAGTGGCGACCACTTCGGTTGTTACTTGCAGTGTTTGTGAGGTCACTTACTTCGATTTGAACGATTCAGCGCTGTCACGGTCTTCGCAAGCAAAGCCCCTACGAGGGAAAGAGCGCGCTACCGCGCATGCACCTGTGGCAGAATTTTGCTGGTCAGGGTGAGGCCCCCAGTGCTGACGCCTTTGCAAGTTATCATGCGATTAGTGATGTGACGCAGTTGGCTGATCGGTCCCTGGACGAGCACGACTTCCATAATGTATTTACCTTCAAGGAAGACGTGCTGGCTGCTGATGACTTCTTCGATGTGCTGATGTTGAATTCTGGCGAGCTTCTGTAGCAGGTCGGGTTTGGCGGAGTCGTAGATCAGGGTAATCGTGCCCGCCATGATCGCATCTTTGTCTTCCTGATGGTGGTTTATCAGGCTCTGTTGGATCATTTCTGAGATCGCTTGCGAACGATTGTGAAAGCCGCGTTCGGTGACCATCTCGTCGAGCGCATTGGCTAGTTTGGGTGCCAGCGAAATACTGATGCGAGTCGCGAGTTGTTTGGGTTCTGTTTGATCAGATTTCATTCAAAGTGTCAGTTATTGGCTAAATCGTAATACTAATTGGAATTAAAGTAATACGTTTAGGTGTTTTCTGTGGTTTGGCACGATTCGTGCAATTGCTTACGCAACGCCACGGCAAATGCCATTAGGTGTTTTCTCATCCACATACTAGCGCACTAAAAAAGGAAACGGATCATGTTTAAACATAAAAAAACGGCTTTTAAAGCCACACTCCTCACCGTTGCGGGGCTACTCGCAGGTTCTGCACTGTCTGCTAAAGAGACATTGAAGATTGCATACAGCGACTGGCCGGGCTGGGTCGCATGGCAGATCGGTATTGATAAGGGCTGGTTCAAAGAGGCTGGTGTGGATGTTGAATTCTTATGGTTCGATTACGTGGCATCTATGGATGCCTATGTCGCTGGACAGGTCGACGCTGTGCCGATGACCAATGGCGATGCGCTGGTAACCGGTGCGACTGGTAAGCCTTCAGTCGGCATCATCATAAATGACTATTCGAATGGTAACGATATGATCGTTGCGGCTCCTGGGATCAACTCGCTGGCTGACCTAAAGGGCAAGAAGGTCGGCATCGAAGAGGGCTTTGTTGAGCACTTACTGTTACTGAAAGGTTTAGAACAAGCCGGGATCGATGCTTCTGAGGTAGAGATCGTCAATACACCAACCGATGAAACACCACAGGTGCTTGCATCCGGTGCAGTGGATGCGGTTGGCGCATGGCAGCCGAACTCCGGTGAAGCCTTGAAGGCAGTCGCAGGATCGAAGCCGATCTTCACGTCTGCGGATACTCCGGGGATCATATACGATTTACTTTGTGTCGATCCCGAGAGCCTCGAGGCGCATCCTGAGGAGTGGGCAAAGGTCGTTCAGGTTTGGTATCGCATCGTCGATTACATTAAGGACGAGGATAACATCGATGAGGCATTGGAGATTCTTGCCGCACGCGTCTCCATCAGCCCGGAAGAATATGAGCCGTTTTTTGAAGGCACTTATATTCTGAGCCTGGAGGAAGCATTGAAAGTTTGGCAAGAAGCTGACGGTCTCGAATCCGTCTATGGATCGACGATCCTTGCTGACAAATTCAATGTGGATCAGGGCGTCTATGAAGAGCCACTGAAGATCGGAAAATACCTCGATCCTTCTTTCACGCTCAAATATGCTAAGTCGGTGAAGTAATTTCTAGTTGGTTACTAGATTCGATTGGAGGCGGGCTGGGGTTCTAGCCCGCCTTCCTATTGCCCCTGATCATTCAGATATGTCTAATAGCAAAACAGTCAAAGCCCCTCGACAGGCATGGTTTGCGATACGCAAAGAACTTGATGGGACACGTCGTTTGTTATTAACCGTCTGTTCCTTTTGTCTGCCTTTATTGCTCTGGGCGTTGGTGAGTTACACGCCTTTCATCTGGCACCCTGATATTAAGTTGCAGCTATCCGCTGATCGCGAAGGCGTGACCACCGTTTACACCGCTGGTGATCATCTCTCGAAAGAATACTTCCCAACCTTCGTTGCCGCGGTGCAGGCTGATAATGCTGCGGTGCTCGCTACACGCGAGGCTGGTGAGACCTCCGGTAGTGCGTCGAGAATACGTCGGGCCAATCTCAAGAATATACGGCAAATCACGCCCATCGCAATTAGTAATGGCTGGTTGACGCGTGATGAAGCCAAAGAAGACGCGGCCCTGTATCTAACATGGAAGGGCGTCGCCGAAGGTAATTTGCAAGCCACGAATCCTGCGCTGACGGCAGAAAACGTGAAAATCGCTACGCGAAATTGGGAACTCATGAGGGTGTTGAGCCCAGTGTATAGCACTAAGTTAATGCCATCCATTCCGCTCGAGCGCATGGTGCCACAAGGGGTTCCGGCCAATCCCGTTTATTTACCTGCACCACATGAAGTGGTGCTCAAAGGTTATCGTGATTTCACTGCTGAGCCGGAGGGCAATCGGCGCTCAATGTTTCAACGTTATAAGCACTCGCTGCGCATCGTCTTTCTCGGGTTTATCTTTTCCTGCCTCATCGGCATTCCAATCGGTGTGATGTGTGGCACTTTTGATTTCTTCTCTAGATTGTTCGAGCCGTTCATCGACTTCTTTCGCTATATGCCGGCACCAGCATTCAGCACATTGCTGGTCGCGGTATTCCTCGCACATGATGCTCCAAAGATCGCACTGGTTTTTGTTGGCACCTTTTTTCAAATGGTCTTGGTGATCTCCAACACCACACGTCAACTCGATGCATCGCTACTGGAAGCGGCGCAAACATTAGGCGCGAGTAAGATGACATTGATCCGACGAGTGATTCTGCCGGGGATTACACCCAGCCTATATAATGATTTACGGATTCTCCTCGGCTGGTCTTGGACATGGCTAGTCATCGCCGAATTGATCGGTGTGAAGAGTGGTCTGACCGAATTTATGGATACACAGGGACGCTTTCGTAATTTCGATTCGGTCTTTCCCGTCATCATTTTGATTGGTGTCACAGGCTTTGTGACTGATCAGGTTCTTGCCTCGCTGCGCATTTACTTTTTCCCATGGACACCAGAGTCGGCCGACAAGAAGCGTGGCCCGATCGGTGGCTTTGTAGCATGGTTGCTGGATCGCGATGTCTATGTTGACTCGATCAACGGAAAGGCTTCCTCATGAGTGAATTGATTCAGTTACCGGATTGCCGCGAGCAGAGTGCCGCTGTGAAGGCGCGCTTTGATTCGATCAAGCAACGCCCCGTCAAATTACAAGTCCGTGAGTTGAGTAAGAGCTTTACTACGAATAAGGGACAGGTGGATGTCCTCAAGTCTGTATCCTTTGATGTGCATCGGCGTGAATTTATCTCTGTCATCGGTCCATCTGGTTGCGGTAAGTCTACATTGATTCGTATGCTGGCAGGGCTCGAAGTGCCGACCGGCGGGCAGTTCCTGCTCGACGGCGAATCGGTCAGTGGCCCGAGTGCAGAGCGCGGCATGGTCTTTCAAGGCTATACCCTGTTTCCTTGGCTGAGCGTGAAGAAGAATGTGATGTTTGGACTCGAGGTGAATGGTCGCTCTGGCACTACGGTCGAGCAGGAAGCGATGCAGTGGATCGACCTCGTAGGTTTAACCAAATTTGCAGAGGCATATCCGAGTCAATTATCTGGCGGTATGAAGCAACGTGTTGCGATTGCTCGTGCGCTGGCGAACCAACCGAAGATTCTGTTTATGGATGAGCCGTTTGGGGCATTGGATGCTCAGACACGTGGGCAAATGCAGGCTTATTTACTGCAGATCTGGCGCAATGTCGATGTGACCATTATGTTTGTCACACACGATTTAGATGAAGCGATTTACCTTTCAGATCGTATTTTGGTGCTGAAAGCCAATCCCGGTGAAATTCAAGAATTTATTGAAGTGCCGGTTCCGCGTCCGCGTTCTCCGGAGCAATTTATCACACCAGAGTTTCTCGCCATCAAGCAACGCTTGGAGGAACTGATTCACCCCCAAAAAGATATGGTGCTGGATAAGCTGCCCATTGTGCGGATGACGAGTGCCGATGATAATGTTGAATAGAGAGAATAGATTCTCCCGATCACAGATACACCAAAGAATTTAGTTAGTCATTTTTAAAACCTCATGAATCTCATACACACAGAAAAACTTCACGGCGGCACGATGTGGTCGAAGGTGATCGGACGCGGTAAAACACTGCGGATGACCGATATCGATGGCCGCGCCAATGTCGGCATGTTGCTCTATAACGCACTTGAAAAAGAAGAGCGTTACAATATGCCCGATACGCTTAAGGGGCAGCACATCTTTTATCTGACCACGCCGTTCTGCGTCCACTCCGATATGGGGCGTCTCTTCTGCTCGATCACAGCCGACACCGCGGGCTGGCACGACACCGTCTGTGGTGCATCCGATGCGGCACTGGTTGAGAAGAAATACGGCAGCAAGAACTATCAAGACGCGCACAATGAATGCTACCGTGACACACAGCGTGGCTTCTTGATCGAGCTCGCAAAGTGGGGCATGGGTAAGCGAGATCTCGTGCCGAATTTGAATTGGTTTTCGAAAGTGGTATCCGACGAGGAAGGTAAACTCAGCTACGTGCCCGGTGCTTCGAAGCCTGGCAGTTACATCGACCTCCGCTTTGAAATGGACACACTGGTCGTGCTTAGCACCTGCCAACATCCACTAGATCCCAACCCAAATTACGAGCCGGGCGAGGTGCTCCTCGAAGTCTTTAAGTCTGACGCACCCACCGCCGAGGATCCATGCTTCCAATCACGCCCCGAAAATCTGCGCGCCTTCGAAAATACTGAAACGTATCACAAACTGCGCTTTTAGCGATGATCGTTTCTCCTAATTCTTAATTCGTAATTCCTAATTCTCTAGTTATGCTAACCGAAAGCACACTCTCTCCCGAAAACGCCACTTTCCGCGAAGTCATCCTTGCGGGAGATCATTGGGTCCACGAAGTCAAAGCGGGGCAGACTATCCGCATCCTCGATCTCGAAGGCAATCAAGCCGCGGACACACTCTTCTATGATGCCCATGATCCAGAGAATCGCTATAGCGCATCGGACACGATCCAGCGCCAAGCGGCACTGTATTTGACGACTGGCACTGAGCTGATCTCCAATCAAGGCGATGTATTACTCAAGATCACAGCCGATACCTGTGGACGTCACGATACCGTCGGTGGTGCTTGCTCACGCGAGAGTAACACCATGCGCTACGCCCATGAGAAGGAGCACATGCACGCCTGCCGCGATAGTTTCATTTGCGGCTTGCAGCACTGGGGCCCTGATCTCGGGAAGCGTGACATCACTTGTAATATTAACTTCTTCATGAACGTGCCCGTCACGCCAGAGGGTAAGCTGACTTTCGAAGACGGGATTTCAGCGCCGGGTCGCTATGTCGAGCTGACTGCAGCCCGTGATGTGATCTGCCTTATTTCCAATTGCCCGCAGCTGAACAATCCCTGCAACGGCTATAATCCTACACCTGTCGAAGCAATAATCTGGGATGCCTGATTGGCAAACGTCGAACGCTCAACGTCGAACATTGAACGTCGAATTCAAAAATATACTCAAAAGTAACTAACACATTCAACTATTGGATGTTGGACGTTCGATGTTCAACGTTCATGCGAAGCTATTATGTTTTCCAAGGTTCTCATAGCCAATCGTGGCGAAATCGCCTGCCGTATTATCCGCACGCTGGATGCATTGGGTGTCAAATCTGTTGCCATTTATTCGGACGCCGACCGTGACGCGCCACACGTTGCGATGGCGACTGAGAGCTATCGGATCGGCCCTCCGGCCGTTAGTGAGAGTTATCTCAAAGTGGAGACGATTCTAGAGATCGCTGCGTCGTCTGGCTCGGAAGCGATTCATCCGGGCTATGGTCTCTTAAGTGAGAATGCAGATTTCGCGGATCAGTGCGAAGCAGCCGGACTTGCGTTTATCGGCCCATCTGGTGCGCAGATGCTCGCCTTTGGTTTAAAGCATGAGGCGCGCCGCTTGGCGGAAGAGAATGCAGTGCCATTATTGCCGGGCAGCGGTTTGTTGCCCGATTTAGCTGCGGCCCTTGTTGAAGCTGAATCGATCGGCTATCCGGTGATGTTGAAGAGCACCGCGGGTGGCGGTGGCATCGGAATGCAGGTTTGCGAGGACGCACCTGCATTGGCAGAAGCGTTTGATCGTGTTGAGCGCTTGAGCCAGAGTCATTTCGGTCAAGGTGGTATTTTCTTAGAGAAATTTGTGACACATGCACGTCACCTCGAAGTGCAAATATTTGGCGATGGCGAAGGTAATGTGGTGTCACTCGGTGTGCGCGACTGTTCGACGCAGCGTCGTAACCAGAAGGTGATTGAAGAGACTCCACCAGCGAATGTATCCGAATCTGTGATACAAGGGCTACAGGCGACCGCGCTGCAATTATCGAAAGCGGTGAAGTATCGTTCTGCTGGCACCGTGGAATATATTTACGACAATGATACGGGCGAGTATTACTTCCTTGAAGTGAACACACGCTTACAGGTGGAGCACGGTGTGACCGAGCTTGTGACCGGAGTCGATCTGGTTGCTTGGATGGTGCAGCTCGCTGCGGGCGATATGAATCTTTCTGCGGAGGCGGAATATGTGCCGCAACAGGGGCATGCCATTCAGACACGGCTCTATGCTGAAAATCCGCACAAAGATTTTCAGCCGTCCAGTGGTTTACTGACGCGGGTCAGCTTTCCAGCAGATGTGCGTTGCGATAACTGGGTCTGTTCTGGCTCAGAAGTCAGCCCGTATTATGATCCATTGCTGGCGAAGCTTCAGGTCTACGCAGAGGATCGTTCCGCAGCGGTGGACGCTATTGCGGCAGCGCTCGAAGAGACACGCTTGGATGGCATTGAAACGAACTTGGATTATTTGCGATCAGTCGTAGCAGCCGAGGCCTTTGTATCCGGTAATGTGGTGACGAAGACATTGGCGTCGCATGACTATCAGCCAGCGACCTTTGAGATTTTACGCTCTGGCACGATGACGACAGTGCAGGACTTTCCCGGGCGTGTCGGTTATTGGGAAGTCGGTGTGCCACCTTCGGGTCCGATGGATTCGTTTTCGTTTCGTTTGGGCAATCGTTTGCTCGGCAACGAGCCAGATGCGTCTGGTTTGGAAATCACAGCAACGGGGCCGCGACTCCAGTTTCACACGACAACGACTGTGGTGCTGACTGGTGCAACGATGTCGGCGACGCTTGATGGTGACGCTGTGGAGTTCTATCGTCCGTTCGAAGTGGATGTGGGTTCGATTTTAGATGTCGGTAAACTTAGCGGTGCGGGTGTCCGTAGCTACCTGCTCGTTGAAGGCGGGATCGATGTGCCACAGTATTTGGGCAGTCGTTCGACGTTCACGCTCGGTCAGTTCGGTGGCCATGGAGGGCGCGCTCTCCGACTCGGTGACGTCTTGCATCTCAATCGTAGGGGCTTTGCTCGCGAAGACCGCGAAGGTTCAGATGATCGCGAATACACGATTCTGCCGGCAGAGCATCAACCACAGTTCTCCAACACCTGGGATATCGCAGTGCTGTATGGCCCGCACGGTGCGCCTGAGTTTTTTACTCCGCAGGATATTGAGACGTTCTTTCAGAATGAATGGGAAGTGCATTACAACTCCGCCCGCACGGGCGTGCGTCTGATCGGCCCGAAGCCGGAGTGGGCCCGCACCGACGGCGGAGAAGCGGGTTTACACCCCTCGAATATTCACGACAATGCGTATGCGATCGGTGCGATTGATTTCACCGGAGATATGCCAGTGATCTTGGGACCCGACGGTCCGAGCCTCGGTGGCTTTGTGTGCCCAGCGACGATTATTGAATCCGAGCGCTGGAAGATGGGACAGCTCAAACCCGGTGATAAAGTGCGCTTCCGCTGTGTTTCGCGAGAGGAAGCAGAGTCATTACGCAATATTCACGAAGAGGGCCTTGCGACCCTGCAACCAGACTATCGCGTGCCGACAGCGGTGCGCATCCCAGAACGGAGTGAAGCCATCTTGGTGGACGAAGGTGAAGGCGCAGACCGCTTGGTGATTCGACAGGCAGGCGATGCCTATGTCTTAGCAGAGATCGGGCCGATGGCTTTGGACTTTAAATTGCGCTTCCATATTCACGTGCTCTACGAAGCGCTGAAGAAAGAGCTGTTCGATGGCATTGAGGATTTAACGCCGGGAATCCGTTCATTGCAGGTGCACTTTGATCCGGGTGCAGTCAGCGCTGAGTCGATTGCTGCCTGGATTCATGCGACCAATGATGCTTTGCCGCCGTTGGAAGATGTGACGGTGCCCTCGCGTGTTGTGCATTTACCATTGTCGTGGGATGATCCTTCAACACAGGAAGCGATTCAGAAATATGTGCAGTCGGTGCGATCGGATGCGCCATGGTGTCCGGACAATATTGAATTTATTCGTCGTATCAATGGTTTGGAGTCACGCGAGGATGTTTACAACGTCGTGTTCAATGCCAGCTACGTGGTGCTGGGACTAGGTGACGTGTATCTCGGCGCACCAGTGGCGACGCCACTCGATCCGCGCCATCGTTTGGTCACGACCAAGTATAACCCAGCTCGCACATGGACTCCGGAAAACGCCGTGGGTATCGGCGGGGCTTACATGTGCATTTACGGCATGGAAGGTCCGGGTGGGTATCAATTCGTTGGGCGCACGGTGCAGGTCTGGAATCGCTATAACACGACCCCATCTTTCAAGGAAGGTAAGCCGTGGTTACTGCGCTTCTTCGACCAGATCCGTTACTATCCGGTATCGACTGAGGAGTTGGAGACACTGCGTCATGACTTTCCGCAAGGACGCTTTAATCCGAAAATTGAAGAAGGCTCGTTTAGCCTCGGCGAGTATCAAGCCTTTCTCGAAGAAAACGATAGCAGCATTACGGAATTTAAAACCAAGCAACAGGCATCCTTCGATGCAGAGCGCGCACGTTGGGATGCAGCAGGACTCTCCGCGTATGTCGAAGAAGAAGGTGGCGGCGTGATTGAAGATGCGGCGGCCTTGCCCGAAGGGGCAGAGCCAGTCGAGAGTCCTGTCGCCGGGAGTGTCTGGAAGGTGTTGATTGGCGAGGAGGGCGTCGCAGTGAAGGAAGGCGATACCTTGGCAATTTTGGAATCCATGAAGATGGAGATCAAAGTCGACGCGCCTGTTTCCGGTAAGCTCATTTCGGTGCAGTGCAAGGAGGGGCAAGCGATGTCGCCTGGACAGGTGCTGTTTGGGATTCTTCCTGAGTCGTTTTTTGAAGCATTAATTTAAAAAGAGGACCGGGTTGATCGGCGGCAGCTAAAGCAGCCGGTCCTTGGTGGCCACTGGGATCGGCTGCTTTAGCTGCCGTAATACTTTTATGACATTAGATATTGAAACTTTAAAGGCTGCTTACAATCGCGGTGACATCACTCCACGGTCCCTACTCGCTTCTATCCGCGAGACGATTACGGCGGCGGATAATCCGAACGTCTGGATTCATCTGCTCAGTGATGCAGATCTGGAGCCGTATCTACAGCGTTTAGAGGGGCTCGATCCGAAGAGTTTGCCGCTGTATGGCATTCCTTTTGGCATTAAGGATAATATTGATTTGGTCGGTATTCCAACCACGGCGGCGTGCCCAGAATTTGAATACACGCCTGAGTATTCTTCGCCTGTGGTGGAGCAGTTAATCGAAGCAGGCGCGATTCCAATTGGTAAAACCAATCTAGATCAATTTGCGACAGGGCTGGTTGGCACGCGCACGCCGTATGGTGCACCGCGCAATCCATTGGCACCCGATCGTGTGCCCGGTGGATCGAGTTGCGGCTCAGCGGTGGCTTTGTCTGAGGGCATGGTCAGTTTTTCGCTCGGCACGGATACCGCAGGCTCCGGACGGGTGCCGGCGATGTTCAACAAACTGTGGGGCGTAAAGCCAAGTAAGGGGCGCTTGAGCACGAGTGGTTTGGTGCCTGCGTGTCGCACCCTAGATTGTATTTCGATTTTCGCGCTGAATGCTACGGATAGTCAGACGCTGTTGAAAGTCGCCGAAGGCTACGATGTGGAAGACGCGTATTCGCAGCCGACCATGGACAAGCCTTTGGCGAATAAGAAGGTGCTCGGCATCCCACAGGCGGACCAGTTGATGTTTTTCGGTGATGCAGGCTATGAGAGCGTGTGGGTGCAGGCGGTTGATAATTTGCAATCGCAAGGTTGGGAAGTCGTCGAAATCGATTTCGAACCGTTCTTAAAAGCCGCCCGTTTACTGTATGAAGGCCCGTGGGTGTCCGAGCGTTACACCGCCCTGGAGGATTTCCTGAAGACCATGCCAGATGTGTTTTATCCGGCGACTAAGCAAATCATTGGCGGCGGGGCTGATCATTCCGCGTGTGATGCCTTTGCGGCGACGTATCGATTGGCAGACTTACGCCGCGAATCAGAAGTGGTTTGGGATGGATTGACCGCAATCGTCACACCGACAGCGGGTGGCTTTCCAACCTTAGCAGACATGGAGGCCGATCCGATCGGTCCGAATTCAAAGCTCGGGTATTATACCAACTTTATGAACTTGCTGGATCTGTGCGCCGTGGCAGTGCCAGCAGGGGAGAGCGCCAGCGGGCTGCCGTTTGGGATCACATGGGTCGCACCGCGTGACACCGACAAGGCCTTGATCGAAGTCGCGAGTAAAGGGCCATCGGCGTTGCAACCAGACGCGACACTTTCGGTTTTACTCTTCGGAGCACACATGCACGGCTTGCCGTTGAATAGTCAAGTGCTCGGCCTCGGAGGCAACTTTGTGGATAATGTGCAGACAGCGCCGTGCTACAAAATGGTGTATTTGCCACAGCCCGCACCGCATCGTCCGGGCATTGTGCGCGTCAGCGAAGGCGGCGTGTCGATTGCCGCGGAGGAGTGGTGCTTCCCGAAAGCTGCACTCGGCGAGTTGCTATCCACAATTCAGCAACCACTCGGGCTGGGGCAATTAGAGCTGACCGATGGCCGTACAGTGCACGGGTTCTTGTGCGAAGCAGTGGCCGCGGAGGTGACAGAAGATATTTCAGCCAGCGGTGGCTGGCGTCAGTTTTTGCGCGGGGGGGAGTAGATATCGTTTTTGATGGCACTGGGGGCGGCTGCTTCAGCTGCCGTTTCTTTCGGCATAATCGCGAAGCAAAGCCCCTGCACTCGATGATTGTTCGTGCAATTCGTGGGCAGATTCATTCTGTAGTGCAGTTATATGCCACCAGTTAAGCTCAATTCTCTTCGTTTCGAAAATCCTAAGGCACCCGCATTGGTCATCCTGCATGGCCTATTGGGAGGTTCTCGCAACTGGACGACGATCGGTAAGGCGCTGAAGGACCGTTTCGATGTGCACGTGTTGGACCTTCGTAACCATGGCACATCGCCGCATACGAACAATATGCGCTGGTCGGAGCTGACGTCTGATCTGTCTGCGTATCTACGAGCAAATGATTTAATGGATGTCACGCTGATGGGGCATAGCCTTGGCGGTAAGATCGCGATGAAGTTTGCCTGTGATCATCCTGCAGTAGTTAAGAAGTTGGTCATCGTGGACATCGCGGCGAAGTCGTATCCGCCGTATCATGATAACGAGTTTCGTGCGATGAAGCGTGTGCCCGCGGGCGCATTCACCAATCGCCGTGAGGCCGAAGAGGTGCTCAAGCAGAACATTCCTGATTGGGGGCTGCGGCAGTTTATCATGACAAATCTGGTGCGCGGTGAATTCGGCCTACAGTGGCAGTGCAATCTGGAAGTGCTGCACAGTAGCTTGCCAATCATTCGCCAGAATTCGCTCAGCGGACTGGATAATTACAACAAGCCGACACTGCTGATCGCGGGCGGGAAGTCGGACTTCATCAAAGACGGCGACCTCAAAGAGATGAAGCAATGGCTGCCACAAGTGAAGCTCGTGACGCTGTCGAAGGCGGGGCACAACGTGCACGTCGACGACCGGCAAGGCTTTATCGAAGCGCTGAAGAAGTGGCTTTAGGAGAGTGGCAAGGTCGGAAAGTTGGAATGTGTGAAAGTTAATTCTAACTGAGCTTTTTACCTGTGCACCTTGGTTCTTGTTTTCAGTTGTTGGTTGCGCGATGCGCGTTGTTGGATACAGCTAGCAACCAACAACTTTCAACTAACAACGTTTTTCTCTCATGACTACCCGCTCACAGTCCGAGGCCGATGCAGTGGCCGCCGCCGGTTTTTCCGAAGTTTACGAACCGGTAAAATCTTATCTGGATGATCTCGATATCTTCCTGCAGTCGCAGGTGGAGCAACTGGAGCCGGAAGTGCAGGAGCATGTGCGCTATGTGTTCGGCCACAGTGGCAAGCGCCTGCGGCCGATGTTGGTGGCATACAGCGGCTGGCAGGGGCCAGCGAAAAACGCCGCTGCGGATTTGGTGGTGTTGGGCTCCGTCATCGAGCTGGTGCATTTGGCCACGCTGGTGCACGACGATATTTTGGATGAAGCGGACACACGTCACCGACAGGAGACGGCGGCCAAGAAATACGGCCCTGCGGCGGCGGTATTGATTGGCGATGTGCTGTTTTCGCATGCGCTCAAGTTGGCTTCTGAGTTTGAGACCAACGAAGTCTGCCGCACCGTCGCTCATGCGACTTCGCGCGTCTGTGCGGGGGAGATTGCCCAGACCTATCAACGCGGCGAGGTGAATTACAGCCGCGAGTTCTACTTTCGAGTGATTCAGCTCAAGACGGCGGAACTGTTTGAGGTGTCGTGTCGCTTGGGGGCCAAAATTGCGGGCTATGGAGATGACTTCAGCGAAGCTGCGGGACTGTTTGGTCGTCACGTTGGCATCGCGTATCAGATTTTTGATGACTTGGTCGATCTCTATGCCGACGAGTCGATGATCGGCAAGACGCTCGGCACGGATTTGGACAAAGGTAAATTCACCCTGCCGCTATTGCTGCTGCTGGAAAAGCTGCCGGAAGTGGAGCGCGACAGTCTGATGGCGCGCTTCAAGGCGGGCGACAAGACGGTGTCGGCTGATTTTACCAAGCGCCTGCATGACTTCCCGATTTTTGACGAGGTCGTCGCCACTTTCGAAGCTGAACTGAGCAAGGCGACCGCCGCGGTGGCGCCCTTCACGGACCTGCCTCCAGTGGCGAGTCTGCAGCAGATCGCCGAGCTCGTGCGCGCACAGCTCGGGCGGATTCAGTCGGTGTGAGATGTTAATTCAGACTGGTGCGGATTCTAAAACAATCGATAACGCACTTGACTTGCATTAAGCCATGTGGCCCTTTCCACAGCTAATGTTTAAGAATCAACAGTCTCGTAGCGCACTGACCCGATATATATCGGCTGGCCTTGCGCTATTGGTCTTGTTCTTGAACATTGCATTGGTCAGCCCGCAGGTTCACCAAGCGTTGCATACAGATTCCGCAGATCAATCGCATGCTTGCAGTGAGCACCCGCATGAGGTGCCTGCGAATGATTGCGACCACTCCTGTGCCGTGGCATTGTTTGGTCAAGGTGCGATGCCGTTGCAGCCCTTGGTCGAGTTGTCAGAACGTACTGATGTGATTATTGCGATTGTACCGCAGTCTGCGGAAATCGTCTGGTGCGGACAAGCACTGATGCGGCGTTGTAGCCGTGCTCCCCCGATTGAAACGATTGTTTAGATAATACTCCGAGTGCTGGTAATTGCCGGTCTCGTTATGCGTGTGCGCTGTTCGCTCACGTCCAAAACAATAACATTTTCAATCAATTCAATGAATCACTTTTTTCTTAAAAGCGGTGCACTCGTATGCATCGCACTGGGCTCA
>CAJQOS010000033.1 GCA_905479975.1 uncultured Puniceicoccaceae bacterium | reverse complement strand
TCTCGAACACGCTCGTTAAGCCTGCAACCGCCGATGGTAGTGCCCCCACGCTGGGGTGCGAGAGTAGGTTATCGCCAGTATTATGGCCCCTATCTTTGAAAAAAGATAGGGGCCTTTTCGTGTGTGGGCACGTTGCACGTTGAGTGTTGAACGTCGGATGTTGAACGTTCTCCTCGGTTGCGGCGCTCTTTAGACGCCGTCGCGTGACGCACTTACGATCAGTTTTTTTGAAGACGCAGTTCATCGAGCGAAGGATGAAGCGGTTACGATTTGTGCCGGAAGGGGAAGAACTGGTCGCAGCTACAAGAATACAAAAAAGCCGGAACCCGTGCGGGCTCCGGCTTGAAAAGGGGAGAGCTCTCAGTGCTTAGTGACCCGCCTGTGCGATGTTTGCGCCTTTGGGTTGGCCGATTCCATCGAGCAATTCTCCGAACCAAGGTGTATCGATGTTGAATGGCTTGCCACCTGCGATGCGTGGGAACTCAATGGCACGCAGGATGTTACGGTCATCTTCGTCGTGGCCGATGACGCCGCTTTCGCGAACGACTGCGCAATCGACTGCAAGATCGGTGCAGCTCTTGATGAGGCGGATGTCTTCCTTATTCGCAGGTGCTGCGCGTGCGAAATAGCCGCTCTTTTGAACGAGGACTTTTTCGGCATCGAGCATTTTTGCGAACTGCTCGCCGAACCATTTGCCGGGGTTGACCGCGTCCAGTTTGACGTGGCCAAAGGCATCGCGTGGCACTTCTTCGCCAGCAGCTTCCATTTCCTTGATGATTGTTTCGACGCCGGCACCTTCGGATATGAAGATGTTGACGTTGTCGTGCTCATCCATGATCGCCTTCAGACGTTTCGCTTCGGCTTGAATGTCGACGTCCATTTCTGGGATGAAGATAGCGTGCACTTCTTTGCGGGCTGCACTGAGTCCGATAGCATCCGCCCATTCAAGACTGTTGAGGCGCTTGCGATAAACATCAGCAGTGGCGGCGGTGAGCCAGCCGCAGCTACGGCCCATCACTTCGTGGATGATGAGCATGCGAGGATTCGCGTTGTGCTCTGCAACCACGTTTTCGAAATATTTAGCGCCTTCTTCGGCTGCTGTCCATGCGCCGAGACTTTGAGCAATCGGGAAGACATCGTTGTCGATGGTCTTCGGCAGACCGACGACGGTGAGTGCGTAGTCATTATCGGCCAGATAGGCTGCGAGGTCGGCTGCGGTGGTATTTGTGTCGTCGCCTCCAATGGTGTGGAGCACGTCAACATTGTCTTTAGTGAGCTGGTCAGCTGCCACTTTGAGTGGATCTTCGCCTTCTTTCACGAGTCCGCGCTTGATGCAGTCTTTGACGTTGGTGAGTTTGACGCGACTGTTGCCGATCGGGCTGCCGCCGTGATCGTGTAAAGTGCCTGCGTTTGCGCGAATTTCTTCGGTTACTTGAATGCTGTCGCCTTGGAGGAGGCCTTTATAGCCGCTGCGATAGCAAATTATTTCGATGTCTGGATACAGTTCAGTGTAGCGCTCGATGAGGCCACCGACTGCAGAAGACAGGCAGGGTGCGAGGCCGCCCGCTGTGAGGAGGGCGACTTTTTTGACGGATTTTGTTTCAGTCATAGTATTTCTTGATGTGTTGAGATGAAAATTGAAGCCACGGATTTTGGAGTTCGTTCGATGGCATGCAAACCTAGATCTTAGGTTTCGGCTGATTGACTCATAATGCCGAGCGGTTAATGAGGGTGATTAGCGGCTCAGTCGCAGGCGCTGGGTTTACCCTCTGATTCTTCGAAGTATTGGACGAGTTTGTCGCTGACGAGCCGCTGCTCTTTTAATGTGAGTGCTTGGTATTTACGCTCGTAGCTCCAGCCGTAGCCCCAGCGGTACCAGTTGTAGAAGTAGGGGCTGCCGCCGAAACGCACGCCTTGATACATCGCTTCGGCTAGGACGGCATCGCCAGTTTTAGCCAGCACGCACTCTCTGAGTTTGCGGTCGGCTTCGAGGCGTTGCTCTTTGGAGCCTCCCTGCCAATACGCGATGTCATGCTCTAGGCAGCAGTCACACCAGTCGTCATTATTGATCAGGGAGCGGTCGGGGAAGAGGGAGCATCCATCGCTGGTGAAATCTTTTAAGGTGTGCGGATCACTTTTACAGCCTGCAGTGAGGAGTAGGATCAACAGAGGGAGCAGGCAATGTCGTGGTCTGAGTTGCATCTTTAAAATGGAGGCTGAGTTCTCGGAAATCGCAAGGTTAAGAGTCGAGCGTGCTGAGATTTTACTGAGCTCCAGCCTTTCTGCTCGACGAAGAGAGAGTGGAGACTATCACTGTCAGCATGTGTGCGAAGGTTTTTACGATTGCGAATCAAAAGGGTGGTGTTGGTAAGACGACGACTGCGATTAATCTCAGTTATGCGCTGGCTGATCAAGGTGTGCGGGCGGTTTTGGTGGATTTGGATCCTCAGGCGAATGCGACGAGTGGTCTCGGGCTGGAAAAGCTGGAGGGGGGGAGCCTGTATGGTCCGCTTTGTGGCGAGGGCACGGCTCTGGAAAAGGTGCAACCTGTTGGTGCAAATGATTGTTTGTTCATGATCCCTTCTGAGGTCGATATGGCTGCGATTGAGATCGAGCTGATTCAGCGAGATAACTATCTAGTGCAATTGCGTGAATGCTTGGCTCCGTTACGTGCGTCGGGGGATTATGATGCGATTATTTTGGACTGCCCGCCAGCATTGGGGATGCTCTCGATGAATAGTTTGGCCGCTGCGGATTATTTGTTAATCGCCTTGCAGTGTGAGTATTTGGCAATGGAAGGTCTGGGGCAGATTTTGAAGGTGGTTGATAAGTTGCGCGACGCGGGAGTGAATGACGATTTGGCGCTCGGTGGGATTATCATGACGATGTTTGATCAACGCACAAATCTCGCTCACCAAGTGGTGGGGGAAGTGCGTAATCACTTTGATGAGAAGGTGTTCCGCTCAATGATTCCACGATCCATTCGTTTGAGTGAAGCGCCGAGTTTTGGGCAGTCGATTTTCGAATACGAGCCGAATAGCAGCGGTGCGAATGCGTATCGCTACTTAGCAGAAGAGGTGATCGAGCGTTTCGGACTTGGGAAATAGTTTCTAGTGTCGCGTCTACGGCACGGTTTGAGATAGGTTGTTTGAGTGATGGCAGAATCCAAACCGACTCAAAGCATCCCCGCATTGAATGATTTCTGTGATCATCTTGCGTTGGAACGTCGTGTGTCTGCTTATACAGTGCGCAATTATCGCGCTGCGGTTGGAAGTTTTGTGGCATGGATGGAGGCTCGTGGTCAATGGACAGATGACTTTTCGGCAGTGCGGCCGTTGGATGTGCGTTCTTATTTGATTGATGAAGGGCGTCGATTGGCGCGGCGCACCTTGCATAATCATGTTTCCGGCCTGCGTGCGTTTTATTTATATCTGCGTAAGCAGGGGGTGGTGGAATCAAACCCGTTTACCGGAGTCACATTGCCAAAGCTGAGCAAGCCGCTACCGAAGTTTTTAACTGAGTCGCAGATGCGGACATTATTGAATGCACCGATCATGCTGTGGAAGGATGGCAAACTCGGTGAGTTTGAGGCCTTTCGAGATAGTTTGATTTTAGAGCTGCTGTATGGGGGGGGGCTACGAGTGAGTGAACTGTGTGGCCTCAACCATGGACAGATCGATTTGGAGCAGGGTGTTGCTCGTGTGCTCGGCAAGGGCCGAAAGGAGCGACTCTGCCCGCTTGGGCCAGTGGCGACGCGCTGCCTGAGCTTGTTTGTCGATCGGTTTAATTTGTCGGCGGATCTGAATACGCCGGTGATTTGTCAGCGCAATGGCCGTCGCATGGAGCCGCGTCAGGTGCAGAAATTGCTTAAGACACATCTCGCAGCAGCGCAACTGCCGCTGGATATGACACCGCATAAGCTGAGGCATTCTTTTGCGACACATATGTTGGATAACGGTGCAGACCTTCGGACGGTGCAGGAACTCTTGGGGCACGCGAATTTGTCGACCACTCAAATATATACGCACGTTTCGATTGCTCGGCTAAAGGAGGCGCATCAGCAGGCGCACCCGAGAGCTTAGTGGGTGTGAAAGTTGGAAAGTATTCAGGTATGAACGTGGAAAAGCATGATCTTGCGGCTCAGTTGGCGCGAGCCGCTCCGGTTGGAGTTGGCCGAGTCGAGTTTCTGATGAATCGTCCGTCCGAGGGAGTGCATGTGCCTGTCGATGAGCTTTATTTGGATGTGGATACGGGGATTCGTGGTGACCGCTGGCGTGACACCGCATGGTTGCGCTTGCCGGATGGGCAGCCTGATCCGCGTGTGCAAGTGAGCCTGACTAATACGCAAGTGATCCGCGCCTTCACTGGAGAGGCGCCTGAGTCGCACTTTCGTTGTGGCGATAATTTCTATGTGGATCTCAATTTGACTGAGGCCGCGCTTCCCGTTGGCGCGTTGATTGAGATCGGCGAGGCGATTCTTGAAGTGAGCGATGTGGAGAACGATGCTTGCGGGAAATTCGCTCAGCGTTTTGGAGCCGAGGCCTTTCAATGTGTGCGACAGAAGAAGCATCTTCCGCTTCGCCTTCGTGGAGTTTTTTGCGCGATCCGGCAGTCGGGGAAGGTTCAAGTCGGGGACCTTGTTCAGCTCAGCGCCGATGCATGATTAGTCTTGAGGCGAGTTTGGCCATCGTGGGGAGCCTGTGCGTGTGTTTCCTTACGCGCCTTTGTTGCGAGCGGCGCGTTCGACGCGTTTGAGGTAGTCTTCAAGGTTTTCGTCGGGTTGCATGTAGAGTGCGCGGCGTAGCAATGGTAGGGCGGCTTGGTAGTCTGTGTTGGAGACGAGTGCCTGTGCGTGGGCAATGAGTGCTTTGCGCTCGGAGGCTTCAATTTTTTCGGCCTGCTCGAAGCGGTTGATCGCTTTGGCTAGGTCGCCTTGGGCGGCGTAGATGCGGCCTAGGTCGATGATGGCTTCGCCGTTGAGGGCGTCGCGCTGGATGATTTGGTCGAGTGCGGTGATGGCTGTTTCGATGTCGCCTTCGGCGCGGGCAATTCTGGCTTCTAGAATGAGGAGAGTCAGGTCGTCGGCCTCTTTGATCTGGTCGCCGAGTTGTTGGCGGGTCTGTGCGATCATGACTTTGCCTTGCTCGTAGCTGCCACTGCGCGTGAGGATCTTGGCGGCGCGAATGAGAGAGTGCGTGTCCTTGTTACCAGCGAGTTTGAGCGCAGCGAGGTAGGCATCGAGTGCTAGCTGCGGTGCATCGTTGTTGATGTAAATGTCGCCGAGTCTGGAGAGGGTGGCGAGATCGGCTTTACCCATGCGGCGGACGACCTCGATATTACGTGCGGCGGCCAGTGGCTTGTCTTTGCTGATGTAGGCGTTGCTTTGGTGCAGCCAGAAATCTGCCCGATCGGGATGCAGCTTAATCAGAGTGTCGAACAGGGCGATGGCCTCATCGTAGCGTTCGGTTCGCTGCAGACATTTGGCGAGACCGAGCTTCCAGTCGAGCGTTTCGGGCTTCATCAAGATCGCTTGGCGGTAGGCCGCTTCGGCCGGGTAGTAGAGCTCTTGGTTGAGGTAGCCATAGCCGAGCAGTCCATATGAACGGCCATCGACGTCACCGAGCTCCATTGCTTTGGAAATGGTTTTAACAGCAGCTTTGTAGTTGCCCGCCCGCGCTTGCACGAGGCCTAGATTTTTGTAGGCGCGGCGGAAGTTTGGGAATTTGCGGATCGCTTTATTGTAATATTTCGCGGCGTTTGGGAGGTTGCCTTCCTGAAAGTATAGATTGGCGAGGATGAAGTCGAATGCGGCGCTGGTCTTTGGCTTGATTTGCGGCTCTAGCTGTTGAATGGCTGCGCGGCGGTTGGACTTGATGGCATCCATGACGGCCCGCAGTACGAGTTTCTCATCCTTTGAGATGGGCGGTTCGTATTCGGAGAGAATGCCATAGCTAGCGGTAAAGGATTTAACAAACGCAGGGTCGTCCCACATATCTTTTGTGGGATCGGATTGCGCGCTGAGTGTGCTGAGCGAGACGGCGAGGCCGAGGATGAGTTGCAGGCATTTGTTCATGGCAAAAAGGGCGGAGTGTGGCTTTAGCGCTTCGTGGAGAAGTTGATGGATTTGGCACCGGCCAGTTTTGCCTCGCCATAGACACGGGCGAAGACGCCGTGGCTGGCTCCTTGATCGGCTTGGATAATGACCGGGATGTCTTCCTGTAACGTGTAGCGCTTGACGATGGGAGCGACGCCACTGACGCCGATGTCACGGCCACCATAGATGACTTTGTTGTTGGCGGTGACGGCGATCAGGATGCTGTTCTTCTCTAACTGGATGGCTGCGGAGGCTTCGGGTTTGTTGACTTCGACACCGGTCTCCTCGACGAACACGGTGGTGACGATGAAGAAAATGAGGAGGATGAACACCATGTCGATCATGGGCGAGAGGTTGATCTCGACGTCGTCTCTGTCTTCGGATGCTAGGTTGCGGCGCATGGTTTAGTGAGAGTGAGAGTGAGAGTGAGAGTGAGAGTGAGGGGAGTGAAAGTGAGAGTGATTTCAGTGTTTCAGCTTTTCAATGAAAGCCTGGTGAGGCTGAGGGCTTCGATGCGGGCGAGGGCGGCTTCGATGGCGTGTTTTCGGCGGCGGATGATTAGCACGAGGAATATACCTGGAAGTGCGATGAAGAGTCCGGTTTGTGTGGTGATGAGTGCTTCGGAGATACCGGCCGCGACCATGGCTGCGGTTTCAGCGCCGCCGCCACTTGAGATGGCCGCGAAGGTGCCGAGCATACCGATGACGGTGCCCAGTAGGCCCATGAGTGGTGCGGCTGCGACGAGTGTATTCAGGAATACCATACGTCGCTCAATGTCGTGTAGCATACTTTGGCGCACTTCTTCAAAGCGGTTGCGCACGTGCTTGGACTCGGAGATGTTTTCCTGTGTGTAGCGAATGATTTCGCCGGCACGGCCCTGGGCTTTGGAGGGATCGTAGATCCAGCTCATCCATTCACTTTCGTGGCCGAGCTGTATGTTACCCGTGCGTAAGAAGAGTAGTAGCTGGATGCCGCTTGAGTAAATGAGCACTGCTAGAATCGCCAGGGGGATCATTACCCAGCCGCCGCTTAGCCAAATGCCTATGATTTTATCTAACATCTATAAGTGAGTTCGGGTCTACTTCTTGTCGTGCTTGAAGGCCGCGACACCATTGATAAAACCGACCGCGGTTTGTTCCAAATCGCCGATCTTCTGGCGCGCCATGCGTGCGAGCAGGCCGTGGAGGAGCAACGCTGGAATCGCAACACAAAGACCGAGCGCAGTGGTGATGAGCGCTTCAGAGATACCGCCTGATAGGCTCTTCGCATCACCAGTGCCGAAAATAGTGATCAAGTTGAAGGTCTCAATCATACCGGTGACGGTGCCGAGTAGGCCAAGTAGTGGCGCGGCGGCTGCGGTGAGTGCGATGAAGGGCAGGAAGCGCTCCAATTTCGGACGTGCTGCGAGGATCTTTTCGTAAAGGATTTCTTCAAGTGTACCGCGCTTTTCGTCGGCATATTTTACGCCGATCGTTAGTAGTGCGCCACCGGCGCCAGAGATGGTGGATGCTGCTTTTTGAGCTGCGTCAAGATCACCATTGGCAAGATGCGAAAGGACTGTTTGGACGTTCTCTGGCTTCGGAGTCTTGAAGCAAATTACTTCGAAGAATTTGAATACGCCAATCACTAAGCAAACACCACCGAGGCCGATGATGACGGCACCGACGCTGCCACCTTTCTCGATTTGCTCGGCAATGCTATCGTTGCCTGCTTGGATCTTGAGCGCTTTGCCCAGCGTGGCATCGGCTGGGATGTTGGCTTCGCCGCTCTCGATGAATTGACGAATGCCGGCTCCATTTTCGGGGACGGCGATCGCGGAGACGGCGGCGTTGAGTTTATTATAAGTAACGCCGTAAAGCTCTGATTGTGTGGACGCGAAATAAACGGATGGCCCGAACACGGCAAACTTGCCGGTCTCGATTTCGCCGGTGGGGGCGAGGGCGTTGCCTTCGAAGGTGTAGCCGCCGATGAGTTCTTGCAGGCGATCAAGTGCGACGCCGATCACTGTGATTTGTTTTTCAAATCGCTCGGTGGTGCTCATGTCGGAGTCGTCGAGTGCGAGGCGCGCTTCTTCGGCTGTCTTTGCGTAGAGCTGAGTTTCGCTGTAGTCGATGCGAGTCTCAAAGGAGCGCACGAATTCGTCGAGCAGGCTGCCGGCGTATTCATTTTGCGATTGGATCGCTTCGACTTGTTCGCGCAGGCGGTTGAGGCCTAGGTCGCTGTTGTCACGCAGACGACGTAGGCGGTTGAGCTCATCGCTCTTCTGGCGAACTTGGTCTTCGAGTGTTGAAACTTCGCTGATGAGTGGAATCTTTTCCGTGGCGATCGACTCACGCACTTCGGTGAGTTCGGCCAAGGCGGCTTTGAGGTCGGCGTCGGCTTGACTGCTGGCAGAGTCAAAGGTTTTTGCTGCGAGGCCCAATGGCAGTGCCAGTGTCGCTAGTGCGAGAGCGAGGAGCGTTTTTGAGATTGCTTGCATAATGTCTCGTAATAAAAGGGCGTTAGTTGATGCGGGCGGGCACTTCGACAAATTGAATCTCTTCGCTGCCTTCATAGACATCTAAGAGCTTCTTGATTTGTGGGCCGGCGTCTTCGATTTGCGGCCATTCCCAGCCATCTTTGCCGGGAAAACCGATACCGGCGTATTCGCCTTTGGCGTCCACGTAGTAAGCCATTGCGAGTCCCCAATAGAGGGTGCGCACTTCGACGACTTTGCCGCTGTCGAGTTCGCGGGATTCGCTGGTCTGGGTGATGGTGCCATTGAACTTGTCGGCTTGGCTGAGGATGCCGACGATGTTCTGCACGCGCTCGCCGAGGGAGAGCTTTGTGTTGCTTGAATCATCTGGCAGGCGACGGATGAGTGGTTTGATCTTTTCAACGAGCGGCGTGGGCAGCGTTTTGACGATGGCTTTGATCTGCGTTTCCAGCTCGACGATCGAGCCCTCGACCACGGCAGAGGCTTCGGCGATGGCTTCTTTGGTTGCGGTTAGCTCAGCGCGGTCTTCGTCGGCTGCGGTGGCTGAGCTTTTGAGTTCTTCGAGGGATGCGTCCAGACGTGTGAGCTCGCTGCTGAGTAGCTTTTTCGTGTCGGTCAAGATCGCTTGTTCTAGGCGCCAGTCGCTTTTCTCTTTGGATGTGATTTGGCGGGTCTGAACCCATTGGTCCAGCACGTCGCGGGTGGATTCGAGATCCGTTTGCCCAGAGAGGCTGAGAGTTGATAGGCAGGCACCGAGCGCTAAGCTAAGTAATGATTTTGGTTTCATAACGTGATGATGTCAGGATGTTGGAACCGATGAAGTGTGTCGGCCTGAGTTCAGAATGCCGAAGCAAGTGTGGGAGTGTCTCCGCCGGTGCGTTGATTTGACTACGCTTCTTCGCTGCCGATCTCGGCGAAGCGCATGACTTCTTCTACGGTGGTGGTGCCGGCTTTGATGTGCTCCCAGCCACTTTGTTGAAGCGAACACATGCCTTGGGCGATGGCTGTCTCACGGATGACGCGGGAGGACTCGCGTTGCACGATGTGTTCGTGGATTTCTTCGGACATGCGGAGGATTTCAAAAATAGCGACGCGGCCGCGGAACCCGAGTTTGCGGCAACGTTCGCAGCCGACGGGGGCTTTTGCGAGGTGTCCGTATTGAGCTTCTGAAGGGGGGATGCGCATCGTTGTGAGGCAACTTTGCACGTGATGCGGCTCGTAGTTGGCTGGCTGGGCGCAGTTCGGGCAGAGTCGGCGCACGAGGCGCTGTGCAATGATCATCTCCACGGATGAGGCGATCAGGAAAGGTTCGATGTCCATATCCGTCAGACGTGTGAGCGCTCCTGGGGCATCATTCGTGTGCAGGGTGCTGAGCACCAGGTGACCTGTGAGCGAGGCACGAATCGCGATGTCAGCGGTTTCGCGGTCGCGAATTTCCCCGACCATGATGACGTCGGGGTCTTGACGCAGCACGGCGCGTAGAGAGTTGGCAAAGGTCAGGCCGATATCGGCGTGGACTTGGGTTTGGTTGACGCCAGGCACTTCATACTCGACGGGATCTTCGACGGTGATGATGCGGCGCTCGGGGCGGTTGATTAGGCGGATGAACGCTGTCAGCGATGTGGATTTACCGGAACCAGTCGGGCCGGTGACAAGAATAATGCCGTGTGGTGCCGCTAGGGTGCGGGTGACAAGCTCTTCTTCGTTTTCCTGTAGGCCGAGTTCGCGCATGGAGAGCGGCTTGGTCTTTTGGTTGAGCAGACGTAAACTGACGCTTTCCCCATACATCGTAGGGAAGGTGGAGATACGAATGTCGAGCTCGGTGTCGCCCGCTCCGAAAGAGATACGTCCGTCCTGTGGGCGGCGTTTCTCGGAGATGTTGAGCTTCGCCATGATCTTGAGGCGCGAGATGATGGCGTCTTGGAAGCGGATCAGATTGTCTGGTACGCGAATCGCGACGAGTTCGCCGTCGATACGATAGCGGATTTGCAGCGCATCGCGATGCGGTTCGAAGTGAATGTCGGTTGCGCGGTCGCTGACGGCTTTTTGCACGACTTCGTTTACGAAGCGAATGACGGCTGCGTCCTCGTCTTCAGCTTCTTCATTCTCGTCCTCGTTGGTGGCGATGTCGGATTCATCGAGGCTGCCAGCTCCCACGCCGAAGCGTTGGGTGATGGTGTTGATGACTTGCTCGGGATCGCCGAGGTGCCATTCCGGTTTACGCCCACTGGCGGCAAAAATCCAGCGATCCATTTGATCGTTCGGTGGCCACAGGGTGACGAGGGGGATTGGGGCGCTGTTGCTTGGCGGTTCGTCGCTAAATTCGTCTGCCTCGCTGTCTTTTCTTACGGGAACGCATTGATACTCATGGATCAGGCGCAGGGGCAGGGTCGCTGTGGGATTATCGATCAACTCGATCTCATTGAGCACTGGCAGGCCTGCGATTTTCGCGACTTGGGCAACGAGCTCACGCGTAGGGCGGTTTTGCAAGGTCGCGATTTGGACGAGGCGTTCGGAGCGTGGCAGCGCTTCGATCTCTTCACGTGTATCTTCGCTGAGGTCGCTGTAGAGTGGGGATAGGTCCATTGGTCTGAAATGCTGACTGAAGCGCGAGTCGCGCGGAGATGGTGAATTAACCTGAAACGCTCAAAAGGACGGATCGGCTAGTGATAATTTAAGTAGTGGGGAGTTTTGATGATTCGTCCGCTTCGGGCAACTCATCCTTTTCCCAATAATCTTCGCCATAGTCGAAGAAAATCTCTTCGCCCGGTTCAATCACGCTGAGAGCTTCAAAGCGGGCGCTCTTCCAGCGCGAGGAGACCGTGAGGAAGGCATTGGGCGTATCGGCATGGTTGATGAAGCGCGTGTAGTTCGCCTTTGGCCCTTCGCCGACGATGATATGATTGCTGCAAACCCAGAGCACGTAGGCTGAGAATGGGCGCTCCGGGTGGTGGAACTCTTCCTCGGTGATGACTTCGCCGGTGTAGTAACCGATGGTATCTTCAGGTTCGAGACGGATCTTGGCGAATAAGCCCTGCCCGGCACCCTTAATACTGGAGGTTTTGACCTCAAAGTCGGCTTCTGTCCATTTCTTCGGTTTAGGCATATCCGAGGGACGTTGAACATCGAACGCTGAACGTCCAAGTCTGAATTGCAGGAATTGCGCATCACCTATGTGAGTGTAGCCCCTGAGAGTCCCTACTGCGTTCTCGCGATTGGGCACAAAAAAACCGAGCCGTTAAGCTCGGTTTAAAAGTGGTGGTCGAAGGGGGACTTGAACCCCCACGCCTTTCGGCACATGTCCCTTAAACATGCGTGTCTGCCAATTCCACCATTCGACCAAATTTACTGCGCTTTCGCGCGGTGAAGTTGGAAGGTGATAGGTGAGAATTTTGATAGATCAACATAAATATTCAAAAAAAATAAATTTGTTCAAAAAAGGGAGCTAGAGTGCTTGAATGTTGGAGTTCTTTCCCTTAGCACCATAGCCTTACTTAACCACTAGATTCACGTGCCGATCCTTTTCGGCTCGTTTCCCTAAATAACGCAATGGCCGAAAAACCAGCAGATAAACCTAAAGAGTCCTCTAAAAAGGCTCTCGATCTTAATACACTTTCCGGTCTCGACTTCGGCCCGTCATGGGCAGACGAGAACGCGAAACGTCCATCTTTAAAGAAGTTTGAGTCTCGTGGAGATTCACGCGGCAAGGGCAAACGCTCTGGTGGCGGTGGTTCACGCGATCGCCGTGGTCCTAGTGGTGGCGCACGTCCTAGCGGCGCTGGCGCACGTCCTAGCGGCGGTGGTCGTCCGCAAGGCGGTGGAGAAGGCCGTCCACAAGGCCGAGGTGGTGATCGACGTCGCGATGATCGACGTGGTGGAGGTCGTCCAGATCCACGGGCTATTTTCGAGCCGACTATTAAGGTGGACATCTATCCGCAAGACGAAGCCTTCGAGGCATTGGTCAAGCGCCTACGTTCTACGGTTCGCACCTATCAACTGTTCGAGATCGCGCATCTCATACTAGAGAAGCCCGAGCGTTATGTCGTAGTCGTAGAGAACAAAGCGAAAGCTGGCGAGAAGCCTGCACCGTTGTTCTTTGCAGTTCCTGGGCATCTGCCGTTCGATAGCGAGGAAGCGGCGATCAACCATGTGTTGAGCGATCACCTCGACCTGTTCTTCGATGTCGAAGAGATCGAGGTCGAAGCACCGAAGGGGAATTTCCAGATGGTCAACCGTTGCTCTGTTACGGGTGACTTACTTGGGCCGCCAAACTACCATCGCTACCAGGAATTCTTGCAGCGCCACTATGCTGCGAAGATCACAGGCATGTCTTTTGACCGCTTTGTATCAAAGGTTGAAACTGTGAAAGAGCAGGAATCGATCGATGCATGGGTGGAGTCGATGAAGAAGGGCGCGCGTTACACTGTGAAGGATCGCAAGGAGGGTGAGGCTGAATCGTTTGAGTCTTTAGAGGCGGTGCGTTTCTTCCTATTGCAGCATCGCAAAGATAAGATCGTCAGCTCTGGTGAGACGATTCGCTTTGCAGGTCGCGATATCGAGCGTCTGCCTAAGGGCGATATCCGCCGTTCGGTAGAATCCTACGTTGAGCAGCAACTGCACTTCCCACTTGATTCTGCGAACAATATTCGCGGTCGTCTGCGTCGCCACAAGTTTGCTGTTTATAAGAAGGGCTCCAAGGGCGTATCATTTGTCTGTGCGGTTAAACGTAAATTCCGCGACAGCAAGACTGTCTTTACTCCTTCGATTCAGGGGCTGATCGAGTTCATCGAGAAGCATCCGAATACAGCGGCATCAAAGTTGCCTAAGCTCTATATCGATATTGATACCGAGAGGCAGCAGCCCGCTAAACTTGAAATGACTGAGGCCGAAGTCGCCGCAGCCGCTGCCGCGGCGGAAGCTGCTAAGGCCGCCGCCGCAGAAGCCGCTGCCGCTGCTGCAGAAGCAGGCGAAGCAATTGCCGAAGCACCAGAGACTCCGGAAGTGGTTGAAGCACCTGCGCCAGCACCCGATGCCGCCGCTTCGACTGAAGCGATGCCGAAGGTTGAGCTCAGCGAAGATGAGCAGAAGCGCCTCAATCAGCTCATGCTTGATTTGCGTTGGTTGATCGTCGAAGGCTACGTCACCGAGTATGGTGATGGTCGCCTCTTTGCTGCTCCGCCGATGCCTGAAGCAAAGCCGAAGGAAGCGAAGAAACCTGCGCCGAAAAAAGCGAAATCCGAAGCTACAGCCGAAGCTACAGCTGAAGTAGCCGCCGAACCGAAGGCCGTCGAAGAAGCGCCAGTGGTTGAAGAGGTGAAGGCTGAAGAGCCGGTTGCCGAAGCAGCAGCTGAAGAAACTCCAGTGGTTGAAGCAGTGAAGGCTGAAGAGCCAGTTGCTGAAGCAGTGCCTGAAGTGGCTGAGGTTCCTGAAAAAACAGAGGCTCCCGAAGCCACTGACGCAGCTGATCCTAAAGCATAGCGACTCTTAGATTTGCGGGCATTCGGTGAGCATTACGCTTTGCCGGGTGCCCGTTTTTTTGCGCCTAGTTGTAGGGCTCGTGCGGATAGTAATTCCTACGTTCTTAACCAGTCGCGCTCGGCGATGGCGCGGACGTAGAGCTCGCGGCTGATCCAGGCATCGGTGGCGGCGTAGCGGATTTGCTTCTTGTCCAGTTCCGGGCGCGCCCAGTTTGAGACTTGCGCGGCTTTACTGATGCGACCTTGCATGAGTAGTCCGGCGAGGGCGCGTAGTCCGCGGTTTTCGTAGCCGAGCTTGAGTGTGATGTCAGCGATCTCGACAAAGCCTCCGGGCTTGAAGTCTTCCATCTTACGTAGTTCCTTGACGTCGTCCTTGATTGCGACGCCTGTTTTGAGAATCGTGTTGGACTCCAGGATCGGCAGCAGGGGCGCGAGGGTTTTCGTTATGCTGATGCGGAAGAGATAGACGCAGTCCGGAGTGCCGAGCTGTATGAGTGCCGGTGGATAGTAGTCACCTTTTTTGAAAGTGGGGCGTGTCTCGGTGTCGAAGCCGAGGATCGTCTCATGCTTTAACTTTTCGACGGCAGCTGCCATATCCTCAATGGTATTGAGGATTTCGATGCGGCCTTCCCAGTTGATGAGTGGGAGTTCGTTGATTTCTGCTTTAGAGATCTTGAGCGGCTCTGATTTCGACGGTTCGTTGTGTTCGGACATGTAATAAAATTGGATTCAGATATCTCTGATGGGGCTAGGTGCGTCTCGGGACTTTAGGCATCGATCACCAAACCATCGTAGGCGATAGCGATGCGATTCGGGAAGAAGTCCTGATCTTTGGGGTGAAATTTTTGATTGTAGCTGCTACGGTATTGCAGCGTGCCTTCGTGGATCTTTTCGATGTCGCGATCCGCATGCGCGGGCTCGTGGTGGAAGATGACGAGTTGTTTGACCTTTGCGCGGGCGGCGAGCTCGACTGCGGTTATGTGGTTCGAGTGCCCCCAGTTGCGCTTGGCAGTGGTGGCTTCTTGGAAGGTGTATTGCCCGTCGAAGATGAGCACGTCGGCGTTGCGGAAGAAATTCACGAACGGGTAGTTCGGCTCTTGGGCCTCGGGGCCATGCTCGGAGTCGGAGGAGTAGATGACGGATTTGCCGTTTTGTTCGAATCGATAGCCCCAGGAATCGCCGGGGTGCTGTTGCTTGATGGTGCTGATGGCGACGTCGCCCACTTCAAAGGAGTCGCCGGATTGGCGGATGTCGAACTCGATGTCTGCTTGCATTGTCTCGAAGGGGACGGGGAAGCAAGGTGCGGCCATTTGTGCACGTATCGCAGCTTCGGTCTCGGCGTGGAAGCCGTGAAAGATGATTCGATTGCCGGGGATGTAAGCGGGGGTGAAAAAGGGGAAACCCTGTATGTGATCCCAGTGTAAGTGGGAAATGAATATGTGGTAGGTCTTCGGTGCTGCGTTGGCTGGCAGCGACAGTGCGTAATCGCGGATGCCTGTGCCAGCATCGCATAGGATGACGTCTTCAGTGCTGGCTTCGATTTGCACACAGGAGGTATTGGCCTTAAAGGTGCCCCGCATGTTGTGCGGCAGTGTGTCGATGAATGTGTCGACCTCTGCCTCGGAGGTGAATTGTTCGTCCCGAGCAGCCCACAACGCTGCTTTGACCTTGCCTCGGATAGTAGCGGAGGATGCGGGAGAGGGGAGGGAGCCGCATGAGCCCCAAATGATTGCCTTAATACTCACGATTTCGATTTTTAAAGGACTATGATGCTCTCTGCCGTGGAGTCAAAGCAAAGGGTGCGAAGCGGGATGATCTAGGAAATATAGCGCCGTGCTTTACGTTTTTTTTACAGATCCGCGTATTTCTTATTAAGAGTGCGTAATTTTTTACCGCTTACGGGTTGATTCTTCTGGGTTCTCCTATCAGAAATATATGCTAACTTCTTTAAAACATGCTAAATTGTCCCCAGTGTAAGTCTCAACTCGCTCGTGCCCAGAATTCGTTTGGCAATTTCTGGCACTGTCAGGCTTGCGATGGGAGTGTGGTGACGATGTCGCTGCTGCGTAAATTTGTGCCACGTGAGGCGTTGAACTCTGTGTGGCAGCGTGCGCGTCGCGGGGATGTGCCGTTGAAGCAGCATTGCCCGGGCTGTTCGAATCAAATGAAAGAAGTGGCGGTCGAGACTCAGGCGGGACGCCACTGTGAGGTGGATGTGTGCACACACTGTCAGTCGGTCTGGCTGGATGGCGGTGAGTGGCATGATTTGGCGAATCTGACGGTGCGTAAGCTCGCGCCGAGCGCCGATCCACAGGCGCAGGTGCGTGAGCGGATTACTCAAAAACGGCGCGCGCGCAATTCGCCACCGCCGTTGAAGACGTCGCCACGCGCTGAGGTCAAAGAGGCGGCGGCGGCCGTTCGTTCGTCGAAGCGTGAGGGGGAGCGTGCATCGCCGCCAGTGCTGCCGAAGGCTCAAGCGCGCCGGGAGCCTCGAAAGTTTGCGCCCCGCGCCGAACCGATTCGGCGCAGTTCATCGGCTGATTTAAAGGCACGTGAATCTAAAGCACGCCCTGTTGAAGCACATCGCCGCTCGCCAAATGCAGCGGCCGAGGCAACGCGTCGGCGTGGTTGGCAGCATCACCGCCACGTGCATTCGGAGTCTGCGCCTGCGAGGGGGTGGGGCGAAGGGCCGACCGAGTTTTGGCATTGGATACCGGCGCTGTTTGGTATGCCAGTCGAAGATGCGCAACCAGCAGGGCATCGCAATGATCGCGAACGCCCTTTGCTCACATGGACGCTGGCGATTGGTATCTTTCTCGTGAGTGCGCTGGCGATGTTCGACTTGGAGTCCCTCATCAAGACCTATGGTCTGATCCCCGCAGAGTTTGGGCGTCTAAGCGGGCTGACCTGGCTGACCTCGTTTTTCTTGCATGTCGGGCCGCTGCATTTGCTGGGGAATCTGTATTTCCTCGTGGTGTTTGGTGATAATGTGGAGAAGTGCTTCGGCGGGTTGGAGCTATTCTTATTGATCGTGGTCGCCGCAGTGTTTGGGGATTTTGTGCATATCCTATTCGATCCGAGTTCGGTGATTCCCTGTGTGGGAGCTAGCGGAGGGATTTCAGGGGTGATTGCATTTTATGCGCTGCGCTTTCCGAAGACAAAGCTTTCGATGATGTTTTGGTTCATCAAGCCCTTCTGGTTCCGGATGAATGCGATTTGGCTGTTCTTTCTCTGGATCTTGTTGCAGATCGTGATCTCCGGGCAGCAGATTGCTGGTCTCAGTAGTATCTCCGGCGGGGCACACCTCGGCGGCGCGTTTGTCGGTTTCGTCGCCTGGTTGCTCTGGCGACTCGGCGGGGGCGAGCGCGATTGCCGCGAAGTACAGTAGATCCCCTAGAGGCCGAAGAGCATCATCATGCCAGTGTAGGTCAACCAGAGCATGCCGAGGGAGGCGAGCCGTGAGGCGAACGTCACTTGAAGTGCGGCTGCCCATTCATGCACATCGGTTGTCAACCGTATCATCATGAGTAAGAGGAAGAAGCTTAGGCCGATTTGAATCGGATGAAAGAGTCCGATGTCGCCAATGAAGTTGAGCAGCGCGCCCACCGTCGCGATTGCTAGGCTGATGGGCAGGATCTGCTGTAATCGGGCGCGATGTTCACCTAGCTGGAAGGTGATTTTGAGAACCATCAGTGTGATGATGGTCTCGACGGCGAAGCCAATCAAGATGCTTAGCAGTTTGTTGGGTTTTCGTGACTCGTTGCGATCTGTTGCGCCTGCATCATAATTTTCGAGTGTGGCAGCGAAGTCTTGCATCATTTTGCCGTAAGTGGCGTCGATGTCTTTGCCGACAATTGATAAGTCTTGAGCACTTTCAGTGATGGTGAGCTGGTCACGCATCACGGGTAGATCCAGCGTGCCTTCGATAAAGGGCTCTGCATCTGTCGATGGGCGATCAGTCAGGTTCCCCGTTGTGGAGGATCTGATACCTGTGGATAACTCCCTCTCAATCGTATTGGTGGTCGTCTCGAGTGTCTGGGTGCTGGCCTGCTGCAGTAGACCGAACAGTGCGATGAGCGCGAGAGAGAAGACTTTCATGGTAACAGTAAACGATTTCGGGTGCCGCGTGGGGTGTGTGCCTATCGAAGTTGCTCGGTGGGGGAAGGTCAATCTTGTAGCTAGAAAGTTGAAATTTTACCGACTCGCGCATTTTCATGAACCATTCACCTCGTGTGCGAGGTCGCTGCCCTGTTGACGGGGCAGGCCGGACTCCTTATATGCCTACCGATTCTCAGCTTCTTCGCGGGCGGCTTTGGTCATACGAACCACGTTGCGGACGGGATTCTTTGTGACGACGTTGCCTCCGGTGCCGCGGCCGCGGACTGCTAGATCGCGGAAGAGGACTTCCTCTTCGGTCTTACGCAGGCGGGGGGCTGGCTTGAGGTTGACCTTCACTGCGTCGGGCTCGCCGATTTCAGTGGAGTAGCAGGAGATGTAATAGACGCGGGAGCCAGGTTTGCCCTTGGTGAGGTCGTATTCCTTGTCACGTGTGACACCGCCGACAGTGAAGTGCTTCGCGATTGTCGGGCCGGTGCGGCCATCGCGATAGACCATGCAGTAGCTGATGGCGTTGGGCTCGTTGCGGTTGAACACGTTGAGGTGCAGGATGTTCTTACCGAAGAAGGCTTTTTCGCTGACCTTAGAGACGATCAACTTGCCTTCTTGGTTGATCGAAATGATGTCGTCGATGGTGGAGCACTTGCAGACGGATTCGTCCTTCTTCATGCCATAGCCAGCGAAGCCTTCTTTGTAATCGACGTAGAGCGTCTCGTTGGCGATGACCACTTCGTGCGCCAAGACCTTTTTGAAGGAGGCGAGTTCGGTCTTACGTTCGCGGCCTTTGCCGTAGTTTTTAATCAACTCCTTGAACCAGCGGATGGCGTATTTGGTGAGCTGCTTGAGATGGCGTTGTGTTTCCTCGATTCTTTCTTCGAGGCCCTTGATCAGCTCGTCGGCACGGATGGCGTCGAACTTTGAAATACGCTTAATTTTGATTTCCAACAAGCGCAGGATGTCGTCGCGTGTGATTTCGCGCTTAAAGAGTTTCTTGTAAGGCTTGAGGCCGACGTCGACTGTTTCGATCACGGCTTCCCACGTTTCTTCTTCTTCAATGCGGCGGTATATGCGTTTCTCAATGAAAATCTTCTCCAGTGAGGAGAAGTGCCACTTCTCTTCCAGTTCGGCGAGTTCGATTTCGAGCTCCATCTTGAGCAGCTCGCGGGTTTTCTCGGTGGCTAAATAGAGGAGGTCTTGCGCGGAGTAAAAATGCGGTCGGTCGTTCTCGATCACGCAGATGTTGGTCGAGATCGAGACTTCGCAATCGGTAAAGGCATAGAGTGCTTGTTCGGCGGTCTGCACGTCGACGCCAGAGGGTAGATAGACGAGGATCTCGACGACGTCGGCGGTGTTGTCCTCGACGCGCTGGATCTTGATCTTGCTCTTTTCGTTGGCGGAAATGATCGAGTCGATCAGCGAAGTGGTGGTCTTGCCGAAGGGTAGCTCGGTAATGGCGAGCAGGTTCTTCTTGCGCGCTTCGATGCGGGCGCGGCATTTCACCCGGCCTCCGCGTTTGCCGTTGTTGTATTCCGAGACGTCGGCGATGCCGCCAGTCGGAAAGTCGGGCACGATCTCGGGCGTTTCTTTGCGTAGAAACGAAATACAGCCTTCGAGGAGCTCGATGAAATTGTGCGGCAGGATCTTGCAGGACAGGCCGACTGCGATGCCTTCGGCGCCTTGTGCCAGCAGGAGGGGGAATTTGACCGGCTGCGTCTCGGGCTCTTTGTTACGTCCGTCGTAGGAGGAAAGCCAGTTGGTGGTCTTCGGATTGAAGACCACTTCGAGGGCAAATTTCGAGAGGCGCGCTTCGATGTAACGTGCGGCTGCGGCCGAGTCGCCGGTCAGGGTGTTGCCCCAGTTGCCTTGCATGTCGATGAGTAGCTCCTTCTGGCCGAGCTGCACCATGGCGTCGCCGATGGAGGCGTCGCCGTGCGGATGATATTTCATCGTGTTGCCGATGACGTTGGCCACCTTGTTGTAGCGACCGTCTTCAAGCTCGCGCATGGAGTGCAGGATTCGGCGCTGCACGGGCTTGAGGCCGTCGTTGGCGTGCGGCACGGCGCGTTCGAGGATGACGTAGCTGGCGTAGTCGAGGAACCACTCGCTAAACATGTCGTCGACGTGGCCCGAGAGCGGCTTTTGCTCGAAAACGTCTTCGGCCTCTGTGGTGTCGGTTGCTAGCTCGGTACCGCTCTCCGCGTCGAGCACTGGCTCGGTGCTGCTATCGTCAGCAGCTGTGTCGAGCGGGAATTCTAGGTTGTCGTCGTCGGAGGGCTTTTTGTTACGAGGCATCTTGGGAAAGCTGGAAGTCGAGTCGGTCGAAGGGCTGAGCTTCGATCAATTGGTCATTTGAGAGATGGAGACGGATGGGTTTGGTTCAAGAGTGAATTGCAGTTTTGTCGTATTAATGATGTTTTTTGCTTACCATATGCCCGCTTTTTGTTACAGTTTATGCATGTCTAATAACGATACCCCCAAGACCGAACATAAGGCCCTGTTAAAGTGGGCTGATAAAATGATAACACTTTGCGAGCCAGCTGCCGTGCACTGGTGTGATGGCTCGCAAAACGAAGCGGATGGCCTTTTCGCCGCGATGGTGGAAAAGGGGATGTGCGTGAAGCTCAACGAGCAGAAACGCCCGAATAGTTATCTGTTCCGCTCGGATCCAAATGATGTGGCGCGGGTGGAATCGAAGACCTTTATTTGTTCGCAGAACAAGGACGGCGCGGGGCCGACGAATAATTGGGAAGAGCCGCGCAAGATGCGCCGTAAGATGAAGCAGCTCTTCAAGGGCTGCATGCATGGGCGCACGATGTATATCATTCCGTTCAGTATGGGGCCAGTCGGTGGGCCGATCTCGAAGATCGGTGTCGAAATCACGGACTCGCCGTATGTGGTCGTCAATATGCGCATTATGGCACGTATCGGTGATCCGGTGCTGGATGTGCTGGGCAAAGACGGTTTTTTCGTGCCGTGCTTGCACTCGGTCGGTTGCCCGCTGGATGAAGGCGTTGCGGATGTGCTGTGGCCGTGTAACCCGAAGGATACGCATATCGTGCACTTTCCCGAAGAACGCACGATCGTCTCTTACGGTTCCGGTTATGGTGGCAATGCCCTGCTGGGCAAAAAGTGCCTGGCGCTACGTATCGCTTCGACCTTAGCCCGCGATGAGGGCTGGATGGCCGAGCACATGCTGATTCTTGGCGTGGAAGAGCCGGATGGGCGTAAGACTTACGTGACCGCCGCGTTCCCGAGTGCCTGTGGTAAGACGAATTTCGCAATGGTCATTCCTCCGAAAGAAATGGAGGGCTACAAAGTGACGTGTGTGGGCGACGATATTGCATGGATTAAGCCCGGAGACGACGGTTGCCTGTATGCGATCAACCCCGAAGCTGGCTTTTTCGGCGTGGCTCCCGGTACGTCGTATCAGACCAACCCGAGTGCGATGGATTCCTGCGCAAAGGACTCGATCTTTACCAATGTCGCGCTGACCGACGATGGTGATGTCTGGTGGGAGGGGATGACGGATGAAGTTCCGGCGCATTTGATCGATTGGAAGGGCAAAGATTGGACGCCGGACAGCGAAACACCGTCCTCACATCCGAATAGTCGCTTCACCGCACCTGCGGCGAATTGCCCAGTGCTCGATCCTGATTGGGAAAAGCCAGAAGGTGTGCGCATTCACGCGATGATCTTTGGTGGTCGCCGCATGAGCGATGTGCCGTTGGTCACGCAGGCGTTCAACTGGGGGCATGGTGTTTATCTCGGAGCCACCACTGGTTCGGAAATGACGGCTGCCGCCGAAGGCACGATGGGCTCACTGCGCCGCGATCCGATGGCGATGCTGCCTTTTTGTGGGTATCACATGGGAGATTATTTCCGCCACTGGATCAAGCTGCAGCGTAGTCTCAAAGAGACACCGCGTGTGTTTAACGTGAACTGGTTCCGTAAGGACGACGAGGGCAACTGGCTCTGGCCGGGCTTTGGTGAAAATATGCGCCCACTACTTTGGATTGTTCAGCGGGCAACTGGTCGTGCGGGTGGTAAGGAAACGCCGATCGGCTGGATGCCTCGCTACCAGGATCTCGATTGGCGCGGGCTCAACTTTACCGAGGGGGACTTCAATCAGCTGATGCACATTGATCGTGATCGTTTGAAAATGCAGACGCTGCAGCACGAAGAGCTCTTTCTTAAGCTCTTCGAGCACTTGCCGAAGGAAATGATCTTCGAGCGTGAGTTGCTGATCTCGCGGTTGTGATCGAAATACCTTGGCATGGTCGCCGCACGTTCGTTTGATCGGCGGCAGTATGAAATCATTATTCTGCCTACTTTCGCTACTGCTGCTTGTTTCTTGCAAGAGCACTTCATTGACCCCCATCAATTCAGGGTCGGATCCGAAGTGGACTGGCGAGCCGCATTATGAAGTGCTGGTTGCGGTGCTGTCATACAGTCCTGAGTTGCGTGCCATTTTTGAGAATAAAATGGTCGAAGCGTTAAAGAAAGAGGGGATTGCGGCAGTGCCGTCGTTTACGGTGATGCCCAAGGTGACTTCTTTGGATGCCGAGACTTTTACGAAGTTTCTCGATGCCGATCCGACCTTAGCGGTTCTCTTCGCACAGGCGACGAGCGTGCAGAAGGAACAGACGAGTTCAAAACCTGAGGATCCGAATGTATTCTCGAACTTATTTGGTAAAGGCGAGTGGGATACCACATTTGTAGCCATCATGGAGAGTGCGCTCTACGTGCATGGGCAAACCGATGCGGTCTGGTGGAATCGAGTTCGCTTGGAGGCGAAGGAGAAGAAAATCGATGAAGTCGCAGGGCAGTTCGTGCGCAACGAAATTAAATCCATGAAGCAGGGCGGCGCGATTAGCCGTTTGAAATAAAGAAAGTCGACTATCCCTGAGTCGGCGTAACGCCTTTCTTCAGCAGGATATTGCCGTATTTTGCTGTCTCGCCAGTCATCACGACAGCGAATGCCGCTTCGGCGCGGTCATAGAATGCGAAGCGGTCAATGCGTCCAATGGCGGGCGCTTCCGCTGCGTGCTTATCAATTGCAGCACGGTAGTCGCTCTCCACTTGTGGGTCGAGCGTGTCACCTTCGACGGCGGCCATCATTACCAGTGGGTCGGGCACGTAGGCATCGAGCTCCAGCAATGGCAGGATCGCTTCCAGCAGGTCAGGGATCTTTAGGCCATCCGCGCGGATGACGTTGCCGTTAAAGGAATCCGCTGGGAAGTGTGCATCCGCGAGGATGATTTCGTCGCCGTGGCCCATCATTGATAGCGTGGCGAGCAGTTCTGGGGAGATGAGTGGTGAGATTCCTTTGAGCATGGAAGTGACGCGCTGTGCGCGGAGTGAGAGTGAGAGTGAGAGTGAGAGTGAGAGTGAGGCAGGTGGTGCTTTTCGTTTCAGACCTGATTTGATTTGGTATTCTGAGTAGATACAAAAAACTCCCGTGCTGTTTCGCAACACGGGAGTTGATTGGAGGAAAGCGCTTATGTGTAAAGCGGGCCGTAGGACTCGCAAGCGCGGAAGTCCGCACCTTCGAGGTCGGCGGTGCCAAAGGCGCGCCATGAACTCGGGCGGAACACGCGCTCTTCTTCCACATTGTGCATGTAGACCGGGATGCGCAGCATCGCTGCCAGTGTAATGTAGAGATTACCGACGTGGCCGGCAGTCATCACACAGTGATTGGCGCCCCAGTTATTCATCACTTCATAGGTCGAGCGGAAGGCGCCTTCGCCTGTGAGGCGTGGTGCGAACCATGTGGTCGGCCAGCTTGGATTAGTGCGCTCGTCCAGTGCGTCGTGCACGTTCTCTGGAAGTTCGACTGTCCAACCTTCAGCGATCTGTAGGCAAGGGCCGAGACCCGCAGCGAGGTTGAGGCGAATCATGGTCGCCTTCATGCCGCCCTGTGTCTTGAAGCGTGTGCTCATGCCGCCACCAGGGAAGTATTCTGTGATGGATGGGTGCCAAGTGGTGTTCTTCAGGCTCGCTGCAGCTTCCTCGTCGGTGATTTCCCAGAAGGGCTTCATCGTTGGGTTGCCGTCTGCGTCTGTCTGGTCACCTGTGCCATCGAGTGCAGCAGGGCCGGAGTTGATCAAGTGGAGCAGGCCGTCGGCACCTTTGCCTTCAAGCTGGTAGCCGTCCGCAACACGAGCCACTGCGTCTGGGCTCCAGTAAGTGCGAAGGTCCGCGAAAATCTGTGCGCTGTTGGTCAATAGCTGACCAAACAACATACCCGCGCCGTTGAGCGCATCGTTCTCTGTCGCAACGATGTAAGGAGGGCGCTTGCCGTTCCAATCGAAGGATGTGTTGAGCATCGCTTCCATGAAGTCGCCGTTCGGGAAGTGGTCGGTCCATTGGCGTTGGCCTTGGAAACCGGCAGCGATTGCGTAGTGGCCTTGTGCTTGTTCGCCGTAGCCAACCTTTGCGAGCTCGTCGTTGCCGACCATCAAATCGCGTGCGATCAGTGCCATCTTGACCGAATCAGTCCACTCGGAGTCGAGCTGCTCGCGGCTGCGTTGCGTGTCTTCGCTGTTGTAGTCTTTACCTTCTGGGCAGTTTGCTTTCACCCATTCGAGGGCTTTATCAAATTCAGCTTGGTCGTAGATGCCTTTGCTCATGCGGCCAGCGAACTCGCACATGTCGATGGTCTCAACGCGCATGCCGAGTGTCCGCTCCCAGAAAGAGGAGTCGACGACCGAACCTGCGATGCCCATCGAAGTGCCACCCATGGAGAGATAGGCTTTACCCTTCATGAAGCCGACTGCGAGGCCCGCACGTGCGAAGTTGAGAAGCTTCTCAACGACGTCTTCCGGTATCGTTTCGTCACCTGCTTCTTGCACGTCCTTGCCATAAATACCGAAGGCGGGAATGCCTTTTTGAGTGTGGCCTGCAAGTGCTGCTGCCAGATACACAGCGCCAGGGCGCTCAGTGCCGTTGAAGCCCCAGATCGCTTTCGGGCGGTGTGGATCCATGTCCATGGTCTCAGATCCGTAGCACCAGCAAGGTGTGACAGTCAGGCTGAGGCCCACGCCTTCGCGTTTGAATTTTTCCTCGCAAGCCGCCGCTTCGCGCACGCCGCCGATGTTGGTATCTGCGATCACGCACTCGACTGGGCTACCATCTGGATTGCGCAGCTCCTTCGAGTAGAGCGCAGCCACACGCTTGGCCATGTTCATGGTGATGTCCTCAAGAGACTCACGCACGCCTCCCAGGCGTCCATCAATTGTAGGGCGAATACCGATTTTGGGAAAAGAGAATGGATAATTATTCATGAGACGCATCATACCTCAAATCACACTTGCCTGTTAGTGCGATTCCTGACTGTGTATGGATATTATTGAACAGTAATCTGTTGTCTATTTCGAATGAAAACGTTCCCCCTAGAATTATCCCCTCAAGTCCGTCAAGGGCGCTATGCAAACTTCTCTAGATCGGCTGAATCGGCCGGGAGTATCTTTATGGCTGGCTATGAGGAGTGTGCGGCGGATTACTTTATTGAACGAAATGATTTCCCCTTTTGGACCTTGGAAGTCGTCGTGGGTGGGCTTGGCTTTTATCGGGAAGGCAAGCAGATGCGGCGTTTGCGGCATGGTTCTGTATTTACCCACGGCCCAAATGTCTCTCAACATTTTGGCAACGAAGCAGAGCGCCCGTTTCGTAAGTATTTCTTTGTGCGCGGCGGGGCGGAATTTCCCGAGGCATGGCACGCAATCGGACTGCAACCAGGTCGCGTGCTACAACTCGGAGATGCGTCCTCGCTTGTCGGAGTGTTGGACAAGATCGTGGACGAAGGGCAGCAGAGTGATGTGCAGACCGCTCAAGTCGTGGACGGCTTGGAGTCTGTGGTCTTGGCGCTCATCTCACGTCATCAAGGCTCAGCTTCTGGAGAGAAATCCGCCTCACGTGTGGTGTATGATTTGGCGATGGATATTTTGCAGCGCGAATATAAGAACCTGCATGCCCTGTCGGATTTATCGAAGCGCTCCGGCTATAGCAGCGAGTATCTTTGCCGAATCTTTAAAAAGTATCACGGCGAGTCACCGTATCAAGTGCTCCTGCATCGCAAGATGAGTGCCGCATGGCTGTTGTTACGCGATGGCCAGCTTCAAGTCGGAGCCGTCGGCCGGGAGCTCGGCTACGAAGATCCACTACATTTTTCACGCGTCTTCCGAAAAGTCATGGGCTGCGCCCCGAGCTCTGTCGGGGCGAAGTAGGCACAAAAAAACTTCAGATGATGTGTCGGAAGTTGCGGGTTAATCGTGGGATTTGCTGAGGCGCTTGAGCGGTCTTGCTCGCATTCTAATATATAGATGTAAAACATCGTATTGCTTGAAGCGCCTGCGCCGCGCTTGCTCAGGTGATTTTTCGGACTGATTGCCCTTTGGCGCGCTGCGCTTGCTCAGGACATTTTTCTGGCGCACTGCGTTTTGAGCAAACGCAGTGCGCCGAAAAATGGAGGTGGCGGGAGTCGAATCCGCCATCGAAGTTACTGGAAACTCCCTGTTGTTGCGCTATTTAGCTGTGTATTAGCTGTTTGTGAAGTGGTTGCGTTTTGGGCAGTTTCGTGGTTTTTGCAGGTATTTCGTGGTTTATGAGGCTATTCCGTCATAGTTCTGTCAATGTGCCATAAGGCTTTTCGGTAGCTTCCCCAAGTGTCTGTTATTATAATCGGGGGCGCATGTGGCGAGGGTATTCCTCAGTGGTGTGTGTGCTGTGGGGCTGAAGTCGTCGAGAAATTGCGAAGACGTTTGAACAATAGTCAGCGCAAGCAGTTGGTTAAAAATATTCCATATGCCCCAGCTTGGATGGTGCCGATTTTTAAAGCGATTGGAGCACACCCTAGTATCATCAAGACCAAGGACCCGTTGGAAGCCAATTGATGCCACTCGGTTTCCCTTGAATGATAGGCGTCATGAAGCCCTCAACTTTAGATGTTATTTCAGCAAATGACTCTGGAATGTGCTCTTCTTTTAAGCGCTTGCGGAAGGCGGCCCAGAGTGGTTGCCGAGAAGCTATGAACGCTTCAGAAAATGCATCAATGGGCTCCGCCAATTCTGTGCCTCGTTGCTTGAGTGTAAGTTTGACTGCTTCGGCCAGCTTCTCGTATTCGAACGCGAACTGACGGGATAAGAGCCAGATGTCATAAAAGTCTTTCATGCGGCTGTTTAGTTCTCCAAGTGTCAGCATGGCTTCGAACTTCTCAGCAATTGCGCTCTCGCGGCTGTAGCAGAGCAAGGATGGTGCGGGGGCATCCAGCATGCAGGGCAGCTCTGCTCGCTGAGGGCCTGGGTAAACAATATCCCCGAATCCAATATCAATCTGCATGTTGATTCGGGCGTTGCCCAAGGCTCCGCGGAAACGGATTCGGATGCCTTCGTAGTCGGCATCCTCAGTGATTCGCTCACTCTGAATGGACTCAGGATCGAATGACAAGCCATCCGGATCGACGTCGATGGTCATCATCTCGCGGATTTGGAAAATGATATTCGCTTCATCATTTCCAGTTTTGCCCAGCATGTCGATGTCCATGGTCGGTCGGAACTCTGGGGAGTTCCATACTCGAAGCATGAGTGCTCCCTTCAAAATATAGTGCGGTGCGTATTCAGAGACTGACAGACGGTAAAGGAAGCGCTCCATCCCATAATACTGGAGTAGCTCGTTAAAGGAACGGTTGTCTTCCCTTGAGCGGTTGAGGAGACGCTGACGAACCGAGGCTGCGATGTTTTTAGGAGTCTTCATAGGGATGCTTCGAGGTAGGGGTGCATGACCTGTTCGACGCGGCAAATTCGTGCGTATTCGAGGATCTTCTTAGAATCAAATTTCATTCGGCTTCGGTAGAGCTTCAGCGCTTCCAGCACGACGTCCATCCCGATCTTGTTTCGAAACTTGAAACAGTCAGCCAGTGTTTTTTCAGGGCTGTAGACTTGCACCTTTGCTCCATCAATCATGTGCGCTTCGATTCCAGCCTTGTAGGCTTCTTCGGTGAATTGGTGGACTTGTAGTGGCGGGTAGTCTGTCGATGGCGAACGTGTGTCTCGGAGGATAGCCAGAGATACTTCGTGCGGGATTTGAGTTGTGATTCCGTGAAATGAGAGTGCCGAGATCAGACAGACCACGGCGTTGGGGTAGCGGAGTGCAATAGCAACCAGGTCGGGGTTGCTGACGGGGGGAAGGTCGACCAGTCGATAGACGCCTCGGCTTATTGGTTCGATGACACCTTTGTCACGGAGCGAGTAGAGCATGTAGCGACTGATACCCCGTTCAACGGCTTCGCTCATGCGCAGCTGACCGCCGCTTTCTCTAAAAATACTGACCGGACTTGTTTTCATGCGATGGGAGACGAAATGTCCTCATATATTGATAAGTGAGGACAATATGTCTGTTTGGGGTAACGGAGCAAGGAGATTCGCACGGGCCTCATTCCTTGTTCAATTGAGATCCTTCTGTGGTTGTGCCAGTTTGCGAAATATATCGGCGATCCATGCAGGTGCGCTGCGGATGTCTTTCAATAGTTGCTTGCGGGCGGTATCGTCGAGCCTTCGATCCAGTTGATCGATGACGTGATCATCGACCTGATCTTTGCCTAGATGTTTCAATGCCTGAATGATCAGTCCGCTGATCTTACCTGCAGCTGCCATGTTTTTTGGCGTGGTGTTCCGGAGTAAAATTTGTCGTTTGCCAATTTGCACAGTTCGCGAACGTCCATCGGTTAGATAGACCACTTTCATCGGGACTTGAGTGCTTAATCCCAAGCGGTTGGCTGCATAGGCCCCGGAAGGTTGGAGGCGGATCTCGTCGCGCCCAGCGAGCGCATTTGCAATATCACCGATGGTTGGCTGTAAGAGGCCGAGCTGTGGGTCTGTCTTCGGGTAGTCATATAGTCCGCGAGCTAGATTTCTAAAGGTGCCTGCATCGGTGTGCCGTTTGAGCACGATCGACACCGTTGCGCGGCCTGCTAGATCGTCGAAGTGAGCAGGCGTGAAAACCCAGCCCTTCCCATGAGACTGAACTCGGGAGAGGATTTTTGAGTCGATACTATTTGCGTGCTTACCCATTATAATTGAAACAAAAAGATGTCTATATTTGTTTCAAAAACAATTAGAAATGATAGTGTTTGTCGAACCTTAATTCAGGCTTCGCTTAGCCGCAGCCACTACACTGATGAGCGATGTAACCACTGCTTGAGCATCTCGATGCCTTGGAGGTCTGGGTTGAAGGTCTGTTCGTAGTAGCGTTGATGGTCGGATCCTATTGAAGGCTTCACTGGCGACTTTTCAGTGAATATCGTTTATCCCTGATCTGGGCAGCGTGGTTTCTATCAACTGCTCTACCAACTGAGCTAAGCTGGCCTACTGACTGAACTGGAGACTTGAACCCCATTTCCCTTTAAATAAAGTTTTGCAGGCTGAAATTCGAGTTCGTTGGTTCATCGAGTGCGCCCGTCTTTTTGAAGTGCGTATATGATTCTTTAAGTGTCGCAAAGGGCATGCGGCTGTTTAAATCGATCAGTTTGTGGGCAAACTTGCAGTAAGGCTTTGCGTTCCCATTACTGGTTAATGCTTCCAGCACTGTAAGGTAGTCATTGCGAAAAGACGTCGGTAGGATGAGGCGTGTCAGGCCAGCAGCTTCTAGGATAGCATTCATCCCAAGTCTTGAGATCCGGCCATTGCCATCTGTAAATGGGTGCACCTCGGAGGTGACGAAGAGCATAAAAAAGGCACGTGCGGTGGCTGAAGTTAAATCGCGTCCCGAATGCCAACCTCTAGCAATTGTTTCGCTCACCAGTTCTGGACGCACAAACACACGTGAGCCAACTTCATTATTACGCTCTTTAAATTCACCGGGGCTCACATTTGCACGGCTCGCCATCATTCGAGCGTGTCGAATTTTAATGAGCTCAATATATTTCTGGGCATTGGGCGCGACCTTGCCACTGATCTTATTATCCACAATTAAGCGGTAAGTTTCTATGATGTCATGCGCATCCTCAGGGCGCTTGCGCGTCAGGGCTTTTGCCGTGTCGGTTTCATTGACTATTTCCTGTGCCTCTTCGACCGAGAATTTTGTGCCTTCGATGTAGTTCGAAAAATAGGCTTCCCAAAAAGCGCGGTTTTCCAGTTCGGCCACTGGAGGTGCTGTTAATTCGTTAAAGTTCTCGGATGAAAGCGCTGCCTTAAGTTCATTGAAGAGTTGAATCCGTTCTGGATCATAAGGTTTTCCCAACGCACGAGCGCGAGAGGGTTCCGAGTTGAGTGCGTAAGCCGACGGCTTTCCTTTGAGCGCACGCGTAAATTCTTCCAGTGCTCCGAATTCGCGCTTCCAACCTAATTGCTGAGAGAGGGTGCGGGCAGATTCCAATAAATCATTCAGCCAACTTTCGCCGCCAGCGCCGAGGATACGGAGCTGGCGGTCAAACCATTGTTCCAGTGACTCTCTTGAGAGTGTTTTGGGCTCATCGTTGGCACGAGCGCGGGCAATTTGAAAATTTTCAAGCACGGCACGTGTCTGGTTTGCCATGTAGAGGCAATTGCCGTCTTCTTGCTCAGCGATTCGAACCTCGTTGATTTGTGCTTCAGGGCCTTCCCAGATACGGATCTCCAAGCCTGGGAGTTTGCGCACTGGTGCGACCTTTTGTGGCAGACTAATGTGGAGCTTGCCACTGGGCGAGAGTGTGCCTTCGAGCGCTGAGCGGTGGCTGATCACCGCGCCGGGATAAAAATGGGCAGCGATTTCTAAACGATGCCGACGCATGATCTCGGCCGGTTCGGTGCGCAAGTCATCCGTGTAAAGTTTAGTGGCGAGTTTTCGTAATGTGCCTGCCTTAACTTTACGCGAAATTTCTCGGGATCGCTGCGGATCGCCTGAACCATAGATCAAAGCCATGTTAAATTTGATGGGTTAAAGAGCCGCAAGTGGCTCTATTGTGTAAATACTATAGAATTAGAGGGTTATTATGTTAATTTTAACTAGATTATAGTATTCGCTATTATGCGAGGTTTTTTAGGATTTTCAACGGATTAAGTCATAAATTCGCTCTAATATGTTAAGTTTAATTAAATTATGCTATTATTTAGGTAAAATTAATTGAATTAGATTCATTTGTTTGGCTTGGCCAGTTTGCGGAATATATTGACGAGCCTTAATGGAGGCTTTGCTGGCAACCTTTCAGTGAATCTAGTCTATCTCTCTATTTCTAGGAATGATGAGCGCTGTAACCAGCGCTTGAGGGTTTCAATGCCTTGTAGGTCTTTGTTGAACGTCTGCTCGTAGTAGCGTTGATGGTCGGTGATGCGTTGCGTGCCGTCGGCGTCGATTCTCCAGGGGAAGGGGAATCGATTGGTGAGTTCGATCGCTTGTTCGACGAGTGCTTTCGAGTATGCGGCGACGCTGCCATTCACTAGTTGGTCGCCTTGATACTTCGTTTCGATACGATCCATTTGTCGACGGATCAGCACCGGGCCCTGAGGCCCTTCAATCACTAGCCCGTCGGCGACGCGACGTATCGACTGGGGAGTCAGGCGCATCTTCTAAATATTGAATGTGTTCGAATGTTCACTGGTTAGCATTCTAGTGAACAGGGTAGGACAAATACGGGGTGACCTAGGAGAATGCTGCGATTTTTTCGGCGATGGCTTCCTGTTGATGAGGTTAGAGTTCTTTTAGGGCGCTGAAGTTTTTAAAATACATCACGATAGATGATTAGATTAGTTGCAGTGTGTTCGCTTATCTGTATCCCGTATCATCTTACGTAACATGAAAAAACTAAGTGCATTAACCTCATTTATTCTGCTCATGCTGTGCTGTGCGATTGCACATGCAGATAATCACAGTGATCAGATGAATCCTAATAATGACGCATATTGGGAGTCGCGTGGTTATGATGATCGTCCAGACGATTGGGAAGATCAGGCTTCTTCCTCAAGCTCCTCTACTATGTTTCAGGAGTATGATGACAACCGTGCCAATCAGCTGAACTCTAATAACGATGCATATTGGCAGTCGCGTGGTTATGATGAGAGGCCAGACGATGAGGAGGATCAGGGGGCTTCATCTGGCTCCACGTATGAATATTGGGAGTCACGTGGTATAGGTAGAGCCCGTCCCACGTTGCGTGTGATCAGTCATGACGCGGGCTAGGCGTTAAAAATAAAGGAGCATAAGAGGAAAATTTGCCTCCCATGCTCCAAATTCGTAGGCTATAAATATTGGTGCAGCCAATATCCCACCTCG
>CAJQOS010000032.1 GCA_905479975.1 uncultured Puniceicoccaceae bacterium | reverse complement strand
CGCCAACAGCCTGCATCAGGCAGAAATGAACGTCCTATTGTCCATTCAGGCCATCGACCTTGGTGATTTCGGTCTGACCATTTGCCATCTCAAGAATAGCCTGAGTGCGCTTAACCAAACTTTAGCCCTACTCGACCAAGTCACACATCCGGATCCGGAATTTCTGGCAAGCTTTCGCCAGGAAAACCACATCCGTATCTTTGACCTGCGCGAGATGTGGCTCCGCGTGATGAGCGACTGCCGCATTGAGTGCCAGCGTCGCCCCGGCGGAGACCAGGACTAATCCCAAATGTAAGAAAATTATGGGTTTCATACGCCGTTTCTTCCATTGGCTCAAACGATCAGATCCTGCCCGTAAAGCCGCACGCTCGCACCTCAAAGCCGCTAAACGCGGCGACCGAGAGCAATATCTGGCACTCGCAGCCAACTACATAGACCTCGCACAGACGTTTTTCGGCTGCTCATTTTCGGAGCCAACCGAGCAGCGTATGGCACGCGTCACGCAGCTATTTAACGAGCTCTGGCAAAATCTGCCCTACGCCGAGCGGCTCTCCGACTTCGAATTCATGCTCGCTCAAGCGCTGATCGAAAGCACTTCGGATCAAAAGCTTACAACATCGCAGGAGGCACTCGTCACTAAGCTACGCTTACTCAACGCCCAGTCACGCTTCGCATTTCTAGCTTACGCCTTTGGCAACTGGCCACTTCGCTGGATCGCCCTCGTTATGCGCATCAAAGCGCCCGCGCTGCACCGCCTGCTCTCTGAAGCGCGCTGCGAATTGTGCAGCATCAGCTGGGAATCACTTTCCCTCAAAGAGCGCGAGTGCCTCGAAGCGATCAGTGCCAAACTCGACACATGCTCAACCGTGCGTGCCAACAAATCTCTGAGCAAACGCACCAGCCAGCATCCCCGTGTGAAGGAAGTCAAAGCCCATTGGTTGGAGCTCCGCACCGAGCTAGTTGAAGTGCGCATGCGCTATGTGCTCAATCAAGAAGACCGCGAACAGCTGCTCTCCAATATACTCGATGCCACTGCCGCCGAGGCCATGCAACGCCCCGCACTCGTAGATCGCATGGTCAATACCGTGCACTTCTCACGCCATTCAAAAATCAAAGTATCGTAGCATCATGTTTTTATCTCCCCGCCACCTCACAGCACTCCTCCCCCTAGCCTTCGTAGCGACCAGCGCCGCGCTTCAGGCCGACATCGCCGCCGGCCCCATGCTCGGACACATCGACATGCGTGAAGCCAATGTCTGGCTGCAGACCGATGCTCCCTCTCAAGTGCGGGTCGCCTACGCCGAGCAAGGCCAGTCCGATGCACTTCGATGGAGTGACACCGTCGAGACTGACAACACCCTCAATCACACCGCGACACTCAAACTCAACGCAGTTGAGCCCGGCAAGAAATACAACTACCGTATCGAGCTCGACGGCAAACTAACCGAAGAACAAAACACCTTCAGCACCCCCGACAACTACCTTGGCCGCACCCCGCCACCCGATCTACGCATCGCAGTCGGCGGCGCACACTACGTCACTGAAGAAGGCTTCGAGCCGCCCTACCAAATCCTCGGCGGCGGCTACGGCATCTTCTCCACCATTCTTACAGAAAAGCCCGAGCTCATGATCTGGGCTGGCAATACCGCCCACCTGCGCGATAGCGACTGGGCCTCCAAAAGCGGCACGCTCAAGCGTTTCGCCAAGGCGCGTGGCGTCACCGAACTCCAACCACTGCTCGCCAGCATTCCACATTACGGCACATGGAGCAGCACCGACTACGGCACTGCGAACGCGGGCAAATATTACTCCTACCGTCAGCACGCCGAAGACAGCTTCAAAGCCTACTGGCCGCAACCAGTTGAAGTCGCCAGCCTCGACGGCATCACCACACGCTTCCGCCGATCCGACGTCGATTTCTTCATGCTCGACACCCGTAGCTACCGCGACGACGCCCCGAGTAGTGATCGCCTCCCACAAATGCTCGGCAAAGAGCAAATCGAGTGGCTCCGTCAAGAGATCATCAACAGCACCGCGACTTTTAAGGTCATCATCGCCGGCGCACCGATCCTCAACCCAGCCGACAACCGCAGCAACCTCAGCTACGCCGAGCGCGAGCACTCCGACCTCCTGCAAATGCTCCGCAATGAACGTATCCCCGGCCTCTTCTTCATCAGCGGCGGCAAATACTACGGCGAACTCACCCGACTCGTGCACGCCAACAGCTACAACCTATTTGACCTCACCCTCGGCCCACTCACCGCGAATCCGAAGGAAAACCAGGACGAGTTAAACTTCTTCCGCATGCCCGGCAGCAGCATCTTTGAGCGCCATTTCGCCCTACTGGACTTCACCGGCCCCGAAGAAGACCGCGCGCTCAACATCCGCGTGATGAGCATGGAAGGCACAGAACTTTGGCAGCGCACGATCAAAGCTAGCCAGCTCCAGCCAGCCGACAAGTAATGGAGCAACCGCTCGACACCATCGACTGGGGACGCACCGAATATGAGGATGCCTTTGAGCGGCAAAAAGCACTCGTTGATCGCAGACGAACCGGCGACGCAGCCGACACCCTCGTATTTACCGAGCACGCACCCGTCTATACGATAGGGATGCGCAAAGGTGCCGACCAACACCTGATCTGGAACGAAGCACAGCTCAAAGCCCAAGGCGTCAGCGTGATCCACAGCAATCGTGGCGGCGACATCACCTACCACGGCCCTGGCCAAATCGTCGGCTACCCCATCATTTCGCTGCAAGAACGCCGCGACTTGCATGCCTATTTACGCGACCTCGAGCAAGTCGTGATCCGCACCCTCGCCACCTTCGGCCTCGAAACCGCCCGCCGCGACGGCAAGACTGGCATCTGGCTCGGCGAGCGTAAGATCTGCGCCATCGGCGTAGCCGTGCGCACCTGGGTGACCTACCATGGGTTTGCCCTCAACGTGAATCCCGACATGAGCCACTTCACTGGAATCGTGCCCTGCGGCATCACCGATGGCACCGTCACTTCCATGCAATCCGAACTCGGCGAGACAATTGACCTCGGTATCGTAAAAGCGCGTTTAGCAGTTGAATTCCAGAAAGTTTTTCGGAACACTGCCGCCCCTCTATGAACAACCGTAAACCAGAATGGCTCCGCGCGAAGCTCCCCACGAGCGTCGAATACAAGGCAGTGCGCGAAATCGTCGACACCAATGATCTTCACACAGTCTGCAAAAGTGCACAGTGCCCCAACATGGGCGAATGCTGGTCACGTGGCACGGCGACCGTCATGATCCTTGGCAATATCTGCACGCGCTCATGCACTTTCTGCGCGATCCAAACCGGACGCCCCACTGAGCTCGACCTCGGTGAGCCCGCACGCGTCGCAGAGTCCATCGCTAAGATGGATCTAAAGCACGCAGTCATCACTTCCGTCGCACGCGACGATCTTAAAGACGGCGGTGCCTCCGTCTGGGCCGCAACGATCCGCGCGATCCACCATCGCGCACCAGAATGCGCCGTCGAAGTGCTCACAGCAGATTTCCGCGGACAGCAGGAATACCTAGACGTCACGCTCGACGCCTGCCCCGATATTTTCAATCACAACCTCGAGACGGTCAAACGCCTCCAGCGCCCAATCCGTAAGACCGCCCGCTACGACCGCTCCCTCTGGGTGCTCGAACACGCCAAGTCCCGCGGCTTCACCACGAAGTCCGGCATCATGCTCGGCATCGGCGAGACTGAGGAAGAAATCAAAGAAGTGCTTCAGGACATGCAAAAAGTCGGCGTCGATATTTTGACGATTGGCCAATACCTGCAACCGACCAAGAAGCACCAGCCGATTGATCGCTGGGTCACACCCACAGAATTTGCCAAGTGGAAGGAATACGCGCTCAGCATCGGCTTCGGTGCCTGCGAGTCCGGCCCACTGGTGCGTTCCTCTTACCACGCCGACGAGCAGTCAGCCATGTTTGACGTGCGCGCTCGCCGCAAAGAAATGCTAGCTGCACAACAAGCTGAAAAGGAAGCCGCCGAAGTCGCCTCGGTTTAAACTGCTTCACATTTTAAAATCAAAAAGCGATGACCAAACCGGTCATCGCTTTTTTGTGTCCAACTCCTCACACGCACCAGTCGATATCACCAAAATGTCAGTGCCACAACTCAGACACAAACTCCCCACCTCTCGAAGAGAGGTGGGGAGTTTGTTTTTTTTTTTACCTTACTAGTTAGAGCCCGTCCCACGTTGCGTGTGATCAGTCATGACGCGGGCTAGGCGTTAAAAATAAAGGAGCATAAGAGGCAAATTTGCCTCCCATGCTCCAAATTCGTAGGCTATAAATATTGGTGCAGCCAATATCCCACCTCGA
>CAJQOS010000031.1 GCA_905479975.1 uncultured Puniceicoccaceae bacterium | reverse complement strand
TATAATCGCCTGGAGTGAATTCGATCTGCTCGTTGGCATCGATCGGTTCGAGAACGAGTTCTTTGATGAAGGTGGACACGCTGGTATTACTGACGACACGCAGCTTGTAAGTCTTCTCGTGACGTGCGCCGACACCGCCGGATTTTTCGACGTTGAGCCACAGGCGTCCGCCGCGGTCTTCGATCGGGTAGGTGGCGAGGCCACGGCAAATCGGTGCGCGGGCTGGCGAGCCGTCTTCGAGGTTAAAGCGGCCGTTGTGCTTCGGGCATTCGACGATTTTACCTTTGACCAAGCCTTCGCCGAGGTGGGTATTGCCGTGGGTGCAGATGCCGTCGGTGGCGTAGAGTTTGCCAGAGGCATCGCGATAGAGCGCGAAGGTCTTTTTGACGTGGTCGAATCGAATGACGTCTTCGTTGCCTAGGTCGGCTGCGGCACAGACTTCGATCCAGCCGTCCGTATTCGGCTTTGCGTATGAGTGTGGGATCCCTTCGTCGATACGTTCTGAGGGCGCAGGCAGTTTGCGTTTAACGTGATGCGTTGGATCTTTAACTTGTTTTAAAATCGCGGGGAGGATTTCTTTCCAAGCTGAAAGAATCGAGGGGTAGGGCGGCGGGCAATCGCCTTTGACGGCCTTGTGCAGTTCCGGCAGTCTATGGTAAGGCACTAGCGGGAACATGTGGTGCTCTACGTGGTAGTTCATGTTCCAGTAGATGAATCGACTGATCGGATTCATGTAGACGGTGCGACAATTCAGGCGGTGATCAAGCACGTTTTCCGCGAGGCCGGCATGCTGCGTGGAGTTATGGACGATCATCAGCCATGTGCCGAAAAATTGTGGCAGGATGAAGAGAAATATCGGTATCCAAGTTTGTAGTGTAATTGCGGATACGATTACGAGTGCGTAGATCGCGACGCAGATCCGGGCATTGCGGAAGATCTTGCCGAATTCGGTGTCCGGGACGTAGGTGCGTTCGGCGTCCGACATCTGACCGCACGCATGGCGGATCAGATTCGGATAATAAGTCGTGTAGCCGCCGTAGTTGATCAAGGATAAGATCAGGCCCTTGATATTTGGCGGGCGCGTAAGCTGAATTTCCGGATCACGGCCGACGATGATTGTATCACTGTGGTGGCGGGTATGGCTCCAGCGCCAGATCACGGATTCGCGCATCACCATGAAGGAGGCGACTTCATACACGACATTGTTCATCCAGTCGGTTTTGAATGGAGTGCCATGGCTGCACTCGTGCCATCGCGAGTCCGAGCTGGTGCCATAAAAAACAGCATAGATTAGATAGGGGATCACGACCCACCAGCTGCCCCAGAGCGCAACCGTGGCGGTGCCAGTGGCAACGAGTATCGCGATCAACAGCAGCGTATCGCGAATCGCGGGGCCATTCGTGCGTTCAAGAAACTTACGCATCGTGGCACGTGGCAGCGGCGATTGATACCAGTCCGCTTCGGCGAGGCCGAGCTCAACCGCGCGTTCGGCGTTTGGGCCAGTCAGGCTATAATCGAGAATCTCAGGAGGGCGCATGAGGGTGGTCGCACCGTGATCGGGATCTTGTTCCATAATGTATGTGGCTGTGTGGGGAGGCTCTGTTGAACTCAGCAGTCAGTAACGCCGACTGTAGTATTAGGCCTATTTATACAGTAAAGTAGCCTACCTGTCTTCTTGCATGGTGACATATAGTGATCGTATTTTGTCTAAATGCTCATTTCTCTCAAAATCGACCCCGCGACTGATGGATTTCTGTTTCTAGCAGAGTCTGTGCGGAATCCACCTGTATTGGTGAGTCATCGTCACCTCCAGGTTGAATTGAGACTAGTCGTAAACGGCTAAATTACTGATGCTGATGGCGCCACTCGCGTGGTGACATTTTAAAATGCTCCTTAAAGCGCCGATTGAAATTGGATAAATTGCCAAAGCCAGAATGGTAGCAGGCCTCGGCAATGCCCGCATCGGTTTCCATCAGCAATTGGCAGGCGCGGCCCAGACGCACTTGAATCAGGAATTGGCTGAAACTGAGATGCATGTGCCGTTGAAAAAAACGACTGAAGGCGGACTCTGACATGTGCACTTGCGCGGCCACGGTTTCGAGTTTCAGAGGTTCCTCCAGATTCTCAAAAATGTATTGGCATACCTTGTCCACAGATGCCTGAGCCTTCGCGGCGGGCTGGAATTGTAGGCCGGGGCTGGCAATTTCCTCAGACTCGATCCGAGCCAGTTGATGCATGAGCTGTATCCAAGCCAGCCATTGCTCCGCTCCTTGCATCGCTGCGCAGTTCTCCATGGCGGTCGCAATGCCTCCGTTGGGTTGCGTCTGGAAATACAGGCCACGTTTCGCTCGCTGCAGCATCCGAGCGATCTCTGAGAACTCCGGTAGGCTGGCGATGGCTTGAATCGCCGAGGCGCGAAATTTGATGACGATGAACTCAGCGTATGGCTCTTGATGCTTCATCTGCGGAAGCGATTCGCGGCGATAGATGTGCGGTAAATTGGCACCGATCAAGCATAGGTCGCCTGAATAGAATGGCGTGACTTGGTCGGCGATGATCCGTGTGCCCGAACCGCGTTTGATCAAAGTCAATTCCAACTCGGGGTGATAATGGAAAGGATGCTCAAATGATTTCGACAGAGTATGAAGCGTCGAAAGTGAGGCATTCTCAGCGATGGTTACGGACTCAAATTGTGGCTTCATGTCGGAGATTGCTGGTGAATTCCATGTTATAGGCATGAAAGTATCACTATTTGCTCGGATAATAGAAGCGTTAAAAATGTGATTAGTGTAATATGTGGGAACGTAATCATCATAGAGAAAATACCATGAAGCAATTTGAACCAAACTATCAGCACATCATCGATGCGGCATATAACCGGGAGGCGGAGCGATTGCCGCTCTACGAACACGGATTTGATTTCGGTATCGTCGAAAAAATCATTAATGAGCCAGTGATGCCGCTGCTTGATTCGACCTATGAGGATCATGTCGAGGCCTATCGTCGTATTTGCCGTTGTGGTATTCAGTTGGGCTACGACTGTATACCATTTGAACGGCATGTCTGTAATTTGGTTCAGGGCGGCAAAGGCTTGCTGGGGCAGGCACCTGCTATTATCGAAACGATGGAAGATGTTGAGGCGTATCCTTGGGAAAAGAAGCTGGCTGAGTTTATCGAGAAATATGAGTCGAACTTTGCCGCGTTGCGTGAGGCGTTGCCAGAGGGGATGAAAGCGGTTGGCGGGATTGGCAACGGGCTGTTTGAAACGATTCAGGATTTCGTTCCGTTCCAGGAGTTGGCCTTTCTACAGGTGGATGAGCCGGAGGTATATGAGGTATTGTGGCAACGGATTGGAGAGCTGCAATTTTCCTTGTGGAAATGGGTGCTCGAAAATCATCGTGATAGCTTTGCGGTGTTCCGTTTTGGCGACGATCTGGGCTTTCGTTCGTCCACTTTGATCCAGCCCGATGCGATCCGTAAGCACATCATCCCGCAGTATAAGCGGATTGTGGACCTGGTGCATTCCTACGACAAACCGTTCCTGCTGCACTCCTGTGGGAAAATCTACGACGTGATGGATGAACTCATCGACACCGTCGGTATTGATGCCAAGCACTCGAACGAAGACGCGATTGATACCTTCGATGTCTGGGTCGATCGCTACGGCGACCGCATCGGCAACTTTGGCGGCGTTGATATGAATGTAATGACGCTCAACACGCCCGACGAAGTGAAGCAGTATGTGCGTAACCTACTGCCTAAAATCGAAGGGCATGGCGGCATCGCGATCGGAACGGGTAACCAGATTTCGGATTATACCGAACCGGCCAATTGGATAGCCATGAGCGAAGCCGTGCGTGAATGGCGCGGGGAGGGCTAATCACTCACCTCATAGCGTTGCACCGTTTCGATCAACGCCATGACATTTTCGATCGGCGTATCGGCCTGTGCAAAATGACAGGAGCACGGCAAATAGCCATCGGGGCCGAGTTCATTCAAGCAGGCGGTGGTTTCCGCAGCAACTTCCGCCGCCGTGCCGAAGGGCAGTATTTTCTGGTTTTCGACACCGCCATGGAAGATCAGCTGCTTGCCGTATTTGGCTTTGATCTCTTTGCAGTCCATCCCCGGACAAACATGTTGAATCGGGTTGAGTATATCGACTCCGGCGTCGATCAAGCGCTGGATGAGCGGCTCTGCTGCGCCATCAGTGTGGAAAAACACCTTGGCGCCGTATGAGTGAATCATGTCGCACCATTTTTTCAGGCGCGGAAACAGGAACTCTTCGAACGAGGCGGGCGACATTAGCAGGCTGCTCTGCGAGCCGAGGTCGTCGCTGATAAATACCATATCGATTGCGCCGTCGGCGGCTTCAAGAAAACGGCGCACCATTTCACCCTGCGATTCGGCGATGTGGTCGAGCGCCGCATGCACGAATTCCGGCTCAGCTACCGTATCCATCAGCGCCTCTTCAAGCGAACGCATGGAGCAATAGACCTCAAATAGGGAAATCCACGGGCCGACCGTTACGAATTCCTTTGCCAGTTCCTTCGCTTCTGCGGCGGCGGTGGCGTAGTCGAAGTCGTCGGGGTTTGGCCACGGGTAGGCATCGAGTTCCTCGACTGAGTCGAATTCGAGTAGAGGATTGAAGCTGACTTCCCCGTATTCGACCTGATTGTTTGCTTCGACTTTCTCAAACTTTACGCCCCAGTGATTGACTTCCTGATGCTCGTTGGGGTCTTTCAGCACGACGCCTTTGTAGGGGATTCCAAGCAAAACGATTTTATCGACATCGAGCTTTCGGTAGATGTCGAGTTCCGTCTCAACGCCCAAATGTGCTTTGAATGTTTCGACTAATTCCGGGGCCAGCCAGATGTCGACAGGGATTCGATCTGGGGTCTCACGGTTCAATACGGCTAATACGCGTTCTCTTGCATTCATAGTTTTGTTTTTGTTAGGTTGTGGTTGATCTTGTTTGTGATTGTTCATTCTAAAAATCGGCCATGTTGGCTTCGCTGGAATCAAACACGTGCTCATCAAAGACCACGGTTTTGTTTTTCCTTAACTCAGAGACGCTCTTGAGTGGTTGGTGCTCTGTGAGTATGAAGCGGGGCTTGTTGCCTGCGGCCAATCGTCCGTAATTCGGGTTGTCCAGCAAGCTCTTGGCATTGCCGCCGGTGCAGGCGTTGATCACCTCTAAGGTCGGCATGCCGGCTTGCTCCAAGAGCTCCATTTCGTAGAATAGACCCTCGGCATGGCCCACGCCGCAGGAGCCTGCGTCGCTGCCGACCAGAACCGTGACGCCTAGTTCGAGCGCTTTACGCAGACTTTTGGCATGGTTATCGACGATGATCTGTAGGTTTTCGCGTTCCAGTTCCCCCCAGCCCATGGCATCGGCATGGTCGACCTGTTTTTGAACCGGTGCAAAGGTCGGCACCCATGTCGTGCCGAGTTCGAGCATACGTTGCAGTTGCTCGTCGCTCACGAAGAAGCCGTGTTCGATGGTGTCCACGCCGCCCTCGATTGCGATGCCGATGCCGAGGGCTCCAGAGGCGTGCGCCATCACATGTTTGCCTCGTTGATGTGACACCGAAGTGAGCGCCTCAACCTCTTCGATCGTGTATTGCGGTTTGGCGACCACAGCAGCTTTTGCAAAGTTGATGATGCCCGTCGGCACGATTTTGATGTGGTCGGCTCCGCGTTGGATGCGGTTGTCGACGACTTGTTCGGCGGTTTCAAAGTCTTCAAAGGGTTCGCAAAAAAACTTACCGTAGCGTTTGATGCGATTAATTCCTGGGCCAGGAGTGAAGACCTCTGCCGCCGCACCGGATGGTCGGTGTCGGCTGAGGAAGAGACCCACGCCATCCTTGTCGCCGCCATCGCGCATCGCGATGATTCCGTGCTTCACCAGTTTGCGGCAACGCTCGGCAGATGCGGCCAACAGATCGACTGCATCTTGACTCTGATACGCTTTGCGTTTCGCGAAATCGAGCTCCGCACCTTCGAGGAAGATATGGGTGTGCCCATCGATCAATCCTGGGAGCACGGTATAGTTTTCTAGGATACAATCCGGTTCGGTTTGTCCCGGCTTTAATAATTCTGCAGGTGGCGTTTGATCCTGCGCACCAACGAACAGAATCTGCTCTTGGTCATAGACCAAGTTGGCATGCTTCAGTGGAGTGGATTGTCCGTCGAGCAGTTGCCCGACTTGTAACCAGATCGGCTGTTCGGGATTAAGCTGTTTAAGTGTTTCAATCATGTGGGTGGGGTGTTGAAAGTTGAGCGTTGAATGTTGGGAGTTGAGCGTTGAATTTATGACAAGTAAGCTCCTTCCCTTACCAAGGGAAGGTGGCTCGGTCTGCCGAGTCGGAAGGGTTCTCTGCGGAGCATTAGCTCATTTACCAGCTTGACTGAACAGTCGTGAAAACCCCTCCGACCCCGCAGACGGGGCCACCTCCCCTTCGCAGGGGAGGAGCTAAAGGTAGTGCAGTCCGAGCCACCTCCCCTTGGTTGTGGAGGAGCTTTGCGTGTAGCATTCATGACGTGAATTAGAAGATAC
>CAJQOS010000030.1 GCA_905479975.1 uncultured Puniceicoccaceae bacterium | reverse complement strand
CGACGTGCTCCGCAGCACCAAGCGCGCCTCCACTTCGATGCTGCAACGTCGTTTGCGGATCGGCTACAACCGTGCCGCTCGCCTCATGGAAGTGCTCGAAGACCGCGGCATCGTCGGCCCCGAAAATGGCTCCAGCCCCCGCGAGATCCTCGTCGATCTGGATGTGATGTAAGTGCGCTATGATTGACTACGGCAAATTTCAAAAATTGCTGAAGCACCTAGAGTTACAATACGAGAACTTCAGGAGCATGGGGGAGGAGCAGAGTCAGCTCATGCAGGAGGCAGTTGCAGAATCGACGATTCAACGTTTTGAGACCTGCTACGATTGCATGTGGAAGGTATTAAAGCGCTATCTTGCCGAACAGATGGGGCTGCCTGACGTACCCAATAGTCCAAAGCCGATTTTGAGAATCGCCGCTGAGAATCAGCTCCTTCCATCTGAAACCGAGAAATGGATTCACTACGCCAATATGCGCACCAGCACGGCGCATGATTATAGCGGTGAAAAGGCCGAAGCCGCTCTGGATCAGATGGGGGCCTTTATCGCGGAATCGATACAGCTCTACACCGAATTGACAGGAAAAGCATGGGAGTTGTAAATTCGATCACAATTAAGTCGGATGAGGCGAAAATACTTCATTCGCTACTGCAAGCGCATGTGCCCGATGCTGAGGTCAGGGCATTTGGTTCACGGGTCAATGGCACGGCACGCTCCAGTTCAGATCTAGATATCGTTGTTTTTGCAACGCCCGAGCAAGTCACGGAGGTGGAGGATTTGAAAGAAGCGTTTGAGCAAAGCGACCTGCCCTTCCGGGTGGACTGCCATATTTGGTCGGAACTTCCCAATCGTTTTCAATGTATTATCGAAGCAGGTTACCATCTTCTTCAAGGTTCACGAAATGCGTGAGTGGGGATTCTGAAGTTTGGTAAGCAGTGCTTTTGTTCTCATGAATGGATGTAGCAGCGATACTCTTGTCGCTTTGCGTTGGAGGGGGAAGGTAGGCCGGCCTTCAAGATCACAACTTGTGATCTTGGAGTGTATCGTTCTTGTCCGCCTCCTTAGGCTCGTTGAAGTTCTATCGAGTTATATCTAGCTATGCTTTAATGTGGGTATATCTATGTATAGCTTGGTCGTTGCGTGAAGAAATACTAAATTATAGTAGGTTATATTACTTTATACTCGATGTTTGGTATAAGTTGATAGATCTAAGTAGAACTAATGGATCCGATACGTAACCCCTTTTCCCCAGGTGCCGGTTCGCCGCCGCCTGAATTGGTGGGGCGCGAGGCTGTATTGGAGCAAGTTCGGATCCTTTTGGCGCGGGTGAAGCAAGGGAAGTCAGAAAAGAGTCTGTTGCTCACTGGTCTGCGTGGGGTTGGTAAGACGGTGTTACTGACCAAGATGTGCGATCAGGCAGAGGCAGTTGGCTATCATACCATTTTGATTGAAGCACATGAGGACAAGTCACTCCCCGTATTGCTCGCACCGCAATTGCGCAACCTTCTCTACAAGCTGGATCGAATGGAGGGCGCCAAGCAGCAGATTCGCCGTGGCTTGGCGGTGCTCAAGAGTTTCATTAGCAGCGTCAAGGTTACGTTCGACGACATGCCGCTTGGTTTGGACATCGATCCGGAGCAAGGGACTGCGGACACCGGCGACTTGGAATTGGATTTGCCCGACCTATTGGCAGTTGTGGCACAGGCCGCTGCCGAACGAGGGACGGCCGTCGCGCTGTTGATCGATGAATTACAGTATTTCTCGGAGAAGGAGTTGAGCGCTTTAATCATGGCGATGCACCGGATGCAGCAGCGGCAGTTACCATTGGTTCTGATTGGTGCGGGCTTGCCGATCCTTCCACGTTTGGCAGGCGATTCTAAATCGTATGCAGAGCGTCTATTCAGTTTTCCACAGATTGGAGCGTTGGAGCCTGCCGATGCCGCCCGCGCGATCGTTGGCCCCGTCGAAACTGAGGGCGCTGCAATTGAACCCGCGGCAGTGGATGCCATCGTCGCGATGGCTCAAGGCTACCCCTACTTCATTCAGGAATGGGGCTATCAGGCATGGAACGGAGCCGAGAGCTCGTTGCCAAATTTGAGCAGGCTCAATCGACTGCTGGAGTGACTGTCGGCGCACCGATTCAACTCACTTTAAAAGAACTGATGTCGGCTCAGTTGAGCTATTGATTCCTGTGGCTCATCATCAAATGATTTTACTTCTCGTGTGAATGAAGTGTTAATAAGCACTTTAATTGATTGCATTTCTTGAAAAGGTGTTAATAAGCACTGCCTTGACTTAATTCGATGAGACTCCCTCCGAAGCCAAAATTTGCACTGACCGCAGTTCGGGAGCAGATCATCGAATGCCTGCGGTTTCCTTGGAAACGCAGTTTTAGAAGAGATGACGACCGAAGCTGACAATACTTAGAAATATGGGGACTCAAAGAGGCCGCACTCTGCGAAGAGTTATGCACACATTTGGAGCAATATGAGCTATATGTTTTGCCGAAAGGCCAAGCCAGTGAACGTCAAAAATACCGAATGAAAACACCTAAAACAGAAATCAGAGAACCAATTGGTTGTTTCGAATGCGACGCAGGCATGATGCACCCGATTGTCGAGGATTACACGATCGAGCTAAAGTCGCTTGGGAAGGTGATCATTCCTAAAGTCCCGATGCAGCGATGCGATTGTTGCGGTGATACGCTCATCGATGGTGACGGCAGTGCGTATATCGATGATTATGTTGATAAAGCGACGAACGCGCTGAGACCCGAAGAGCTGAACCACTTTTTAGAGAAATACAGTCTGACTCAAAAAGAGGCCGCTCAGATAACAGGTTACGGCGAGAAAAACATCTCGCGATGGTTGAGTGGGCGGGCCCGGGCAACGACTTCGGTCAGTAACTTTTTTCGGACACTGATTGCCGAACCGTCTGCTTTTGAAAGACTGAAGTCGAAAAATTGGTCTGAGGTGACGCCGACGGGCACTTTTATCGAGCGCATGCCAGATGCGGAAGAGAAGCAAGTGCTTCAATGTATCGATTACAAAAAACTGGTTGAACTTGGTTTAGTGGCTAAGGTGACCCGCCAAGCAGAGAAGCGGACGGAAGTCTGTCGCAGGTTTTGCTGTGAAGACTTGATTGATTTTAAGCAGTATACTGAGTCTGCCTCAGAGGGAATTGCAGCGCTCAAAGATACGCAGCAAAAGTCGAATTTAATCAGTAGTGGCACTTGGATACGGCTAGGGGAAATGGCGGCACAGCATATCGAAGTCGCCCCCTATGATCGGGAAAAACTTCGGTTGGTGATCCACGAGTTGCGCGAGTATACTCAGCATGCGCCTGAAGCAGTGATCGAACATGTTCAAGCGACCTTGTGTAAGGTGGGTGTCGCACTTGTTTTCGTGCCTATCATGAAAGAGTCTGCTTTGCGAGGGTGCACGAGGTTATTAGATCCCTCAAAGGCGTTGATTATCCATGGGTTGAAGTATCGGAATATCTCGCAATTTTGGTTGGTGCTGTTTCATGAAATTGCTCACCTGCTGCTACACATCGAAACGCCTGAAGATTTCTTCGCTGAATACGAATATTCGTCGGATGATCCTAGAGAGGCAGAGGCTGACGAATGGGCGCGAAATACCTTGGTTTATCAGAACGAGCTGACCGAGTTTGCGACGCGACACCCGAAGCCAGCGTTGCGGGAGCTAGCACAGTTTTCCTCGAAGATTAAGGTGCACCCAGCTATTATAGCTGAAGTCTTTAATCGGCGAGCTGGTAAAGACGTGCTCGCGTATAGTTATTTGGCTAAGAATGAGTTGTTCCCTCGCTTCACCGCTGAACAGGTCAAGAAATTGTGGCAGGTCACCGCTGATCGTATCATTAAGGCAGCTAACTCAGGATGATTCACTACACGACAGGCGATATTTTACGAGACGATGCGGAAGCGGTGGTCAACACGGTGAATTGTGTCGGTGTGATGGGGCGCGGGATAGCGCTGCAATTTAAGAATCAATTTCCTGAGAATTTCAAAGCCTATGCCGCTGCTTGCAAAGCTGAGGTGGTGCAACCCGGGCGTATGTTCATCTACGAAACTGGCGAGCTAACGAGTCCTCATTTTATTGTGAATTTTCCGACGAAGCGTCACTGGCGTGGTAAGAGCCGGATGGAAGATATTGACTCGGGTCTGGCTGCGTTGGCCGAAGATGTTGTTCGTTTGAAGATCCGTTCGATTGCGATCCCTCCCCTTGGCAGTGGTTTAGGTGGGCTTGACTGGGCTGAGGTGAAGCAACGGATTGAGAAGACCTTTGGCTCATTGGAAGGTGTTGATGTGCGGATTTACGAGCCTGCGGGAGCTCCTGCTGCGGAGAAGATGGTGCGTAATCGCGAGGTGCCTGACATGACTCCGGGTCGTGCTGCACTGGTAGAGCTCATTGATCGATATCTAGGCGGCTTGTTGGATCCTTTCGTTTCGCTTTTGGAAGTGCATAAGTTGATGTATTTTATGCAAGAAGCTGGTGCGCCGCTACGTCTTAAATATGAAAAGGCGAGTTACGGACCATACGCTAAGAATTTAGGGCACGTTTTGAAGCGCATAGAGGGGCACCTTGTTTCTGGTTATGCTGACGGTGGTGACGAGCCAACCAAACAACTGAAGTTAGTGCCTGGAGCGGTGGAAGACGCGAAGCGATTCTTACAGGACGATTCCGATACACGGGGCCGATTTCAACGTGTGTCTGAATTGGTCGAAGGGTTTGAATCGCCCTTTGGCTTAGAGCTCTTGGCGACGGTTCATTGGGTTGCGAAAAACGAAGGAGCTCAATCCATCGAAGAAGTGAAGCAAAAGACTTACGCGTGGAATGAGCGTAAGAAGCAATTCACTCCACGTCAGATTGATGTCGCGGCAAAGACGCTGGTGCAACACCGCTGGATCGACGCAATGTGGATGTAGTTCGTGTATTGGTAATGCGATGAACAAGGACGACTCTCATCTCGATAGCCTCGCGACTGCGCACTGTATTATGGGTGGTGTGATGGCTCTGTTTGCTTGTTTGCCACTTATGCATGTGGTGATGGGCGCGATCTTTGCTTTTGGCGTCGGCGACATGTCGGAGCAGCTTGCGTCGGAGGCGAATGGGGGGCCGTCACCACAGTTGCTTGGCTGGCTCTTTATGGGCATGGGCTTACTGTTCTTTGTTTTGGGGCAGGCGCTGTCGGTGTCGGTGATCGTTTCCGGTCGTTTTTTGAAGCAGCGGAAAAATTACATGTTTTCCTTTGTGTTGGCCTGCTTGGCTTGTGCGGCCTTTCCGTTCGGGACGGTCCTGGGTGTGTTTACGATTATTGTGCTCTCGCGACCGACGGTGAAGGTGCTCTACGGGCGAATGTAAGGTGGACTTTACAATTAGGCGTCTAATTGTAAAATCGACTTTCATCTTAGGCATGGAACACGCTAGCCGTCCTCCAGCTCCAGGTCGGGAATGTGGGTGAAGGAGATACGCATGGGTGCGGCTTCTTTAGAGCGCTGGGCTTCATCGGCGTCGGCGTAGTAGAGGCTGCGGCCGCCGTGTTTTTTGTTGATAGCGTCCATCGCGTGTTGGAGCTGCATGCGGCGCGGATGGTTGTCTTCCGGGAAAAGGGAAGGCGTGTGGCTGTCGGCGTGCGTTAAATGCGTGAAGGTGATGCCGACTTTGGTGGGCTCTGGCACGTCGTGTGGGTGCTGTTCCCAAAGATCGTTCAAAAGTCTCCCTAGAGTGACATTGTCTTGAGTGGGGAAGCAGCGCGCCTTGGCTTGCCAGCAAAGTTCGAAGCCAAACTTCACTTGCACGTCGAGGTGGGCGGTGAAGGTGTCCATCGCCCGGAGTCGACGAACCGCTTTTTGCAGCATGCGGTGGAGCGTGGCGTGTGCA
>CAJQOS010000029.1 GCA_905479975.1 uncultured Puniceicoccaceae bacterium | reverse complement strand
ACTCGCAAGAGATCGATTTGGAATGCAACTGGCCATCGGCGTCAGTGTGCTATTTCTAGTCCACTTCTTCATCAACATTGGCATGACTATCGGCATTACTCCGATTACAGGACTCCCGCTTCCGTTTTTAAGTTACGGAGGCTCCTTTGTTCTGAGCTGTTTTATTCTGCAAGGATTAGTGCAAAGTGTATATCGATACAGAAAGGATTATACATGATCCCTTCGACGATCCACACATCCACACTCACTTGCAGCAGCCATCAGAGCACGGGATCCCCACATAAACCAGGGACACCCAAATACCAATGCCAGATTCAACAACTGAAAATTCCGATTCACAATACACTGAAGAACTCACCTCTGCCCCAGTAGAAAAAAAGGCAGAACGAATTGACCACAAAGAGCTCAAAAACGACGCAGCAAAACGAGCAAAGAAACAGCCCTTGGTGACACGCATCATCAAGGCAATTAAGAAAGAAAAGAAGTCCTACTCAGAGCTGATCATCAACTCTGAGCCGCTCGAAAAACGCGTCGCCCTACTCAAAGACGGCGTCCTTGAGAAGTTCGAGGTCGAACGCACTGGTGAAGCCCGCGAAGTGGGCGCCATCTTCAAGGGGCGCATCCAAAACCTCGAATCTGGCCTCAAGGCTGCGTTCGTTGATATCGGCGAACCGAAAAATGCCTTCTTGCACTACTGGGACATCCTCCCAGCAGCCAACGACAGTGGCATCGAAATCGTGCGCGACAACAAGACTGAGAAGCAACGCAAGCGCGAGAAAGAGAAGGTCTCCATCAAAGACATTCCGAAACTCTACCCAATCGGTAGCGAAATCGTCGTGCAGATCACCAAGGGCCAAATTGGCACCAAGGGACCACGCACCACGACCAACATCGCCCTACCGGGACGTTTCCTCGTGCTCATGCCCTACGCCGGCACGCTCGGCATCTCTCGCAAGATCGACGACCGCAAAGAGCGCAGCCGCCTGAAAGGCATCCTGCGCGACCTGACGCTCCCCGAAGGCATGGGGCTGATCATCCGCACCGCGGGTGAAGGTAAGAAAGCACGCTTCTTTATCCGTGACCTACACATTCTACTCAAACGCTGGGAAGTCATTAACCAGCGTATGAATGCGACGAACAAGCCGGGGTGCCTCTACGTCGAGCCAGACATCGTCGGCCGCACCGTGCGCGACTTCCTCACTGAAGACATCGACCGCGTCATGGTTGATAAGAAGCAGGACCATGAGGACATCATCGCCGAAGTGACCACCATTTCCCCTCGCTCGAAGTCGAAGATTCAGATCTTTGACGAAGACATCCCCGTCTTTGAGCGCTTTAACATCGAGCGTCAAATCGAGCAGACCTACATGCGCTGCGTGCCACTACCAGGTGGCGGCGAAATCGTGATTGAAGAGACCGAAGCATTGATCTCGGTCGATGTGAACACTGGTTCGCACAAGAATAAGACTAAGAAGGACGGCAAAGACTTCATCACACAGGTGAATCTCGAAGCGGCCTCAGAGATCGCCCGTCAACTACGCCTGCGTAACATCGGTGGACTCATCATCCTCGACTTCATCGACATGAAGGCGAAGAAGGATCGCAATGCCGTGCTCAATCGCATGCGCCGCGAGATGCAGGAAGACAAAGCGAAGAATCACATCCTCGCGATCTCCACGCTCGGCATCATGCAAATGACGCGCCAGCGCCACTCCGAGAGTCACTCCAGCGGCATCTACACGGACTGCCCGTATTGCCACGGTCGCGGCTCAGTCAAATCGTCCCGCACCATGAGTGTCGAGATCCAGCGTCGCATCATCAGTATCATCCGCCACATTCGTGCGCGCGATGGCCACGATAAGGAAATCAACCTACGCGTGCTGCTCAACCCGTCCAACTTGGAGCGCCTGCGCAACGAAGACGAAGATCTCCTCTTGGGCATCGAAGAATCTTACGGCGCACGCCTCTCCTTCCGCGCAGATCCAATCTACCACGTGGAGAACTTCAAGATTCTCGACGTCGAGACCGGACAAGAACAGCGCTAAGCGACCGATCACACAGTCATCTCCTTTGAACCGCTGAACGTCGAATGAGCACGAAAACTCAACATTCGACGTTCAGCACTCAAAGTGGCGTGCGACCAGCTCATCTTCGTAGACTATGAAGATTTTAGCAGCATTCGATAAATTCAAAGACTCGATGACGGCCGCCACTGCCTGCGAAGCCGCAAGCATGGGTATTCGCGACGCACTGGGAGCAGATGCAGAGATCACACAAGCCCCACTCACTGACGGCGGCGAAGGTTTTTGCAGTATCCTCACGAATGCCGCGAATGGCTTCATCGAATCACACACCGTCTGCGGCCCGCTCGGTGCCGACCTCGAAGCACCGCTTGGCTGGGTGCAGAGTGATGCCCTCCCCGATGCGGTGCGCCACATCTTGAAGCTCGAACAGGGCAAGGTCGCCATCATCGAAATGGCCGCAGCAGCAGGTCTCGAGCAAGTGCCCGCCGAGCGCCGCCACCCGAAAGATTGCACCACCTATGGCGTGGGCGAGCTCATCCGCATCGCCGTGGCCGAAGGCGCCGATGCGATCCTGCTCGGTATCGGCGGCAGCGCGACCAGCGACCTTGGACTCGGCCTACTGCAAGCATTGGGGCTACAATTTATCGATTCAACAGGTCACACGATTGAGCGCCTCCTTCCTGCAAACTGGGCACAGGTTACCACAATCGCTGGCAGTATCGAAGTGCCGACTCCGCCCATCTTTATTGCGTGCGATGTCGACAACCCGCTGATCGGGCCCCGTGGCGCAGCCGCAGTGTATGGCCCACAAAAAGGCTTACTCGTTGACGAGCTAGCTGCGTTCGAGGCTGAATCCACACACATGGCTGACAAGCTCTGCCAACATTTCAACCAGCCTGAGTCCGTCCGAGAAATCCCCGGAAGTGGTGCAGCCGGAGGCATCGGCTTCGGCCTCAATGTCGCCTGCGCAGGGCAATATGTCGCGGGCTTCGACCTCGTCACCGCATGGCTCGATCTCAAACGCAAGATCGCCGCCGCCGACTTAATTCTCACTGGCGAAGGCAAGATCGACCGCAGTTCACTCAATGGCAAAGGCCCGATTGCACTCGCCCGCGCAGCCGATGCGTCCAGCAAACCATGCATACTCCTCGCAGGTTGCGTCGAAGCTGCTGCAGCCGAACAACTACACCAAAACTTCCCGAAGGCTGCCGCATATACGATTACCCCCGAAGGCTGTCCATTAGAGCAAGCGCTCGCCAACGGTTCTGAAAATTTGAAGCTTAAAACCAGCCACGTCCTTAGGCAGACTCTCCCACGATGACCATTGAAGAGAAGGAGCTCAGAGAGACCAGAAGTCGCCGCATCCGCAGAGTGAAGCGATGGCTCAGGCCTTTGCCGCGCCGTTCGAACATACACCGCTACCCGATCCTATGGCGCTTTTCCGAGGCGACTCGCAAACGCATCTACCTCTGGAGCTTTCGTGTCGACGACGCTGTCCCAGCACTATACGCAGGTTTCATCCTAGCGCTCATGCCACTCTACGGCATCCAAATCCCCATCGCATTTTGCCTCGCCTTATTACTCCGGGCGAATCTGCCGATCTTGGTCGGCCTACAAATGCTCTCGAATCCTCTCACGATTTTGCCGTTCTGGTATGCTGCCTATCAAGTCGGTAGTAGTGTGTTAAGTATCGTCAGCGTCGAAACACCGTCACTCCGTCGAAGCGACGTAAGCGCGATTCTACAAAACTTCACAAATGGCCAATGGAGCAGCAACCTTGAGCCCCTGCTCACGACCTTCAGCATCATGTGCCTCGGCGGTATAGTCATGGGGATCTTCTTCGGCCTGATCTCCAGTTTTTCCTACCGTTTTGCAGCCAGACGAACTGCCGCCAGTTACGCGCTGTTGATAAAGAAAATCCACGACCGCAAAGCACGTAAATCCGACTCTCCTACCGACCAATCACCCGATGTTTAAAACCCTCCGCCTCCTCGCGCTCACGCTGCTCGCTTCCTGCTCGCTGATCGCTCAAACAAACCGCATCCACCTCGGGATCGATACACTTGAGCAATCCGGCTTCCGCGCAATCACAGGCAAACGAGTCGGCCTGCTCACTCACCCCGCCGGCGTCAACCGCAACGGAGTCAGCAGCATCGACGTGCTACGCCGCGCATCCAATGTAAACCTCGTCGCACTGTTTGGCCCGGAACACGGCATCTACGGCAACGAAAAGGCCAATGTCCCCGTCGATGATAAAATCGACCCGCGCACCGGACTTCCCGTCTATTCACTCTACGGTCAATACCGCAAGCCTTCGCCCAAAATGCTACGCGGACTCGACGCACTGATCATCGACCTGCAAGACCTCGGCGTGCGCTCTTACACCTACGTCAGCTGTATGCGCTACGCGATGGAAGCCTGTTTCGAAAATGGCGTCGAAGTCATCGTGCTCGACCGACCGAATCCGCTCGGCGGACTTAAAGTCGACGGCCCGCCACTCGACCGAAAATGGCGTAGCTACGTGGGCGCGTTTCACGTGCCCTACGTCCATGGACTCACGATTGGAGAGCTCGCTCAGGTCGCTAGATACACCTCAGGCACGATGGAAGTGACAGATAAAGTGCGCCAAAATGGTAAACTCACCGTCATCAAAATGCGTGGCTGGCGGCGCAACATGCTTTGGCCGCAAACAGGCCTGAAGTGGGTGCCGACCTCTCCGTATATCCCCGACTTATCGGCCGTCCTCGGCTACGCAATGACTGGCCTCGGCGCACAGGTTGGCGGCTTTTCACACGGTATCGGCACGCCCTACCCATTTCGCTTACTTCGCTTCAAAGGTAAATCCTCCAAGGAAGTGCAACAAGCACTCATGGCGCAGCGCATCCCCGGCCTAAGTTTTCGCATATTGCGCACCAAGACCAAAGCCGGTGCCAGCGTCGAAGGCGTCTATGTCAACGTCAGCGATTGGGCGAAAGTCCGCCCCACCGAAATCAGTTTCTATATGATGCAGCTCACTGCCGCATGGACTCCTGGCAATCCCTTCGTCAGTGCAAAGAACCCCGGCCTATTTAACAAGCATGTCGGCAGCACCGCATGGTGGAATGAGATCAGTCAACGTGGCGCTCAAGCCAGAACCAAAGACTTTGTGCGTGCATGGGCAAAGCAGGCACAAAGCTTCCAACGCGATCACGCACGCTTCTACCTCTACTAGGGAATCAGTCCGCGCCTGACTCACGCTTCGCCTGACCAACACGATAGGCTTGGTAACGAAGCAAGGCAGCCTTCAACGAATCACCGGACACTGGCTTCGTGATAAAGTCCTGCATCCCTGCCATCTCGCAGGCATCTCGGCTCTCACCCAACGCATTCGCAGTGAGCGCTGAAATATACGGTTGCGTTCGGCTCACGCACATTTCTCGGATCGTATACGTAGCCTCCAAGCCATCCATATCCGGCATCTGCAAATCCATAAAGATCAAGTCATAATCCAGCGATTCGACTTGCCGAATCGCCTCATGCCCATCTCTGGCCCAGACTGCATGTAGCCCATGACGACTTAAAATCCTCTGAGTCAATTTATAATTCAACGGATCATCTTCTACTACTAAGACCCGAGTCGAGGTGGCTAACTCCAACTCCCGTTCGATGGATTGCTGATCTTGTAACGCATCCTGCATCCGATCCGCCCAGCTTCTAAAGTAAAAAGTAAACGTGCTGCCATGCCCCAAACGACTCACCGCAGAAATCTCTCCTCCAAGCATTTCCACAATTCGATAACAAATGGCGAGCCCCAAGCCCGTGCCCCCATACTGACGTGTCGTCGAAGAGTCTGCCTGTGTGAATGCAAGAAACACATCATCGAGTTTGTCTTCCGGGATTCCGATCCCACTATCACTGACGGAAATATAATAACGCGGGCCATCCGATTCACCGCGATCTTCCATCCACGCACGCACACGTATCTCTCCCTCGGAGGTGAACTTCACCGCGTTGCTCAACAGGTTATTCAACAACTGCTGTAAACGAGTCCGATCCGAACAAATTGCCGCCCGAATTCCATCTGAGAGATCGACATGAATCGCGACGCCTTTCTTATCGGCATTCACTCGGAACAAGCCCACCACTTCCGTAATCATACTCCCCAAATCCACGAGCGAAACAGTCAACTGCACTTTACCTGATTCGATTTTGGCAAGATCCAGAATCTCATTAATCAAATCCAATAAAATACCCCCAGAGCTTCGAATTGCCTGCAAGTCTTTCAGCTGCTCCTCATCCATCGGCGTATCCTGAAGCATCTCACTGAATCCAATAATCGAATTCAACGGCGTGCGGATCTCATGGCTCATCGTCGCGAGAAAGTCACTCTTCGCCAAATTCGCTTCCTGAGCCAGCTCCGCCATTTTCTTTGAACGAGCCGTCGCCAATTGCAGCTCCTTGGTGCGCAACCGCACCTTCTCTTCCACTTCAGAATAACTATGCCGCAACTGATCGGTCATGTCATTGAAGGCTCGCGCCAAATCATCCAGTTCACTCTTCCCCGCAGCAGGCACTTGCAGATCAAAGTCTCCTCCGGCAACTGTATTGAAGTTACGCGCTAAACGACTAATCGGCCGACTAATCCCCAAAGTAAACCAAACAGTCAAACCAATCGCTCCGGCAAACAATACGATCACAGAGAACCAAAACAACAGGCTCAGATTCGCGGCCTGTCGATCACTCCTCTTCTGGCAATTCAGAATCAAGTGATCCACCATCTCACGCAAACGCACACCGTGATTTTCAAGCAACTCAACGGACTCACGCTCTACTTTGGCCGCCACAGTAAACTCGACCGCCACTGCCCGCAGATCCTGCATCACACTACGCATGGCTTCGAGATATACAGCCACCGCTTCAAGGTTCAACGTCTCCGATAATTCCCCCAATTCCAGATACTTCGCCTCATACGTTTGGCGTGCGATTTTAAAGTCCCCCCTAAAGCGCTCCAAATCATTTTCCAACAATAGATCCCTATCAATCACACCGATAGCTCGATTCAACCAACCCCACACATAGCTATTTACATTGATAAAACGCTCCACGGCCTCCAACTCAACATCCACACCCGAAACACGTGTATGAAGATCCTCATGATGCGCATCGAGAGTCTCCTGCATCTCCAAACTATGAGCCCCGAATCGAACGACTTCACCACGCACTTCCTCATCCAAGTCTGCCAAGAACTGCTGACTCTGCACCAACCGCTTAAACACGGTCGCATACTCTTCGATACGCGTAATCATTCCAACGAACGTGCCGTGATCATTGACATCCGCATCCACGCTCAGCCTGCCTAGAATCTCCAGCGAGCCCGCCAAAGAACTCTGCACATAACCCTCCCCAGTCATACTATCTTGAAAAATACGATTTCCGATCACCACATTTGAAAGCTCACGAGAGACGACGTTCAGCTGAGTCAGTCGCTGCTCCTGGCTCCTCACCTCTGCAATCGAATAACGGCTCATACCCACAAACAGGGCAAACGCCAAGAGTGAGCAAGAGACTGCAATTCCTATTTTAGTCGAAATACGCATACGCAATCAGAAAGAAGGGCCGGAACCATACACAACCTGCACCTCACCTTCACTATATTTCGAAAGTAAAATAGGAATAGACAGTTGCCGACTGGCTGACAATGAACTGCGCCCCCCAAAGCCCACCATGCGCGTTTCAACAAGAAAAGGGTCAGGGAATTGGATCGTTTCAATCGCCCCCCTTAGCACTTCAGAAGAGCTCAATGCTTCGCTCCCACAATGAGCGACACCACGAAGCACACTCTCCAGTGCATATAACTTGATATCCACATCAGTATCCCACTCTGAAAATTGATCGAGATAACGCTCCTTCAAATCCAGATAATAATTGCTCTGCTCCTCAAGCGGCGCAGAGCGACCGACCAGTAGCAGCCCATCTGTCCACGCACGAACCACTCCAGAATCATTTAACACCAGTGAATCACGAGCGATCACGGTGCCAGCATATCCTCCCTCTCGGAGATAGGACATCGCTAACGACAACGTGCCACGCTGCTGCCCACATAAAATGACCACATTCGGCTGGCTCGAAACAACCCGAGACACAAAAGACTGAACCGCTGCCGGCGTATCAGACAAATCAAAGACTTCCTCAGTCACATCGAAGCGTGCAAATCGAACCACTTCGATTCCGGCCCGCTCCACCATCTCCTCCACCTTCAGCTTCTGATACATTGCTGCCTGAGAATCACCAACGAGCACACAAATGGACAGTTCCTCCTCATTCTCCCGCAAATAATCCACGACACTCGCAAACAGTTGGATCGACTGCGGCCTTGCCAAAAAACCGCAGCTCGCCCCCGCCAATAAACGATGCGACAACCCGTAGTGCAGATATAAAATACCAGCAGAATCCAAAACCGGAGCGACTGCCTCACTGACCGCATTCCCCTCAGGGCCGATCACGTAATAAACATCCCCCGCCTGCACAAACTCATACGCAATTCCTGCTGCTTGAGACGCGTCACTCGCATCATCCCTCACCAACAGTTCGACACGATAGCGCTTCCCGTCCACCTCCACGCCGCCTTGCTCATTATAATAATCAGCGACCACACTCGCACAGTTCACTGTAATCGCACCGTCACGCTGCCCCTCACCACTGAGAGAAGCAATCACTCCAACCTTCAGCACCAGAGCCTCTGGAGCAGACTGACGCTCGCAACCAGCGCTTAAAGCTAGCACGACGACACACAGCGAGGCAAAAATGAACTGGCAAAGTGAGCGCCTCATTCTTGCGGGTAAAATAAAATTCGGTCATGCACGAGAAACGCGAAGTCGAGTTCCCCGTCCCCCGTCAAATCACCAATCACCACTTCACGCGGCTCCACCTTACTGCCCGTGCGCCCTTGGTAATGCATATTTTGCTCAAAGACTTCCCAGAACATTCGGCTGTCCCACTTCGATTCTCTTTGCATTAGAAATTCCACCACATGGCTCTGCCCATCGACTGCGATCAGATCCACACCACCATCCTGATCGAAATCAGCGGCCTCCACATAGCTATAATGCACTGCTTCAAGATCCGTCTCATAGCTGTCCTCAACCAGACGCGTCCAAGCATCCGCCTGCGCAGGCAATCTCCAAAAGCGATCCTCTCCGGTAAAAATAAATTCCGACTCCCCCTTACGCGCTTCCAACTGATGCCACTCCTTTAAATTAATCTTCCCAGCAGCAACTGTGGTGCGATAGCGAAAGACGCCATCCTCATCACGCTCCAATAATTGAAACTCACCTGCTCCGCCCACATAAAAGACCAACTGCTGCACATCGCTTCGATCATATAAAGGCACCACCGCAGAGACCATATCATCCCCGCGCCGCGCATTAAATTGATCCACCATTTCAAGATTATCACCCTTCACTCGTAGCGCACGCGCATAGCCTGCTCGACCGACGACCAGTTCGTTCGAACCATCGCCATTCACATCAAACACACTGACCTGCGCTGGCTGAATATCCTTCAACAAGCTCTCACGAATCGTCGAGCCTTGCGCCACTTCTTTAAAGGTCACGCCATCAGCCTCGTCCACAGACAGAAGAACGGGAGCCTCTCGGGGCACGAAGATCATCAGCCCGCGGCTATCTTTTTCAAACACAGACACCTCACGAATCGCAAATGGCTTACGCTTCACTCCACTCAGCGCAGCGCTAGAAAGCACCACCCATTCGGAATCCGAATCCTTACGGTTCGCAGGTCGAGCGAGCGTCAACGTCATCTCGCCCTTCAACTCACTCACCAACGCCAACTCATTATAGCCATCCTCATCGAGATCGACCGCCGCACAAACCAACGGCTCGCCGTCTCCAAGCATCAGTTGACGAGGAAATGAGATGCGCCCGCTTTTGTCCATTTGGCTCACGCCCATTGTTTTTTCTACGGCACTCACAATCACCACAGTATCCTGATCATCTTTAAAAAAGTGCCCACTCGCCATCGAAGAAATCCCTGAAAACGAGGGAAAAGTCCGTGCCGATTTAAAATGCCCGGACTCTTTCAAAAACAGCACAAGTTCCGCACCGGCAGGGTCGGCCACCAACAAATCCTGCTGCCCATCACCGTTCAAATCGCCCAACGCATAATTCGCGGCCAAACGCCCCTTCTTGAAGATCGGGTAAATCTCAGGCTGTGCAGCCGAAAAGCCCTTCGCTTCTTGCACCGCCTCTGCCTTCTTTAATTGAAAGAACTCCAGCCCACCACTGCGCGAATCCACCGAGCAAAATGACATCGCCGCTCCGTCCGCCCGAGACATCGCACGCACAGAACGCACCGGACGCTCAAACACGAACCGACGCTCCGGGCCAAAGCCCCCCTCGCTCAACTGCTCGCGCAGCACCAGCGACTGATCTCCATTTGATGTAATGTAGAGCACGTCCTTGCGCCCATCACCCGTCACATCCTCCAGCAACATATTAAACGGATTGTCTCCAGTCAGGTAATAAAGCTCCGCCTCCCCAAGATGCCCATGCGCATCCTGATGATAGACTCGCAATGCATCCGCAGAGATCACCAACAGCTCCAAGCTCCCGTCTTCATCAATGTCCGAAATCTGAACTGTGCCTGTCCAGCCAAGTGCTTCGAGGTTATCAAACTCATCCGTCTCCGTCCAATTGCCCGCCTCGTTCTGATAACGAACAGTCAATGGCACATCGCGCGAGGTATAGGCCAAATCCGCACGACCATCGCCATTTAGATCACCGACCGATAAATCAAATACAGGAAAGCCAATTGTAATCCCCTCACTCTCGAAACGGGCATCTTCAAGTGGCGGCTCCCAACGGTTACGATTCAGGCGCGTCTTGCCACTATCGCCATCCGCGTCCTCGCCGCGTTGATACAATATCTCAATCTGCGCGGTATCATTATTCACCACGATCAGATCATTCAAACCGTCCTGGTTGACATCACACACATTCAGCGCACGCGTCCCCCAATCCAGCTTCAACACCTCCGGCCCAGAAAACGAGAACGACGATACCTCTGCACCCGTAAGCAACCCCGAGAGCAACACGCCGCAGCCACACAAAAGACTTTGCTTCAAACCAGCACTCATTCACTACCCTCACTCTTAATAATTAATGTGCGCCCAAACAAACTATCCGGAGCTTCATTGACCTCAGAAATCAAACGATACGATAGATCCAAATCAGACGGAATCTGATCCGCACTCATGTGCTTCGTCAATCCGCTCATCTCACCAGCCTGTAGCAACGATTGAAAAAGCGGCTCAATCATTTGCTCCGCATCTACATAAGAGCGCGTCACCGCATTGGGCCGTTCGATACGTTCAAACAATACTTCTACATCCGGATTTTGCCACAGCCCGTCGCCCCCCTCACTCATGCGTGACAGCACCTTATGCAACAGCCCCACACGCCCAACATTCACAATTAATTCCGAGCGTGTAATTACATAGCTAACACTGGCCTGCTGTTCCCCTTGAAGAGTCGGATCACTCGGTCCCTGAATGGTATAAATCGTCTGCCCTTCATACGCCTGCTCTTCGATCATTGCACCCGCCCCTGGAACCATATCCTTAAACGCCTCAATCGCCTGAGCCAATGCCTGCGAATTTTTCAGCTCGATCATAAACAGTTGTTGCGGCTCAGCCATTGCAACGCCCTCCAGCTCGGCTTCATTCAATACCGATAGATTCACGACGCTACTGCCAAAGTTCTCCAGAATCGAGGAACGCATATCCACGCCCGTATTCGTTTGCATAGCCTGCATCTGCATATCGATCAACGGTGGCAACGTCGGGCTCGCCGAAGTCAACACCTGCTCCAGATTTGCAAGCATCGCACTGCAATCAAACAACGAGACCGCACTACTCAGCACCCCCTCTGGCACATAACGCGCCTCAGGCAGTTCCCCTTGCCCATAGCTCAGCAAACTCAAGAAGCCCAGCTTCTCGCCATAGATCATCCCATAGTGAGCGAGCACACCATCATCGATCAAATCAAGATCAGCATACAGTCCCTGTAGCGATTCCAGAGACAGTGCATTTTGCATACTCTGCGCAGTCACCCCAAACATCGCTAAATTATTCATTATCGGCAGCTCAACCAATGCCGCATTCAACGGCGGCATCAACTTTTCCAAATTCAAATACATCGAGAGGTCTCCCCGCCCAGCATCTTCGCGCGAACGTCGATACACATCCGAGTCAGCAATCGGCTCACTCGCTCCCTCTTTGATCGATTCCACTGCTTCACGTAAACGGCTCTCCGGCGTCGCCAACACCACGATGCCATTCACAAACGCGTAGCCATCTTCAATGTAAGTCGTCTCACCATTAAAGGTCTCATCAAAATACAAGGTCTCCCCCATGAACGACTCTTCGATCATCTCATGCTCGACCAGTGGATTCACCTCCTTTTGTGCTTCCGCATTTCGCTCAAACTGGATCTGCATCAATTCATTCAAACGATCCGCATCTCCGGAGAACTCAGCCATCAGCACCATCTCTTCTCGGTCTACTTGATCCAGCACCTGCTCAGACAACTTATAAAAGGCCAAACTAGCCTGACCGGGGAAGAGCTCAAACAACTCGTCAAGGCTCAGCCCAAATGCTTCGAGCACCGCGTCGAAATCTTCATCATTATCCGCAGCACCATCGGCCGAGTCCTCATCTGTGATCGTATCAAAGAAATTAAGCAGCTCCTCGTCTTCAAACAATTCTACGATCGGATGCGTCGCCCACTGCTCCCTCGTTTCCGAGACACTTCGAACCGCGAAGAATATGCCAACATCCTCACCGATTATTTCCTGAAAAGGCACCGCAGACACTGCAGAGCACGACAGCCCCGCACACACAATAGATAACAAAATTTTATTCATACAAAAAAGTCCTTAAATTCTCTACTCACTACTCACTCTCACTCGCACTCTCACTCTCACTCTCACTCGCACTCGCCAAAGGCGTCACCTTAGGCGGGCTCAAATAACGAAACCCTGTGTTCGGGTTACGCGGATCAAATGCATACGCATCTCGATTATTCAAAAAAGACTTCACGATATCCGAAGAAATCGAGAAGCCCAGCCCCTCAGCCCCCACCGCTGCGATCTTCATATTATTCACTCCCACCACTTCGCCGCGCAGGTTAAACAGCGGACCACCCGAATTCCCAGGATTGATCTGCGTCGTCGTCTGTAAATACAGCCGCCCGCCAATCACACGGTTCGCGACACTAATAATGCCCTCCGAAACCGTCCGATCCAACCCCAACGGACTACCGATCGCAAACACAGTCTGCCCCTCGCGCACGCCACTATCGACAGCAGCCAAAGTCACCGTCCGAAAGACTTCCTCCATCTCGGATTCGATCTTCAACAGAGCCAAATCCAGCTCCGAGCTCGTCGCCACGATGCGCACATTATCATACGTCACCTTCGACATATCATTCGCGCCTTTTCTAAAAATCGTCACCGAGATGCGGTGCTCACCTGCAATCACATGATCATTCGTCACCACATAGCCATCGGCATGGATGACAAATCCCGAACCTAAGCCAGTCGGAGTTTGCACCAGAGCGACCGCCTCGCCGAGTTGCTCCACCCATTCTAGGATTGGCTGATCACCTCGCTCCGCAGCCACACTATAAAGGGTATCCTTCGCCGCAACAGAGACAACTTCGCCGTTCTCTGCGTCCACCTCTCCAAGACTCGCGACAGCAGCCTTCGGCACAGCCACCACATCAAAGCCCAGATCCACATAATATACATCAGGACGTTCCAAGACGATTGCCCCCCGAATTCCGCTACCATCCTTCAATTCAATCGAATGGATTGCATGTAACGAAGTTAGAGCAAGGGCAAGAAAAGACAATAAGCCAACTTTCAGCATCCCAGCATCAAACAGCAGAAGCCCGCAACTGACCAACAAAAAAAGCCTCACTGTAGGGGCAGGCCTTGGCACGCCGTCCGAAAGCAAGGGCACAAGTGCGACTCGTTGCTAATTTAATCCATGTAGCTGCGATCTTTAGACGCAGTTTCGGGATGATCAGAAACGCGGTCTAAAGACACGCGCTACGTTATGCATAGTCGTTCGCGCTGGCCCTCTCAATCACCACTCGAATCAACCAAATCTGCTCCATAGCAAGCCAGCACACCCGCGACCACCGCATCCGCATACTCCACCAAAATATCATCCTCAACGAGCGCTCGCCCCGCAGCCCTATCCGCCAACGCGGCCTGAATCCGAGCATACGCCGCCACACTATTTGCCACATAAGGCTCCAACAGCACCGTCGGACACTCCGCCATACGCAGCATCAGCAGATTACGCGCATATAGGTATGGCTGCTGCGAATCCAATAAAATCGCATTGCGCCCCTCATACCTAGCCGCCGGCAACCCAGTCGCCTCCGCCAACGCAGTCACCAATGCGTCACCCAACAATTGCTCCGGAGCACCACTCCCGTTGACAAGCTTCACAGCCAACTGCGCCTGCTGACGCCCCACTTGCAATTCACCCGCACTCATGCAGCCAAAAATCAAAGCATGCAGATTATTTGATTCCACCAATCGAAGTGCCTCACTCTCACTCTCACTCTCACCCGCCGCAGGCGCAGGCGCAACCGGCCATGCCGCCGCATTGATATGCAACGAGATCAGCGCATCAGGCTGGATCTCCTGATTCACTAAACGCGCACGCTCAATGAGATCCCCAGTCACAATCGACAAACGCTCCGCCCTCGCTCGCATCGCGCAACCATACTCCCACAATGCCTTCGGCGTGCACTCAGTCGGCTCGGAAACCTGAGCCGCGGCCATCAGCAAATAATCAAACGGGCTCTTTGGATTCACTGGTAGGTTTGCCTCCCGCAGCAGTGAAACCTTCGCACCCAGCGCCACCAATTGAGCCCGAACAAGCCGCGCCACCTCCAGCACCAACTCTCCCTCCCTCACATAAAAATCGTCCTCTGCGATACGGAAGTGTCGCCCCTCGGCATCTGCCCACTGCCCGCCAATATGCCCAGGGTCTAAAGCGAGATGCAAGCCAGCCAAGGGCAGCGTTCCCTGCCCACGCTCCGAAGCAACTTCCTCCGGCGTGCGCCAATAGCGCGACGGCGATTGGCGTGCCAACACGTTCACATCCACGACCGTCGCCCAATCCGCATACGGCGCATAGCGCGTCGTCATATCAATCGCCAAGGTTGAAGCCTCTCCCCCTGCCGCATCCACCACGGATCCGACAGACAACAAACAACAAATAACACGCAGCATCCACATACTACTAAACAGTCAGTCGATCAATCATCCCCTGAAAATCTGCCGGCAACGGAGCTACGAACTCCATCTCCTCGTCACGCTCCGGATGTTGCACATGAAACTCAGTCGAATGCAGCATCACACGTGGCACATCAATGCCCTTCAAACGACTCGGCTTATAGCCGTAAGTGGCATCGCCCAGCAGTGGATGATTCAACCCGCTCATGTGCACCCGAATCTGGTGCGTGCGCCCCGTATGGATCACACAACTAATCAGCGAGGCTTGCCCGCCGAAGCTATGCACCACCGACCAATCCGTCTTCGCCTCTTTCCCCATCGCCGAGATCGCCATACGCGTGCGATGGACACGGTGCCGTGCGATCGGGCCATCACAGGTGCCAGCCGTCTTACGAGGCGTGCCGATCACCAGTGCGAGGTAGCGCTTATACGTTTCGCGTGCGCTAAACGATGCCACCAATTTATGGTAAGCACGATCCGTCTTCGCAGCCACGATCAGCCCAGTCGTTTCTTTATCAAGACGATGCACAATCCCCGGGCGATCCGGCGCGCCGATACTACTCAAGTTCCCATTGGTATGATGCAGTAAGGCATGCACCAAAGTATCCTCGCCCGTGCCACTGCCGGGATGCGTCACCATGCCCGCAGGCTTATCGACCACCACAATCGACTCGTCTTCGTAAATAATACTGAGAGGAATATCCACCGCTTTCGCGCCTTCGCGCACAGCCACCTCTTCGAGCACCGCACGTAAGAGCCCAGGGCGATTCACTTTAAAGCGCTTATCAATGGTGATGCCATCGAACGTCACTTGCCCCGCCTCAAACGCCTTCTGCAAACGAACACGACTAATATCGTCAAACTCTGCGGCGAAGATCTTATCCGCACGGCCCGACTTGACGCCATTCGGCACAGAAAATTCTATAATACGATCAGCCATGATTGGGAAGGTTACGCGCAGTCTCACAATCTTGAGCGATCTGAGCCTTGAGTGCATCAAGAGATGCAAATTTCTGTTCGGGTCGAATGAAGCGCAACCACTCGACCTCAATCCAATCGCCCTGATCCAAGGTTGTATCGGCCAGCGCATGCACTTCCAACGCGGGCGATTGATCTGCCTCAGCCACCGTCGGTTTGACGCCATAGTTCGCCACCGCATCCGCCCATGGCTGATCGACGGACGAACGAAAACGCACCTGATACACGCCGAAGCGTGGCAGGCATTCGGGCGCCCATGGCAGGTTCAATGTTGGAAAACCAATCTGCCGCCCGAGCTGAGCTCCGCCGACCACCAGCCCTGTCGAGAAATAGTTATAGCCGAACAAATCGTTCACCGATTCGATTTCGCCTGCTTCCAGATGCTTCCGAATGCGCGTGCTGCTGATCGGGTCGCCATTGTGCTTAATGCGATCCGCACTAAACACACCGAGTCCCAATTCATTTCCGGACTCAACTAGCGTGGCAACATCACCCGCGCGCATCTTTCCGAAGCGGAAATTCTCGCCGATATAAATCGACTTCAACGCAGGCAACGCTGCCTTCAAACTCGCCAGAAAATCCTCTGCGGGAATCGATGCAAATTCACGATCAAAGTGCTTCCGAATGACTATATCCACTCCCAGCGCATGTAGCATGGAGGTCTTCGCTTCGATTGGCATCATCAACAACGTCGGCGAATCTGGACGAAACAATCGACTCGGATGTGGATCAAAGGTCAGCACCCCGCAGACACCGCCCGAGCGTTGCGCCGAGAACACCGCCGACTCAATGACGGCCTTGTGCCCAAGATGCACCCCATCGAACACACCAATCGCCAGATGTAACTCACCGGTCAACTCGGCAAGTTCCTCAAAGCGTTCGACGTGTGCGGGAAGTTGCATCGTTCGAATTTACTACATTGCGACACTCGGCACCGCTTGATTCACGGGGATCAGTTTAGTGCGCAATTCAGAGGGAGCCATGTCTTCGATCTCCTCCAATGTATTCGCATCTTCGATACGAAACTTACCGACTTGCGTGCGACGTAGTGCACACAAGTGGCCACCGCAACCGAGGCGCTCGCCCAGATCATGCGCAAGCGTGCGGATGTAAGTCCCCTTACTGCTACCGACGATAACAGAAACCTCTGGGAGGTTAAAATTCAGAACGTCATAACGACTGACATGAATCACACGCGGCTCACGCTCGATCGTCTTGCCTTGGCGAGCCAGCTTGTAGAGCTTCTGCCCATTCACCTTCTTGGCCGAATACATCGGTGGCGTCTGGTATTGGTCACCCATGAAGGTCGCCATCTCTTTTTCGACATCCGCTTGCGTCAACTCAGGCACAGGTTTTGTCTCAACGATCTCGCCATCGGCATCCTGCGAATCAGTTGCTTCACCGAGCTTCACAGTCGCGGTGTATTCCTTATCCATGCTCATCAGGAACTGAGAGACCTTGGTTGCCTTGCCCACGAGAATGAGCAACAGACCTGTCGCCATCGGATCAAGTGTGCCGGCATGGCCGATCTTCTTAATGCGAAAGACGCGGCGCATACGCGCTACGATATCGTGCGAGGTCATCCCCTGAGGCTTATCGACGAGTAGCACGCCGATTGGATCATCGTTGGTTGGTTGAGACATAATAAAAATTACTTTAAAAAAACTTAATCTTAATCTTAATCTTAATCTTAATCTTATCCTGGAACTCTGAAAATAGAGATTAGGAGTAAGATTAAGAGTATGATTAGGAGGGGGAACTACTCGGGATTACCGAGGGCTTCGAGATGCTTGCCCAATGCTTCCATCAATTGCGGATAAAACTCTTTGATCGAACTGTTCTCCACATTCAGACCGGCCGCGCAGGCATGGCCGCCACCATTGAAAAGCTTTGCCACTTGGTCGACACGATAGAACGGATTCTTCGCACGCAGGCTCCCCTTAAGCGCGCCATCGCGATCTTCGATCAATACGCCGATATCAACGCCAGCAATCGAACGCGCATAATCAACGAGTCCTTCGGAATCATCAATGGTCGCACCGGTTTCGTCATAGACGCCGTTTTCGATCAAACCCACACACACGCGGTTATCAAATTCCATGCTCAGCGAATTCAAGAAATTCTGCAGTAATTTGATCTTAGCAAAGGTTTCGCACTCATAAAGTTCATGCGCCGCAACGGAAGGCTGCGCGCCATACTCACAAAGGCGACGTGCAATCTCGAATGTCGCGGGAGTCGTGGAAGGGAAACGAAATTGCCCGGTATCCGTAGCAATACCGACATACAAGGCCTGCGCAGTGACCGCATCGATCTCATAGCCCAAGTCCATATAGAACCCGGCGAGGATCTCTGCGGTGGCCGATGCCGTAGCGATAATTAAATTATCCTGCGCATACTCCTTGTTGGAAATATGATGATCCACATTGAGCGCCACCTCAGGGAACAACTCGATCAACCGATCACCGATGCGCTTCTTATCCGCGCAATCCACTGTGACTGCAACATGACCATCTGGCTGAAAATCAGACGCGAGCATCAGCGGCGTATCACCGACAAATGCCTTCAATGTCGCTGGTACTTCATCGCGATTCAGGCCTACGGCATCGATGCCAAGGCTCTTCAAAACACGAACGACTGCGACGATCGAACCGATGCAATCACCATCTGGGCGCAAGTGCCCACAAACAGCGACCTTTTTGCCTTTTAGTTGTTCAACGCTCGCCGCAAACAGCGGGCTCTCTTTAGGGAAGAATTCAGCTTTTGTCATTTTCGTTATCCAGTTCGTCTAATAGGTTCAGGATCTCTGCTCCGCGTTCCATCGACGGATCATACATGAAATCGAAGCGTGGGAAATATTTTAGTGTCACACGCGACATCACACGTTGGCGCAGCTCTTTGCCGACACGCTTAAAGAAAGCCTGAGCCTCCTTGATGTCCTTCTCATTACCAATCACGGCGTAGAAGATTTTACAATTACGCAGATCAGGCGATGTATCGACATCACTGATCGTAATTTTGACGGATTGCTCGCCACCATAGTAGCGGCGTAGTTGCTCTCCAATCTCACGTTGGAGCAGCTCGTTTACACGGGAAATACGTTTTGACATAACTTAAAGGGATGGGACCTATTCAAAAAAAATCGGCGACGTGCGAGCGCACGCCGCCGAGTGAAACTCATTATCGAAGCGTAGGACGGATCTCTTCGACCTCGAAGCATTCGATGACATCGCCTTCTTGATAGTCGTCGTAACCATCCACGTTGATACCACATTCGTAACCGGCGCGGACTTCCTTAACGTCGTCCTTGAAGCGCTTGAGTGTATCAATCTTACTTTCGTGGATGACTTCGCCGTTACGCAGCAAGCGTGCCTTGCGGTTGCGATTGATCGTGCCTTCGGTGACCATACAACCCGCAACAGCGCGGTTCTTGCCCATGCTGAAGACTTGACGAATCTCGGCTGCACCGAGCTTCTTATCGCTCAATTCCGGCTCAAGCAACTCGGCCATGCACTCTTCGACTTGGTCGAGGAGTTCGTAAATGATGTCGTGCTGAATGATGCGCACATCGTGATGCTTCGCTTGGCTTTGCACGCCATTATCAAGACGGACGTTGAAACCAACAATCGTGACATCGGTTTCACCAGCGCTGGCGAGTGCGATATCACTCTTACTGATATGCCCAACTCCACTGCTGATGACACGGATGTCGACCTTATCGCTCTCGATCTGCTTGATGCTGCTGACCAATGCCTCGGTCGAACCGTGCACATCAGATTTAACGATCACGTTGAGGCACTGCTTCTTTTGCTGCGCAATCGCGGCGAACAAATCTTCAACCGTGACGCCGCCTTCACTCTTCGCGGATTGATCCGGAGCCACGTTCTCTTCGCGCTTACGCTCAGTCGTCGCTTCAGCAGCGGCTTTCTTCGCGGTCTTCTCGTTTTTCACGGAAGTAAATGTATTACCACCACTTGGCACTGAAGACCAACCGATGACCTTCACAGGAGTGGATGGTGGAGCTTCTTTGAGCACCTTACCATTCTCATCCACCATGGACTTCACCTTACAGTAGGCTTCACCACAAACCAGCGCATCGCCCTTCTTCAGGGTGCCACGCTCGACGATCACGGATGCAGTTGCACCGCGACCTTCTTCGAGTTGTGCTTCAATAATAGTGCCGGAAGCTGAGCAATCAGGATTTGCTTTAAGCTCTAAAACTTCAGTTTGCAGAAGGATCATATCGAGCAATTCGTCGATATTAGTGCCCTTGAGCGCGGAAACTTCCACAGCAATGGTTTCACCGCCCCAGTCTTCCGGTGCGATGCCCTTTTCCTGCATCTGCTGCTTCACGCGGTCAACGTTCGCACCCTTCGCATCGACCTTATTGATCGCAACGATGATGGAATTGTTCGCTTCCTTCGCAAAGCGTAGCGCCTCTTCCGTCTGCGGCTTAAACGCGTCATCCGCAGCGATCACAAGGATCGCAACGTCAGTGACGTTCGCACCACGTTCACGCATCAGCGAGAACGCCGCGTGACCTGGAGTGTCGAGGAAAGTAATCTTCTGATCGTTGTGTTCGATCTGATACGCACCGATGTGCTGAGTGATACCGCCGGCTTCACCCGCAGTGACATTGGCCTTACGGATTGTGTCGAGCAGTGTCGTTTTACCATGGTCAACGTGACCAAGGATACAAACGACCGGAGGACGAGGCTTCAGGAAGCGAGGATCATCGTCCGCGATCTTAGCGACCTTCTTCTTTTCAGCGACCTCGGCCGTGGTCTCACCACGGTGGTGGATCTCTAGCTTAAAGCCGTGGCGCTTCGCAATCTGAACCGCGACCGGCTCTTCGATGGTTTGATTCATCGAAGCAAAGATGCCCATTTCCATGAGCTCAGAAATCAATTTGAACGGCTTCACCTCAATCTCAGCGGCGAAATCGCGCACCACGATCGGAGGCTTTGCGTGGATGATACGCGCTGCAACTTCAGCAACTTCAGCAACTTCAGTTGGTGCTTCGCCCTCGACTGGTGCTTCCGCATCAGTCACTTCAGGAGCAGCTTCGACTTTCGGAGCTGCTGCCGATGGAGGCTTTGGCGGCCCCGGAGGTTTCGGCGGACCGGCAGGCTTCGGCGCAGCAGGTGGTGCTGCGGGTGTCGGAGCTTTCGCGACCGGTGGTTTTGCAGCGGGCGGTTTCGCAGCTGCAGGTTTTGCAGCTTCTGGAGTTGGCGCACTTGCGACAATCGGAGCTTTCGGCGCTCCAGTCGGAGCCGGTGGCTTAGAAGATTTAAGCCCAGCAGGTGCAACGCCAGAAGGCGTGGTCTTTGGACGCGGCGCAGCTGGCGGGCCTTTCGGACGCGGGGCAGCCGGTGGCGCTTTACTCATCGGAGCAGGCTTTGGAGCGACTGGCACAGGCTTTGGCTCGGGTGCCGGCTTCGGCTTCGGCTTTGCTGCTTCGGCCGCAGCCTCACGCTCCAGCTTGATCTCTTTGGCACTCTTGACGCACGCACCTGCAGGCAGGACCGGGCCTTTTGGCGCTTCGGGCGCTGCCTCGGTGGCTTCAGAAGACTCAGACGCAGCAGCGTCCTCAGCTTTCTGCGTCGAGGCAAATTCCTCTACGAGCGATTCGGCGGAAATGTTGTCGATGGTGCTGGAAGCGCTTTTGACTTCGAACCCACGACTACGAAGGAGCTCAATAAGCTCCTTATTTTCCATTCCGACTTGTTTTGAAAGCTGATGTATACGAACACTCATGAATGAGTTACTACTTAATGTCTGATAAATTGGGAGAAAACCTTGGCGTTCCTGGTGCTAGTTATTTTGCTCCAGGTAAGCCGCGACTTTAGCCAGCACGTCGCTGGCTTCTTCTTCACTAAATTCTGCGTCGACGAGATCGCCAACGGATACGCCTTCGAAGGCTTCGGGGCTGATTAGGCCAATGGCAACGAGGCGTGCTGCAATCGCTGGCTCAATGCCGGGAATCATATTGATCCCCTTAAGTGCCTTCGCGACCTTCTCATCGAAGCCGACTGCTTCCTTCTCTTCCTTGCCGATGTCGAGCTTCCAACCGATGAGGCGGGAAGTGAGCTTGGCATTGAAGCCACGGCGACCGATCGCAATCGAAAGATCGTCTTCAGCCACTTCGAAGTGGATGCGACGATCTGCTTCGATGACTTTGATATTCTTCGGCACCGCTGGTTTCAGCGCTTCTTCGAGCAACTGAATCGGATCATCGTGGTAACGAATGATGTCGATTTTCTCGCCACCGAGTTCACGCACGATCGTTTTAACTCGTGCACCACGCGCACCGACGCAAGCGCCGACAGGATCCACTTTCGGATCTGAGCTGTTAACCGCAATCTTCGTGCGGTAGCCTGCTTCGCGAGCCATTGCTTCGAGTGTCACGGTGCCATCGGCGATTTCCGTCACTTCGAGTTCGAAGAGGCGGCGCACAAAATTGATGTTCGAGCGTGAAAGAATGATGTCCGGACCACGATTGGTTTGCTCGATCTTCAGCAGCAAGCAGCGGATGCTCTCACCCGGCGCATAGTCCTCGCCCTGCACGCGTTCGCGTGGAGGAAGAATCGCCTCAGCCTTGCCCAGATCGATAATCAAGTCACCGCGCTCACGACGACGCACAATACCAGTGACGATGTCACCGACCGTGTCCTTGTAATCGTCATAGATACGATCCTTCTCGAACTGGCGAATGCGCTGCATGATCGCCTGACGCGCAGTCTGCGCAGCAATACGACCCAAATATGCCGGATCGATTTCCTGCTCAACAGTTTCACCTATTTGCGCGTCCGCGTTCGTCTGACGTGCTTTTTCAACGTGAATCTCCAGAGCGGAGTCACCCACAGAATCGACCACAGTCAAACTCGACCAGGCCTTCAAAGCGCCTGTCTTGGGATTAATTTCCACACGGATATCTTGCCCGGCACCCACTCCCTTTTGGGCGGCGCCAGCGATCGCAGCAGAAATGGCTTCGATCATATCGGCACGATCGATGCCCTTCTCCTTCTCCATGTATTCTAGAACTGATAGTATTTCGTTACTCATTGCGGGCAGAAAATGAAAAAGCGGACTGATGCCCGCTTAAAAAAGATGTTGCTGGGTTAATTTAAGAATCCAGCAAGCTAAACGGCCTCTGTCGCTTGTCAAGTGTCCGTATTAGGGCATTTGAGGATAGTTTTGAGGGAAAATCGGGCGTGATACAGGCATTCCTGCCTGTTCATGTCCCTGCCACCTGACCACAGGCAGGAATGCCTGCGCCACAGGACTCTCACGCCTCGATCTTACGATCGAGGCCACACCACTCGGCTCCCAAGGCCTCCACCGTTTTCACTTGCCGTCTGCCCACAACGCATCAGTTTCGCCCATCCAACAGCTGGCCTTGCTAACGAATTCCCAGGGCCGCAGCCAACCGGTAACCACTGAATTCATGAAAACCGTCCTGATCTATTCCGGCGGACTCGACTCGACAGTCCTCCTCTATCACTTGCGCGCCGCGGGCCACACCGTCCACGCGCTCTCAGTCAACTACGGCCAACGCCACAGCTGCGAGCTCACACATGCCGCCGAGATATGCCGTGCAATGGACGTGCCGCATCAGACGGCCGATCTCTCCGCCATCCAACCACTGCTCGCCGGCAGCAGCCTGACCTCGCCAGACATCGATGTCGCCGAAGGCCACTACACCGAGGAGTCAATGAAATCCACCGTCGTGCCAAATCGGAACATGATCCTGCTCGCCATCGCCGCAGGCCACGCCCTCTCCATCGGCGCGGAGCAGATCGCCTACGCAGCCCACAGCGGCGACCATGCGATCTACCCCGACTGCCGCAATGAATTTGCCGATGCCATGGCCGAAGCCATCCGCCTCTGCGACTGGAACCACGTCGAGCTCAGCCGCCCCTTCGTCGATTGGAGCAAAGCCGACATCGTGCGCCGCGGCGCAGAGCTGAACCTCCCCTTCGAAAAGACCTGGTCCTGCTATAAAGGCGGCACCATTCACTGCGGCCGCTGCGGCACCTGCATCGAACGCCGCGAAGCCTTCGACCTCGCAGGGGTGGCCGACCCGACCGAATACGCCGCCGACGCTCCGAGCGTCGAAACACTCCGCGCCAATGACTGGCGGCTGTAAATTACTAATGCATAATAGCTAATCGCGGATCATTTCCTCTGTCAGCCTTTCAGTTTTTCAAATCTCAGCTTTTCAAAAAATGCTTACTTGTAAAAAATCTTACCGCGACATTCCGTTCGCCCACCGCCAACACCTACACGACGGCCACTGCGCCCTCATCCACGGGCACAACTGGGGCATCACCCTGACCTTTGCCTGCAGCGAGACCGATGCAAATGGCTTCGTCGTCGACTTCGGCAAACTCAAATACCTCAAAACCTGGATCGACGAGCACCTTGACCACGCCTGCCTCTTCAACGCAGACGACCCCGAAACCGAGGCGCTCCTCGCCAGCGCCGGGCATCTATTCAAAGCATACACGCTACCGAACTGCTCCTGCGAAGGCGTCGCTCAGCACCTGCACGGCATCTTCGACAACATGGTGCGCACCGAAACCAGCGACCGCGCCTGGATCACCGAAATCGAAATCATCGAAGACTCGAAAAACAGCGCCGCCTATAGGCCTGATTGAGGACGTAACGGCAATACGCCTCTTAGCCTAAGCAACGTATCCGAAGCATTATTCTGCCACACCCCATAACCAACTCAACTTCTACAGCTCTAACATTAAATCCCTCTCCATGAAACTTCCGATCCATGAACAATTTTACACCTTCCAAGGCGAAGGTGCGCATGCTGGTCGGGCTGCTTATTTCATCCGCACCTTCGGCTGCCCGGTGCACTGCCCGTGGTGCGACTCCGCAGGCACTTGGCACCCTGACTACATCCCGAAGCACATACAGCGCCTCACACCCGAAGCGCTCGCGGCCGAGGTAGCCAAGACTCAGGCCGAATTTACCGTGATCACCGGCGGCGAACCCGCCATCCACGACCTCAGCACACTGACCGATGCGCTCCACGCCATCGGCCGACAGACTCACCTCGAAACCAGCGGTGCCTTCCCGATTCGTGGCGCGTTCGACTGGATGACACTCAGCCCCAAGCGCTGGAAGTTACCCCTCGCCGAAAACGTCGCGCGCGCGAGTGAGTTCAAACTCATCATCGATCGCCCCGAAGCCATCGATGAATACACCACCGCACTCACCGAGCGCGGCGCGGATCTAAACGCCGACAGCATCGTCTGGCTCCACCCCGAATGGTCACAGCACCAGAACCCCGAAGTGCTCAACGCCATCACCGAATGGATCAAAGCACACGGCGCGCCCTACCGCGCGGGCTGGCAACTGCACAAAAACTACGCCGCCGACACCATGGATCAGCGCAGCGCCCCGCCCGCCCCACTCGGCGGCAAGCCCCAGCAAGGCTACTAGCCATTTAAACACATTTACGCACATTGTTGTCGCCCTCTGGCCACTCACTGCGACATTCACCTTTTAGCACCTCACATCCCATGGCATTTTTCGGAAAAAAAACGAAGACCCCGGCGCAACTCAAAGCCGAGATCGAACAACTGCAACGCGAGCTCGAAGCCCTAGAAGCCCCCAAGCGACCGGAAGAGGCCCCTACGCCCCCCGCAGAGGAACCCGCGCCAGTTGCCACCGATACGGCGATCAACAAATCTGCGTCCAACACACTCTTTGCCACACTCTCGCACGAATTACGCACACCCCTCAACGGCGTGCTCGGCATGGCGCAACTACTCAAAGAGAACAACTCCGACAACAAACTCGACACCCTCGAAAGCTGCGCACAGCACATGCAGTCCGTGCTGCACACACTCGTCAATTTATCCAAGATCCAAGCAGAATGGGGCGAACTGCCCGAGCACCGCGAATGGATCAACATGCACGACTTCATGGAACAGGTGAAACAGAACCTGACCCTGCGAGCCAGCAACCGCCGGCTCAAAATCGAGATCGAGCACCACAACAATACCACTCGCCTGCGGGGCGACTACGACCATTTGACCAACATGATCGAGACCGCCGTCCTCGGCTCACTCGAATGCACCGACATCAACTCCGAAGATGCCCCCAGCGTGCTCACCATCAAGTGGCGTAACAATAAGAGCGGCATCAAGGTGACGATCGTCAACCCACTCGAGATCATGCCCGCAGCGCGCGGCACACGCATCTCCGAAGTCTCGGGACTCACGACCAGCAACAACCACTCCCGCATACGCATGGAATTTCTCTATTGGGCGGTATCGATTTCGCTCCTGGAAAACCACCAAGGCGGCATGATTGCCTCAAGGCTCGAAGGCGACATCGGCGTCAAAACCATACTCGCCTTCCAGATGGAAAACATGGAAGCCTCGCCCAGCAGCCAACGCCCGGTCGGCGGCCTTACCTTATCAGTCGATGGCAAAGCCCCCAACCCCCTGATCGAACTGCCCTTCTGCATGAGAGTGCTCGTCGTCGAAGACGATCCCATCAACCGCGAGCTCATGGAGCTCCTACTTGAGCGTATCGGGCAACAGGCGACACTCGCCAAAAACGGTCAAGCCGCACTCGATATCATACTCGAAGACCCCAACTTCGACTTAATCCTGATGGACATCGACATGCCCGTCTTAGATGGCATGGCCACCACCCGCGCCCTTCGCATCGGCGAAGTCGGCGACATTGGCATGAACATTCCAATCATCGCCGTCACTGCATTCAACACACTCTCCGATCAAAGTAAGTTCAAGAAAGCCGGCATGGATCACTTCCTCTGCAAACCGGTATCGCTCAAGGATCTGCGCAGCGTCCTGCTCGACGTAGCCCGCAAGCAAGGATAAGCGGAGTGCGTGGCCTACGTCGTCAGACGAGGGTCTGCGCTGAGCAGCAGACCAACCGCACCATACACACGGCTCCCCGATCTCACGATCGAGGCTACGCAGCTCAAGTTCCCCGTGGCCTACGTCGTCAGACGGGGGTCTTTGCAGAGCAGCAGACCTAACCCGCACCATGCAAACGCTCCCCGATCTCACGATCGAGGCCACGTCGCCGCAGACAAAAAAACCCGCGATGGCTCGCGGGCTTTTGAAAATATAAGGAGCAGTGAGTCAGCACTCTCAGCCCTCAGCTCTCAGCTCTCTTAACTCCCTGGGTTGATCTCCACCAACTCACACTCGAAGATCAGTGTGTCACCTGGCTTGATTGCGCCACCGGGACGCGGGGAGTTGCCGTAGCCGAGCTCACTGGGGATGTAGAGGATGATCTTACCGCCAGCACCGACCTTAGTCAGGCCTTCGCCGAACCCTTTAACCACACCATTGAGCGGGAACGTCGCAGCCTCGCCGCGATCATACGAGCTATCAAACTGTGTGCCGTCGATCAAGGTGCCCTTGTAGTGCACAAGGACGCTGTCTGTCATCGTAGGCTTCGCATCGGAACCTGGCTCAAGCACCTTGTAGTGCAGACCAGACTCGCTCTTCTGCACTTCGGCATCCGCTGCCAATTCTGCAAAAAATGCCTCACCCGCGGCAATGCTCTCTGCAGCTGCAGCTGCGCCTTCCACCTCAGCAGCTGCTTGTGCCGCTGCCACGCGTGTTTGGATGAATGCTTGGAATGCAGGCATCTTGGCCTCCATCGCAGGATCTGGCGCAGTCGCGCTCGCACCAGCAATGAAGCCCTTAGTGATGGTCGCCGCGTCGTCTGCACCGAAACCGAGTTGCGCAAGACCAGACTGCGCAACCATTACGAGACCGATCTTCTGCAAGGCATCCGCATCGATCACTGGGAGCTCAGCGGTGCCTTCTTGCGCCGCTTCAGCACGTGCCGCTGCTTGAGCAAATGCGGCCTGCATCACTTCCTGCGGAAAATCCTGAATTTTCAACTCGCCCGAAAGGCCTTTTTGCAGACCACCGGCAATCGCAGCGATGCCTGCCTCGTCAAGTTTTAGCGTTGCCACACCACCACCCTGCGCAGTGAGAAAGCCAACCATCTCGACCAGCTCAGCCTCTGAGACCTCGACCGCAGGTGCGGCGGGTGCCGCTGGTAGCTGCACAGCCACTGGCTCGGTGGTCACTGCAACGGCTGCCTCTTCGGCAGCGGAAAGTCCAGAGCCCAGCAGGAGAGCCGAACCAAGAATAAGAGTAGATTTCTTTAGCATATCGATTTTTGTATTTTGTTTTGGGATTAAAAAGCAGGCGCTACCGTTAAGCACGCGCCTCAAAGGTCAACACGGATCAGCCCGTTTTTTGACAACGAAGCGGATGCATGCCGAATTCAGTCAGCTAGCCTCGAAAAGAGTTCCACAAGCATTAAGCCTCACTCATCCCTAGATGCTTATTAGTTAAAAATCTGCCTCCGCAGGCTCTGAATCACCGAGAGATCACCCCAATTTGAACCACGTAGGCCATGCACCTTAGGCGGATGCTTTCGCCGACACTCCATCTGCCAAGCGCCCGTAAAGCCGCGCACGAACTCAGCAGAGCCCAAGATCGCCCCATCTGTGAAATAGCGCACACGGCAACGCAGTATCGCGGCCTTCGCCAATTGACCATCTTTCTGATCCAGAATCTCCAACGCACGCTCACGCGTCATCTCAGACAGCCCCGACTCAGAGGCTCGCTTACCAAAAATCAACATTCGATGCGCACGCAGAGCAGCGTCGACCTGACTCGCACCGTGATCGCTCCAAATATGGATCACCCCCCGCTCTGCCACAGCAACTCCAGCGACCGCTTCCGCATAACCACAAAAGCGGTAATCCTTCGGATCACTCACCAATCCAGCACGCACGGGGTTGAGGTCAATATATGCCGCCATCGTTTGCAGAGGATTCCCCTCCCCCTCGACCAGCACCGACTTAAAGCGATCCGCCCACAGCGTTCCGTAGCGCTGATGAGACTTATTATACCAAGTCGTAAAACGCTGCTTCACAGTCTTCATAAACTCAGACACATCAAACATACGCGTGAGTAGTTTACGTCGAATCACCTCAGCCTCATCGCCCCCAACTCGTAGCTGAGCGGCCATCAACGTCGCGGACGCCTCCTGATATTTCGTAGGCTTCGGATAGAGCACTTTATAGCGCCGCATCAACTCCGCATCCGAGACAGAAGGCGCATCAGGGACTCGAAGCAGCACATGGAAATGATTCGACATAATGCAATATGTAAGCACCTCCACTCCACAAAAGCTAGCCACCTGACGGATCATCTTACGAAGGATCTCCTTCTCTCTGTCCTTAAACAGTAACTCACCATTCACCGTCCGCGTCATGCAGTGGTATACGGCACTCCTCCCATGCACTTTTAATCGACGATGCCTCATACATAAACCATCGACTCAACCTCAGACCCAGTCAATCTTAATTATTAGGGACAGGCCCTTTAAAATTCTCTTTA
>CAJQOS010000028.1 GCA_905479975.1 uncultured Puniceicoccaceae bacterium | reverse complement strand
GAAGGCTTCAACAACAAGATCGGATGGCTCACGAGGCAGGCTTATGGATATAGGGATGAAGAGTTCCTGCACCTGAAAATTTATGATCTGCCCAACCTATCGACACGCAAAGAGCTATGACCGAAATCCGTGAAGAGGCCTTCTTTTGCTCTGCGACCGACGAATTCGTCGCCAGCAGCAGCTTAACCATCTCATTTTCTTCGGCATTCATCATCTATTTCTTCTTCGGTTGATATTCAGGCGGCAGGCGCTCTCCGCAAACCTTACAAAACGCCGCATCATGCTCGTGGTCTTCCCAGCCGCACGAAGGGCAGATCGGATCTTCAAGTTCCCTCAGTGCGATCTCATCCCGATGCGGATTCGTCATTTCAGCCGTCACAATCGCCGTCGGCACTGCGATGATGCCATAACCGGTAATCATAATGAGCGAAGCAAAAAATTGTCCGAGCGGCGTCTGCGGCGAGATGTCGCCATAGCCCACCGTCGTCAGCGTAACGATCGCCCAATACACACTCTTCGGGATACTGGTAAAGCCATGCTCGGCACCTTCGATCAAATACATCAACGAGCCCAAAATCAGAACGAGCACCATCACCGTAAAAATAAAGATCGAAATTTTACGCGCACTGGAGCGCAAGGCATGCATCAACACATTGGCCTCACCGATATACTTGGCCAGCTTCAGCACACGGAAAATACGTAGCACACGCAACACGCGCAACAGCGCCAAATAGTGCGCACCGGGCAGCAATAGATCCAGATACGTCGGCAAAATCGCAAGTAGATCCACCACCCCGAAAAAGCTCCGCGCATAGCGCAACGGCCTCAACGACACATACAAACGCAAAACATACTCCAACGTAAAGAGGATCGTAATCACCCACTCGACGAAATACAGAGCGCTGCGTAACTCTGCACTAATCGAAGGGATACTCTCCAGCATCACCACGATCACACTCAAGGAGATCGCAACAATGAGTAAGACATCAAACGACTTCTCGTCCCAGCGGCTCGACTGGAAAATAATGCGTCGCCAATGCGATCTGAACCGATTGGTCATCGGAATTTTATTGTTCGTCCTTCCTCACAAAGAACACCTCGGCAGGTTCACCGCCGGGTCGCATATAAGTGCCCACCAGCACACGGCGTTCAGCCAAATAGATCAACCGATACGCAGAACCGGGATACCCCTCATCGCGCAAAACAAACTCCAAACGCGGCTGCCCTTCGACCTCATCAAACACCGCAGATTCCACGTTGATCGGTTCCGGATTGAAATAACGAGCCACCACCGTGCCCGCAGAGCCACCCGCCTCGACTTCCACACTGTAAGTGCCATCCGAGCGCAACCAAGTGCCAAAGAAATCGGACTGCTCCGGTAACTTCGCGATCGAAGGTGAAATATCATACTTCGGCTGCAAGGTCGCCTCCTGTCCCTGCATGGACCCGACCAACAAACTCAACAACGCTCCGACTAATAAAATACGCATCACTCTATAAATGCGCCCACCTCGCGGGATAGCAAGGTGTGAATTAGTGCCAAAAGATAGGGGCCGTGCTTGCGCGGACCGCGAGCGTTCGAAACATTACGAACTTCCTACGCGTGTGGCCTTTGCGCGGGCTTCGCAAGCAAAGCCCCTAGAGGAATGATGCGAACACCGAAACAGAGCAGCTTGACTACAGAACCTCTAGGTCTTACGCCGCGTGCGCTCAGGATAACTCTGACTCACAAATGGAACCTCCACCTCACCGCGGGCGCGATTAATCACCAAAGTCAGCACAAACAAATAATTGCACACCACATTCGCAAAGCGGTGCAACACCTCAGGGATCTCAACGGCTTCTTCATCATACAAGCGCACCATCAAGCGGATCGCTCGCTTCGCAGTCGAACTGGCCGCATTCAACTGAGGCACTGGTGCCGCACCGCGCGGTAACACAAAGCCAGCCGCGCTGCCGGACACACTCTCTGCCGTGTCAGCACGGTGCCCTAAATATAACTCACGCAGCCAATCGACATCCTCCTCAGAGACAGCGCACTTCCCGCGAATCGAACCATTCAAATGATAGATCATCGGCTGTAACTGCTCCAGCTCCGCGATCAACACCGGAAACTCCGGCGGCATCTCGGCCAGAATCGCCCCCACCTGACGACACAGATCATCCGTCAAAATCTCGAAATCACACTTCAGCGATTTCTCATACATGAAGGGGTAGCACACCTCTCCGGGAATCTTACTCAGCTTTGGCCTCATATAAATATTCTCCTAACAAGTCCATTATGCCTCCTTCGAGCAGGCAGGACACTTGCCCGAATACACTACTTCCCCTCCGGTCACCACGAAGCCCTTTGGCACATGCACCTCGGGGAGTTGCATCGCCACTGGAAGGTCAAATACCTTGTTGCAGCTTCGACAGATGAAATGCGGGTGCTCCTGCTCCGCCGGCAACTCATAGCGACGCGGCTGCCCGGGAAAATCGACCCCGATAATCTGGAACGTCTCCGTCATTTCACGAATCGCCCGGTTCACAGTGGCAGAGCCTAAACGCGGGATCTGCTGACGCCCTAAAGACAAGACTTCCTCGCGTGTAATCGGACGCCCAGCTTCTTTCAAGACCGACAAGATCACTTCACGCTGTTGAGTATTCGCCATAAATAATAAAAAGGCAGGCTGCCATTTCACCGATAAGGAAATCACAGCCTGCCATACTATTTGAACAAGGAAAGTCTAGAAATTGAAACGAGCGCCGACATATCCCGTCGTCCCCAAAGCGGGATATCCGTTTACTGCCTCATAAGATTCATCCAATAAATTTTCGGCACGTGCAAAGACCGAGAAACGCTCATTGATATTCCAATCTGCAACGAAATTCACAACGAAGGAGTCCTCTTGGTCGATACGTTCATAAGTTACCGCATCGTAATCTTCGCGGTCGAAGTAACCAACTCCCTGCACCCCGGCACTGATAGAATCAGTGAACTGATAATTTGCAGACAATTGCAACATGTGTCGTGGACGACGCAATAGACGTTCATCTTCATCATCATCTGTTGCGGTCAAATAAGTGTATGCGACTGCCAGATCGAGCTGTTGAGTCGCAGAATAATCAAAACTAAATTCGAGCCCCTCAGTAGTAGCACTCCCGACATTATAACTATCATTAGTTATCTCAATCACATCTGGCCAATTACTATAATCTGCTTCATATGCATAGCCGATTAGATCATCAATATCGTTGCGAAAATACACAACTGTGCATGTCAAGGCATCTTCAAGACCGATATAACGCACGCCGCACTCATACGAATCACTCTCTTCAGCATCCAGATCTGTGTTAGCTGGAGCTTGATTAATTACATCGTTATCAAAAGCCAGATCCGATGGACTTGGCGGGGCATACGAATTTGCATACTTAGCAAAGAAGCTCAGTCCAGTATCATGAAGATGATACAAGGCTTCCAACTGTCCTGTCACCGGGCTGTCATAATCCGAGTAATCATCATAACGAATACCACCGCGTAATTCAATCGCTTCAGTAACTAACCAAAGAGCCTGAGCATATATGCCAAATTGCTCAAAACGCTCATCATATGGAATAGCATCCTCTAGAGGGTTGAATGTATTTAAGTTACTATTCTCTACTTCATCATTACGATACACCATACCAGAAGTAATCAATAAAGCCTCTGAAAAGGAGTAGTCCGCCTGCAAACTAACTTCATCCGACTTGACTTCACTATCATTTGAGACGGGAAAATGACCTAAATAACCACCAAAATCATCATAAGCAGCCTTCTCTTGATCGAGATCAATCTTACTTTCACTATGAGAATAGAAAAGGTGCACAGTCAGTTCATCGGTCGCATAACGAATCCCCGGGGAGACTAACCAATCATCAGTTTCTTGTTCATCGTTCAACGTGGGTGACGCAGTAGAACCAGGCAATTCTTTATCTGTGTGATCATACTGCCCGAGAAATTCCAGACTTAAATAATCTGTCAGCAGATAGTCGACGCGCGAATTCACACCTTCATATTCATAATCATCATTCTTACGATCATTCTCAGTAGTCAGCGCAGAACCCGAAACAGAAACACCAAGGCTTCCCTCTGAGAATGCTGACGCAAAGGCACCCGCAGTATAGTTATGCGAGCCAGTTTCACCTGACAGAATCGAAGAATTTCCTTCAACGTCAAAAGCCGAACGAGAACGCAAATCAACGACACCACCAATACCACTGGAGCCATAATTCACGGATGAAGCACCCTTTTGAATTTGCACACTACTCAAGTTATTTAATGACAAACGTTCCAGGCCATATTGATTGCCAAAACCTGTATTCAAGCGACGACCATCCAAAAAGAATGCGGTGTGGTCACTATTGGTGCCGCGAGTGAACAGAGAGGTTTGTGCGCCTTTCGCCCCCGAAGAAATGACGGCCATACCTGCTTCTTGCTCTAAAACGCCACTCAAATCCCGATACTGCCATTGCTCCATTTCGTCTGCTGAAACGTATGACACCGATGGCGACACACGATCGAGCCCCAGCGGAGTGCGAGTCGCCACCACTACATAGGGCACCAATTCTTCACTGGCGCCCGCCTCGGCCTCAACCTCCTCGGCATTTAGCGCGGCGCTCGCACAAGTCACTACGAGCCCTGCGAAGGACGCTCGACGTAAGATATTTTGCTTCGTATTCATATGTGCCGACAGACATTGCATATTAAAAAAATACGACAAGCTCTTTTCGATTCAAGAGAATCATTCTCAATAACAGGAGTCGACCACAGTCACGCCCCTCTCCATCGATGAGATCGCACATCCCCAAAACCCCCACAACCCACTCATGAACAGAAGATTACAGCAACTCTCCCTGTCCACAAACACATGATACCAAGGCAAAACGCCCCCCAAAGTGCAGCGATGTCGCGCCGTAAAGCTGGCATCCAAAAACAACAAAACACATTCTTGAGATTGATTCTCATAGATTATTAATTAAAAAACCTAATGCCCATGAGTAAGAACCCTGCACTGCCAGTAAGATCACGAAACGAAGACCGACACTCATCGCATTGAGGTAATCCTTCCACCGACACCACACTTGCCTGCCTCACTTTTAAAGTCGACTCCACTCAAGCAAGGACTCCTTAATGCGAAACAAGTATGGATATCGTGACCTTCATCGCCTGCATCATAGGACTTGCGCTGGATCTCGTTTTTGGAGATCCGCGCAAAATGCCTCACTTGGTCAAGTGGGCTGGCAACCTCATCGTTCGGCTCGAACCCCTTTGGGTAAAGCAACTCGGGCGAACGGTTTTCAGCGGGATCGTGCTATGGCTCAGCCTCATACTAATCATGCTCGGCGGCTACCTACTACTGCGCGGCCTACTCAGTAGTATCCACCCGTGGCTCACCTTACCGCTCGATGCCATCGTCGTCTTTCAATCGGTTGCCTTTACCGATCTGACTAAGCACGTCGCCGCCATTGCGGACGCACTCAACGTCAGTATTGAAAGAGCACGTGAGCGTGTCTCATGGATCGTCGGCCGTGACACCAGTCGTATGGATGAAGATGCAGTCTGTCGCGCAGCGATCGAAAGTGGCTCTGAAAATTACAATGACGGCGCCATCGCCCCACTGTTCTGGCTCTTGGTGTTCGGCCCCGCGGGCGCGCTCTTCTTTCGCCTGTGTAATACACTCGACGCCATGATCGGCCATCGCAATGCGCGCTTCGAAAAAATCGGTAAACTGTCCGCCCGTATGGACGACGTCTTAAACTTCATTCCCGCACGCCTCTGCAGCTTGATCACCTTCGGCAGTTGGGACATTCGGGCATGGTGGCAGTTACGCTCTGATGCGAAAAAGCACCCAAGCTGGAATGCGGGATGGCCTGAAGCCGCTATGGCGAAACGCCTCAACATCGTCATTGGTGGCGAAATGTATAAAGACGGAAAGCTACTGCACACGCAGACAATGAACACCGGCGCACCGCAACCAAACGCCAATGACATCCGTCGCTGCATCGGCGTAATGCGCCAGACATATACCTATAGTCTGATCCTATCCGTATTGGTTTTAATGATACAAACGGTCGTCTAACAGCAGCCCTACCCCCAATCAGCACGCGCGCTAATAGCAGCACGTAAAATAAAAAGAATACATCAAAGTGCTTGCATTTGGGGGCAGCTAAAGTTGTTAGTGCAGATGTAGCGCAACTCTCGCGCTGCCTGTTCTTACACATAACTACAATGTATGCAGACTCAGGAAACGCCGTGAAAATCGGCGACAGTCGCGCTACGGTAACAAGTTACAAACCCGTGTTGAAAGCTGGCAGCTCTCTTCATTCTAACCAAATCGAACAGGGGGAGGTGGTCTCATAAACGAGACCGAAAACTTGGAGTCCGGCCACTGACTGCATACGCTGTCCGCTTCAAAACAACTTTTGAAGCACGCCTGCCGCGAAAGCAGGAAGCACATCAGCAATGATTCCCTCAAAACGGAACACTGCGGACGCCTCATACCCGAAGCGTCCCAGCCACTTCGTGTTGTTTGAAAACCTCTGAAGCATCCTATTCACGGTTGGCATCAAGCAAACAACACAATGAAACATCCTATCATACAAAGCAGCGCCTACGCGTTATTCGCACTGCTTAGCACACAACATCTAGTCGCCCAGGATTCGTCCAACAGCGATCAAGAGGAAGCAAACAACCGTGAATTGGCCGACTACGTCGTCGTCGCCAACAACTACGAAGTCCCGCTCGCCGAGGTCGGCAGCACGGTCAACGCCATTACACGCGAGGAACTCGAACTCGGCCAAACCACCTTTGTGCTCGATGCACTACGCGAGTTACCGGGCGTTTACCTGCGTAACAATGGTGGTCCCGGCACCAGCTTTGGCATCACCACACGCGGACTCACCGACGCTCCGATCATCCTACTCGATGGAATCGAAGTCAGTAATCCCGCCAACGGGCAAAGCATTAACCCCGGACTGCTCTTCACCAGTGGCATTGAACGTGTCGAGTTTCTAAAAGGGCCGCAAAGTGCGCTCTATGGAGCGGATGCACAATCCGGCGTGATCAACATCACCACCCGCGAAGCCAAGGATGGCGAATCCTTTGGCACACTCAATGGAGGATACGGCACCTTCAATACACGCCAAGGCTCGGTCGACTATCAAACCAAGCAAGGTGCATATGATCTATCCCTCGGCGCGTATTACTACAAGAGCGATGGCTTCTCCACCAGCGACGCCAACAACGAGGACGACGGTTACGAAAACAAAAGCGTTCGCGCCAAATTCGGCTACGAAGTCAGCGACCGACTCGATCTGTATCTCACCAGCTACTACATCGACTCAGAAAGCGACATCGACAGCTATCACGCCGATGATCCTTACGGCAACGTCGAGCAGGATAACTTCTACGCAAAAACCGGAGCCATCCTGCAAGCCACCGAGGACTGGGAAACACGCCTCAGCTACGCCTACACCTACGTCAAATCGACAACCGACTCGAACGGCTACTTCCGCACACCGTCAAAGTATGTCTCCAAAGGTGAACGGCACAAGATACACTGGCGCAATGTGCTTGAGCTCAAAGACAACTGGACCGTTGCCGGCGGCATCGAACATGAAATCGAAGACAATCGTGCCGCGCCTGGCGACCGCGACCAGACCTCCTACCACGCTGACAACAACTTGGAGCTCATTGAAAACCTGCATTGGACATTGGGAGGACGCTACGACGACAACAGCGAATACGGTGAAAATGAGACTTGGCGCACCACCCTCAGCTATCTGATCGAACCGATACGCTCACGGCTACACGGCTCCTATGGCACATCGTTTATCGCACCGAACTTCTACCAGACGAGCAACCCGACTTACGGGAATCCCGACCTCGATGCCGAAGAAGGCGAAGGCTGGGACTTCGGCGTAGAGACGACCCTCATCCCTGGTGTCCTCGTGCTCGATGTCACAGGTTTTCGCAATGAGATCGACGACCAGATTACTTACGACAGAGGCACCAACAGCTACATCAACCAGGCCTCCTACAAGAGCAAAGGCGTCGAAACCACCCTCAGCTGGCAAGCCCTCGACAGTCTCGTTATCAGCGCGAACTACACGTATACCGACGCAGAAAACAAGGACGGCAGCGCCCCGCTACACGTGCCGGAAAACATGGCCAATCTCAGTGCCACATGGATCACCATGGAGGACAAACTCAGCCTCAAAGCCTCGACTCGCTACATCGACGACCGCGTGACCTACAATGGGGATGCCGACGACTACATACTCGTCGATCTCGCCGCCCAATACATCGTCAACGAACGCGTGACCCTCTGGACGATGATCAACAACGTGTTCGACGAAGACTACCAAGAAATCGCCGGCTACAATAGCCCCGACTTCAACATAACTGGTGGTCTGCGCATCAACTTCTAGACGAAACGCGAAAGATCGTATTTGATCTGCCAAAATCAAAGATGGGCGCTTGTCCACATTCCGGACAAGCGCCTTTATATCACATCAACATGATTTCACCGAAAATCACATTTCCCCTCATCCGCACCCTCATCGCCCTGCTCATCTGCTGCTCGATTCAAAGCACGCGCGCTGTAGCGTCCGCTTCGGGCGAATTCGACTACGCGCAAAACCTGCAAATCGAGAACTTTCCGACCCACCGGTTGATCACGGTGAAAAACATCAGCCGAAATTCCAAGGAGCGCTTTCAATATGCACTCGTCCCCAAGGGGCAAGCGGTGCCGGAACTCCCCAAAGGTGCGATGCTCATTCGCACACCCGTCGAGCGCGTGGTCGTCATGGCCACCACTTTCGTTGGCTACATTGACACGCTCGGACTACAAGATTCCCTCGTCGGTGTCGCCACCCCGGATTTCATTAACAACCCCGAAGTGCACGAGCGCATCGATGCCGGACAAATCATCACGGTGCAAACTGGGCAGAGTTTAGACATCGAGCGCATGCTCTTGCTACAGCCCGATCTCATTCTCACCAGCTCCTCGGGCAATCCACTGTTCGATGTGCATCCGCAGCTCGCACGTTCCGGCCTACCGGTCGTGCTCTCTGCGAGTTACATGGAGCAACACCCACTCGCCCGCTCAGAGTGGATTAAATTCATTGCCGCATTTTACCAACAAGACGCACAGGCCGACCTCATTTTCGATCAAATCGCCGAGCGCTACAATCAGCTCGTCGCCGACACAAAAGATATCCAACCGCGCCCCACCGTCTTTAGCGGCGCACCCTATGCCAGCGCATGGCACGTGCCCGGCGGCCGCAGCTATGTGGCCCAAGCCATTGCCGATGCCGGTGGCGACTACATCTGGCGTGACGACACCACCAGCGGCGGCATCCCACTCGACTTTGAGCGCGTGTTCCTCAAAGCCGCAAAGGCCGACATTTGGATCAACCCCAGTAGCTACCGCGACCTCAAAGCACTCGTCTCTGCCGACCAGCGATTCATGCACTTTCAGGCAGCCAAAGACGGAGAAATTTACAACAACTCCAAACAGTTCAACCTTACCGGCGGCAACAACATCTGGGAGCGCGGCATCGTCCACCCCGATGAAGTGCTGGCCGACATGATCAAAATCTTTCACCCCGATCTAGCCAAAGACCACGAGTTCATCTACTACGAGCAACTCAATTAACACATGTCCACGCAACCACAGACGCACCTCACGACACGAAGAGTCACCCTCTTCGTGCTACTCGTGCTGGGCGTGATCGGCGTCGCCTTACTCAGCGCCTGCCTCGGCTCACAACCGCTGGCTCCAAAAGTCATCCTGCAAGCCATCTCCGGCTCTCCCGAGATCAACGACGTGCTGCGCCAGATCATCATCGAGTTTCGTCTACCGCGTATCGCCACCGCAATCCTAGCAGGCGCCGCCCTCTCCACCGCCGGCCTGATGATGCAAACCATCTTTCGCAATCCATTGGCCGATCCCTTCGTGCTGGGCGTCAACTCAGGCGCGAGCTTGGGCGTCGCCATTGTCATACTACTGCTCGCCCCCATCGGCATTAGTCTCACCGAAAGCCTCAGCCTCTCCGGGCAAACTTTAATCGTCTTCGCATCGACCTGCGGTGCCGCAGTCACCTTAATGATTACGCTCACCATGTCGCGGCGCGTCGATGTCATGACACTACTGATTCTCGGACTCATGATGAGCTACGCGATTGGCGCGATCGTCAGCATCCTGATGTTTTTCAGCATGGCCGAACGCCTACAGTCATTCATGAACTGGTCCTTCGGCAACTATGGCAACGTCAGCTGGAATCAAATGATCGTCTTCGCGCCCGCGATTTGTATTGGACTCGTCATTACACTGCTGTTCATGAAGCCACTCGATGCGCTACTACTGGGTGAGCATTACGCCGAAAGCGTCGGCACTCGCACCAAGCAAGTGCGCTTCTTCATTTTACTTTCAGCTTCCCTACTCGCAGGCACCGTCACAGGCTTCTGCGGACCGATCGGCTTTCTCGGCATTGCCGCGCCACACCTAAGCCGCAGCCTGTTTAATAGCAGCAGTCACCGCATCCTAATTCCCGCGACCATTTTAGTTGGCGCGCTGATATCACTCTCAGCGGATCTCATCGCACGCGGCCCGGGACTCGACGTCTCATTACCGCTCAATGCCATCACCGCACTCATCGGTGCGCCTGTGATCATTGTCGCCCTCATCAAGCAGCGCAATATGAAGCGCCTATTCGGATGAACACTTATTCAGAAGACAGAAGACAGAAGGCAGAGGGCAGTGGACAGGCGCCAGCACAGGCAGTCCCCAAGCTAAATGTCGAAGACCTCGTCATCGGCTATCAAGTGAAAGGCCAATCGCAGGCCACACTGAAGGCATTGAACCTCGCGATTCAAGGCGGTGAATTCATCTGCCTGCTCGGGCCGAACGGCACTGGAAAATCCACGCTCATCCGCACGCTCGCAGGGGCGCAACCCGCCCTCAGCGGCACACTCGAGCTACAGGGCAAAGCCTTTCACGCCATCACCCCGCGCGAACGCGCACGCATGGTCAGTATCGTTTTCACCGACAGCATGCCGATCGGCATGATGGATGTCTATGCCTTCGCCGCCCTCGGCCGACACCCTTACTCCGGCTGGCTCGGCGGCCTCGGCGAACACGACCACGCCCGTATCGCATGGGCATTGAAAGCCGTCGGTGCCGAAGCACTCAGCGAGCGCCAAGTCGCCGAACTCAGCGATGGCGAACGTCAAAAAGTATCCATCGCCCGCGCCCTCGCACAAGAGTCGCAACTCATGCTACTCGATGAGCCCACCGCCTTTCTTGACCTACCTCGCCGCGTCGAACTAATGCGTATCTTGCGCGATCTCTCACACCGCGAACAGATCGGAATGCTACTCTCCACGCACGATCTGGACCTCGCATTGCGCTACGCAGACCGCCTGTGGCTAATCACTCCCGATGGCGAACTCATCCAAGGCGCACCCGAAGCACTCGCACTCAGCGGCGAGCTCGAACGTGCCTTTGCCAACGAAAATTTGGATTGGGACCCAGAGGCCGGCTCCTTCCGCACACACAAGTCACCGTGTATATTGGTAACACTGTCAGGCGAAGGCCCCGCCGCACTATGGACCAGCCGCGCCTTCGCTCGCCTCGGAATCGGCATCACCGAAGATTCATCACAGGCAGCCTTTGATACCCAGGTATCTCAACAAGATAACCGCACACACTGGGTCATTACACAAAACAACGAGACCACCGACTTCACTCACATCGAAGGCGTAATCGAATGGGTAGAACAACAGGGAAAATGCTCGGCTCCGAAGAAATGACATTTGCCGACAAGTTCCGATTACCGATACCGAAAGCGCAGCACGCCGCTTTCATTCGGCATGCGTGGGCCTACTCGTTGACGATAATTATTTGGGCCATACTCCATGACCTCATTCTGATCTCGGTCGAACCTCGACACTTCACCGAATTCCACACTGGACTCTATCCATTTGAGAACCCGGCACTACTCGTCATCGAGTATGCCGCAGTCGCGACTTTTGGGCTAGGTATGATGTTTGGCATGATTACCTTTGCAGTGACTCAACTCGGGCACCCTCGTCCACCCTTGAATTTCGCATTCGCATACAAACGCTTCTTCTTTCTCCTATTTTGCATTGAAAGCGTGTCACTGCTATCTGGATACATTGATCGCATTCGAATTAAAAAAGGACTAACTCACGCCTTCTATCCTGAGCTCTGGTATCCAGATGCAACAACGGGCATCGCATTTACACAGACCGCAAACATCACCGCATATTTAAGCGCCGCAATCGGGTCTGCCGTCTTCTTTCTCTATTTAGCATGGAGTCGTTTCCAGCAATCAGCCGAAGGAGTGCAGCTTGCGGCACCCGTGAAACGAGAGAACGCACTTGAACAGACCGGAGCAGAACAGGCCTCCGCGGACTTCGCAAGCAAAGCCCCTACGAAGCATATTCGTAATTCCTAATTCGTAATTCCTAATTCTCATGAAATTAGATACACTCTACAACGCAGTCGATCTCTACCGCAAAGAGAAGGTCGTTTACGCGCACTTCCTAAAGCCGCATCGCGTGCTCTCGACAAGCCGGCTGAACGGTGGCGTGCACGAAGGTCTGGACTACTTGATCAACCATCAGTCCTGCGAACCGCGTAAGCACACCGATACCGATCTCGTGGAAGTCTATGTCAAAGATCCGCCTCGCTACATGAAGCGGATCACTTCCAAAGCTGGCATCGAAACGACCAACGCCGCCATCCTCAGCACCGCCGCCAATATGAACAACGCCGCGATCCAACGCGCCGCGTTCAACGGCCTCGAAGTCGTCGCCATCTGCACTGCAGGTGTCGGTGGCAATGCCGGGCGCGCAGGCGACCCCGCCAGCTACGAGCAAACCGCCGACGGCGTCAAATCGCTTGGCACACCCACACCGCCCGCAGGCACCATCATCAGTATGCTCTTTATCAATCAAGAGCTCAGCCCTGGGGCGCTCCTCATCGCAGCCACCGTCGCGACCGAAGCGAAGTCAGCAGTCTTGCACGAATTGACCACCCCGTCGCGTTATTCCGGCAGGCTCGCGACTGGAACCGGCACCGATCAAATCGGGATCGCCGCGCAGCTCGGCACCGAAGTCGTCCATCACGATGCCAATAAACACTCCAAGCTCGGCGAGCTGATTGGCCAAGCGATGGAAGGCGCACTCAGCCAAGCGCTCAACCTACAGTGTGGTATGACGCCCGACTCGCGCCGCTCCAGCATCATTCAACTCGAACGCTTCGGCGACACACAAGAACGCTTCATCGAAGACATCTCCGCGCGCCTACCTGAATCGTTGCAGACCTTGTTTACCGATAACTTTCTAGCGATCAACCACGACCCCGTCACCGTCGGCGCCGTGCAAGCCTGCGTCCACGTGAAGGATCAGATCACTTGGGGCGTCTTGCCTGTGAGTTGCGCGAAAGACAGCCTACTGTATCAAGCCGGTCTCATCGCCCGCGCGGTATGCGGTAAGGCGCTTGCCCCCGAAACTTTCCTCACCGATTGGAAAACAGGCGACCTCGCTCACTCCAACGACGACTTTCTACAACTCATTCATCAAGCCTTCGCCACCGGGTTTGCCATCAAATGGCAAGGACGGTTCGAAGACTAGTGAACTTTCAACGCTCAACATTGAACGTTCAACATCGAATAAGGTTGATGCAGCAACCAACACTCGACCGACGCGACTAGCGTCGCATCGCTACACTTCTCACTCTCACTTTCACTCTCACTCTATCACTCTCACTCTCACTCTATCACTAAAATCATGGCAGGTAACATATCCACACGCGCAGGCGACAAAGGACAAACAGGCGTCGGCGGCGGCGCACGCGTCGACAAAGACGATGCACGCATCGAATGCCTCGGCGATCTCGACGAAGCCAACAGTGCCCTCGGCCTACTCCGCAGCAAACTCCCGGCAGACCACGAATGGGAAGACGGGCTCAAACGCATTCAAACTGAGATGATGAATCTCATGGCGCACGTTGCCACACCGTCGGAGATCGAGCCACGCCCGCAATCTCCTTTACCCTCAGAATCCTCCGTATGGATGGAAGCTTGGATGAAAGAGATCGAATCAAAACTCGCCAGCGTTACAGAATATTTCCTGTTACCCGGAGGCAATGAAGTCTGCGCCCTCTGCCACATGGCCCGCACCATCTCGCGCCGCGCCGAGCGCCGCCTCGTCACCTTGCACAAAGCCGATCCCGTCGACCCCAGCATCCTACAATTTGTCAACCGTCTCTCCGACTTGATGTTCAAGCTCTCACGCGAAGAAACCCACAAACAGGGACTCACCGAAGACCGCTGGCGACTCTTTCGTCCAAATCGTAAGTAACGTAGAAGCGACACTCTTGTCGCTTTGCCACAGAGCCTTTGCCAACGCTAAAGCGACAAGAGTGTCGCTTCCACATCTCTCACAATGCCATCCACCAACGAACGCATCCTCTTCTCTTGGTCCAGCGGCAAAGACAGTGCCATGGCATTGACCGCTGCGCTCAAACAAGGCTACAGCATCGACTCTTTGATCACCGTCGTGCGCCATGATCAAAGCGTCAGCGTGCACGGTGTCTCACAAGACTTGCTGCGTGCACAGGCACATGCGTTGGGACTCCCACTGATCGAGGTCGAAGTCAATGAAGCGCAATCCTACGAAGTCGCCGTCTCTGCAGCGCTGCGTGAGCAAGCCGAACGCGGCATCCGAAAAATCGCTTACGGCGACCTCTACCTCAAAGACATCAAACAATGGCGTGAGCGTTTCCATGAACCACTCGGCCTCAAATGCATTTATCCAATCTGGCAAACCGACACCACCGAGCTAGCTCAACGCTTCATTCACTCTGGCTACAAAGCGATCGTTGTTTGCGTCGACACCAAACGGCTCGGCATTGAGTTTACAGGGCGCGACTACGACCAAGCCTTCCTCGATGACCTCCCAGCAGGCATTGATCCCTGCGGTGAGAATGGTGAATTTCACACCTTCGTTTACGATGCGCCCGAGTTCAGCGCAGCGATTGCCTTAAACAGAGCAACCCCAATCCTACGTGAATTCGACGATCCTGGGCATCGATTCACCTTTGGGTTTTGCGAGATTTCACGCGTATGAAAGCAATCGGCATACTCGGCACCTCCTCCAATGCGGGGAAAAGTTGGTTCGCCACCGCACTCTGCGCATGGCTTCGCCGGCAAGGCGTGCGCGTCGCACCATTTAAAGCGCAAAACATGTCGAACAATGCCTGCGCCACATTAGACGGCGGCGAAATCGGCATCGCACAAGCCGTGCAAGCCGCAGCCTGCGGCTTAGCTCCGCGCGTCGAAATGAACCCAATTCTACTCAAGCCCGTCGGCGATTCGACCTCACAAGTGGTGCGCCTCGGCAAAGCAATCGAGCAGGTCCACGCCCGCGACTACTACCAAACCATCGAGGACTCCTGGCAAGTGGTGCGAGAAACACTCGACGGCTGGCAGAGACAATGCGACGTGCTCGTCATGGAAGGCGCCGGCAGTCCGGTCGAGCTCAACATCGTCGACCGCGACATCGCCAACCTGCGCCCGATCCACTACGTCAATGGCAAATGGATACTCGTCGCCGACATCGAACGTGGCGGTGTGTTTGCACAAATCGCTGGCACATGGTCCCTCATGTCCCCCGCCGATCAAGCCGCGGGCCTCGGCTATGTGGTGAACAAATTTCGCGGCGACACTTCGCTGTTTCCCGATCCCAGCCCCTATCTAGCAGAGCACTGCACGCTGCCCTACCTCGGACTCCTGCCACAGCGAAACCAGCTACAGATCGACGAAGAAGACAGCCTCTGCCTGCACAATGCCACCAGCGCCACGCAACACAACGGCATCGCATGGGTGCGCCTACCGCAGCTATCCAACTCGCAGGACATTCAGGCGTGGCGCAACGACACTGGGCTCAACGTCTATTGGGCCAGCACCGTCGCCGAAATCGAGCAAGCCTCCGCCATCATCCTGCCCGGCAGCAAAAACACCCTGCAAGACCTCGCATGGTTGCAGCAGACTGGTCTCGCCGCAGCGATCCAAGCCCGCGCCCAGGCCGGCGTGCCCGTCGTCGGCATCTGCGGCGGCTACCAAATGCTCGGCACCCAGCTCAGTGATCCCGTAGGTGTCGCAGGACTCGCTGGTAGTGCCCAAGGACTCGGCCTGATTCCAATGCAAACCGAGTTTCACGCCAATAAAACAGTCACCACCCGCCAATCGCACAGCGACGCCCAAACTTGGGAGACCTACGAAATCCACAGCGGACGATCCCATTGGCAGGGCACTGAGCCTCAGAATCCATTACTACAGATGCTCGATAAAGACGGAGCAAAGCTCCCCGAAGGCACTCGCCACGGCAACATCTGGGGCAGTTACCAGCACGGCCTGTTCGACGGCGCCCCGATGCGCCAGCGATTAATCGAAGCTGCCAATCTGCAGCAGGTCACAATTTCGCCCATATCACGCAAAGTTCAAGCCGACCAAACTTACACTGCCATGGCTGATCTGCTGGAACAGTGCCTCAACACCGAAGCCCTGAAACGGGAATTCGAACTGTAAGCATTCCTGTAGACACACAAAAACCGACCACACGAATGATCGTTTTTTGAAAAATGGACACCGCCCAACTAGCAGTCGTAAAAGGCGTTTTCAGCGACAAGGACATTATCCGCACGCACGACGCGTTTGTTGCCATCGGCCAGAACGAGCACCTTAGGCTTCCATGCTTTGGCCTCTTCAGCTTCGAATTGAGCAAAGGACATGATCACGAGTAAATCGCCGAGTTCGCCTTTGTGCGCTGCGGCACCGTTAAGCGAGATGGTGCGCGATCCCTTTGGCGCCTCGATTGCGTAGGTCTCGAAGCGCTCGCCGTTGGCGATGTTGGCAACAAGAATTTTCTCGTAGGCGACGAGGCCGACCTGCTCCATCAATGCGGAATCGATCGCCAGACTACCCTCATAGTGGAGGGCGCTGTCAGTGACTTCTGCGCGGAGCAGCTTAGACTTGAGGAGCGTGATTTGCATGATGATTAAAACTATTGGCGAAGGCCGATTTTGTCAAAAAGTGGCGCAGGTTGGAGAGTTTCTGCCCATTTGACAATTTGAATCTTACCCAACCCCAACATTCTTGGAGGAAACATTCACACCAATGCGGCCCTAGGCCTCTTCCTCGCGCACATCCACGGTGAAAGTGAACTGACTACCTTTGCCCTGCTCACTCTCAACCACCAGCGAACCACCGAGCCGATCAGAGATACTCTTACACAAGGCCAAACCGAGGCCCAATCCTTCATGAGGGCGGGCCAGCGAAGAGTCTCCCTGAGAAAATGCATCAAAGAGCTTGCCGTTTTCAATATACTGCGGATCAATGCCTGGCCCGGTGTCAGACACCTCAAAGCTCAAGCGAATCTCAGAATCGGAAAGATGTTCAAATTGAACCGCAACTCGGACTTCTCCTTTCGACGCAAACTTCAGGGCATTTTGCAGGAGCTTTCGTAATACCACGCGGATCTCGTGCTCCGAGCCACTGACATACTGGGGCAAATCTTCCGGAATATCCGACTGGATTTCAACTTGAGTTGCAGCTGTCTCTTCATTGATCAATTTAAGCATCATTGTCGCTGGGTTGAACGACAAACTCGACATCTCACTCTCACTCATCGAGAGCTTGGCATAGGTCAAAATATCCTGCACATGCTCGAAATATTTGAGGCTACAATCGCGGATGGTGGTCACAAACTCGCCCTGTTCCTCATCCAAACGCGTATCTTGCAGTAATTCGATAAATCCCAAAATCCCATTCATCGGTGTGTTCAGCTCGTGACTCACGATTTCCAAGAAATTATTTTTCGCGGCATTCACATCTTGACGGATCACAGCCTCCTGCTGCGTCGTAAACAGATAATTGTGATAACAACGATCCACCACTTTCTGAATATGATCGAGGTCAAAGGGCTTTTTTAAATACTCGGAAGCACCATAGCTGATCGCCTGACGGGCAGTATCCAGCGTCTCGTAGGCCGTCAATACGATCACCTCAGTGTGCACATCGATTTTCTTTACCTCACGCAGCACATCAATGCCACTCATCCCGCGCATACGAATATCCGTAATCACCACATCGAACGGTGCCTCTTTTGAAAACCGAACCGCCTCTTCACCCGATGTCGCAATCGTCACGTCGAAGTCGTCGCAAAAAATCATATTCAACGATTCACGAGGGCCTTCTTCATCATCGACGACGAGCAATCGTTTCGTAGGGAGTCCGGAAGGAGCAGTAGTCATAAATCAGAGGATAGGATAAGGTTGCGTGAAACTATGAGCGGAGCGGATGCCTCGGCTCAAGCCAAATTGAACTGCAAACGCACAGCATCGGCAACCTCGCCGGCATCAAAAGGCTTTTGCAATAAGGTATCCCCCCCAGACAAACCATAGGCAGAACGAGCCATCTGCGGCTGCTTATAGCTCGAGTAGCAGATTTTAAAACCGCCCCCCGCAGCGGCCGATGCCTGCTGCAGACGTGTCCGCACATCCTCGCCATAGCCATCCACATCAATCATCAGACCATCCACCTGCCCGGAACGTATCAGTGCCTCCGCCTCGTCCAAAGAATCCGCAGAGCGCAAGCGACACGCATCCCCGACCAGCAGCTCCAACGCATCGACCACCGGCGGGTAAATATCCATCACCAGAAGCTCCGGCAACAAGGCGACATCTGACCGACGTAATGCAGCAGAGGCCGCATCAATCATGGCCTCGGCAGGTGCCACCACCGGGGCATCCGCATCATAGGCGACTACAGAAACACGCACTCCCTCAAGCGCTTTAAGCGGCAGTCGATGCCTCAACAGATAACGCACACTCCGCAAATCCTTGCCCCGAAAAACACAGACGCAGGCATATGCATCCAACGGTTGAATCTTCGAGGGCTCCAAATCAAAATCCACCGCGGACGCCTTCAGCTTCTGATAAATATCTCCTGCAATCGCGCGCGACTCCAGCAGAGCGAGTACCACAGCCCCTCCACGTGATTCGCTCATATACGCCTCCAACTCCAAATCCTTCAACAACTTCTCACGAGACGCACTCAAATCATACAGCACGTAAGCATCGATGACGCCCCCCTCTGCCACTTCCAACGAACGTCCCTCAGAATAAATCAGCTTACCATTGACCTCGAAGTGCAACTTCACGCGCTCGCCACGAACTTTACCAGCCTGAGTCAGTTGCGCTTCAATCAGAGCAGCGCCTCCCTCTCCCAGCAGTCGTCGAGCCACTTTATTTTCAATGAGTAGACTGCCAGTGGCATCAAAACAGACCACCCCGAGCGGCAGCTGATTGATCAAATACTGTAAAATAGAAGATGCCTGCTCCTTTTTGCGAAAATTTTGCGCCTGAGCGACCAGCGCTGAAACCACACTGGAAATCGCCCCCATCAAATGCAGATCTTCGGCGCCAAACGGGTGGCCATCCGCCCGACCAGAATACTTCAAATAACCACTGCTCCCCGCCGAGCCAGAAACCGCAATGACTGTCTCGCCTTGCCCCAGACTCTCAAAGTCAGGCTGCTCACTCGCCCCCGAAAACACATCACACAACTGAGCCGAACCCTTCAAATACAAATCTTTACCGACCAAACGCTTCAACTCATCGAGGAACCCGCCGAACTCATCAAACGACTCTAAACTTGACGCAACAGAGCGCAAGTAAGCCGCAGCCAACCCCGCCGGAGCGACGAAGGTGGGTGGCGCATCAGACGAGACCACCTGCTCAGTTTGTTGTTTTTTCATCTTTAGGGTGAGTGCATTTGAGTGAGACCAAGAACTTTGCGCCGCCCTCAGGATCGTTGATCACAGTGATCGCACCGTTGTGATTCTCAATAATACGTTTTGAGATGGCGAGCCCCAAGCCCATCCCCATGCGTTCGTCACGAGCGCCCGTATCTTTCGAAGTAATGAACGGATCAAAAATCCGGCTCAAAATCGCTTTGGGAATCCCGGGCCCATTATCCGCAACAGACACCTCCACCCAAGACTGCCCACGACCACGATGAGCCTGACGCTTCGCCACAGAAACCTTCACTTGCGGGGACTCTGTTCCATTCAAGGCCTGAATCGCATTTTCAATTAAATTACTAAACACCTGCACGAGTTGCCCCAGATTTGCAGAAACCGTCGCATCCACATCCTCGGCAGACGTAAAGCGCAGTGCCACCCCATGCGTTTGCGCCAGCTTCGAGCTGATATCGACACTGTTTAGCAGCACCTCATTGATAGAAATCTGAGCCTTCTTGCCCTTCTGATTCTGCGAGTAGTGCGCCACCCCTTCAACAATACTGGCAATACGTTTCACATCCCGAAGAAGCACTCCCTTGAATTGATCTGACACTCGATCTAGAGACTTCCCAGACTCTACCATCGAGGCAAACGTCTGGACCGACACCAACGGATTACGAATTTCATGCGCTAAACCCGCGGCCATCGTGCCTAAGGCCACCAGTTTATCCACCTCACTCGCACGACGCTCGAAATCACGTGTCCTGAAATTGATACCAATCTGAGCGCCCACATTAAACAAGATGGATACCTCCTCTTCACTCCACGCTCGCGGCTGTTTCGGCGGGCCAACCAAGATCAACCCAAACACTTCATGGTTCGCAAAGATCGGCACGATCATCGAGACTTTCAGTTCATTTCTCAGATCCACGAGCGCCCGATAATAAGACTGATCAATATCCCCGTATATCTGATCCAACACGAGACAGACCGGCTGCTGACTCAACGCCTCAACAATCGGGCTATCAACATCCAAAGTATAGCCCTCGGGCTCCTTTATAAATTCACCAGCTAAAACCGAACAACGATACGCACTGTCAAACGGCTCCATCACATACACCGCTACCCCCGTCACATTCAGCGATTGCATCACAGTCTCAGCCGTCACCTCAAAAATAGACCCATCCTCCGCAAGGTCGGAAAGCCTCGTCGGCAGATCCTTAAGCTCAGTCAATGCACTCGCCCGCTCGCGACGAAAGACGCCCTCAAGTATGTTCTCCGTCCAAAACTTCAAACGTGGGACGCCCCAAAAAATAACAATACTCAGAACAAATGCCAGCACCCCGCGAAACCAAAACTCATCAGACGACATGGGATCACCCGTAGCAGTTCGATACAGCGCGGTAATCAACAAATAAAACAACGCCGCTGATCCACTCAAAAGCAACCCAACCGATGCCTTATAAAAATCAAGACTCACACCTGACACTCGACTACTGTAAAGACCATGCCCTAACAGGAACACATACACCGCCACCAATACATTCCCATACGGTTGAATCGGAATATCATACCACAAGGGGAAATTCGTCGCCCCGCCCAAGAAACCCACAATACACGTTGATAAAACAAAGATTTGATCCGAGGCCTTGCTGCCAATGTTCAGCTTCCATCCACGGAGAAGGACCCATCCACTCGCAATCAAATAGCCAAAGAAATACAGCAAATACAACCAAGTCAAAGGACCTGCATCTGGCCAATACATGTGCGAAGGCCGAGCGGACACTCCATCCACGATCAGTCCGGTCGGCATCAAACAAATCAAACCGCAAGCACCGAGATAACCCAACAACACACCACGTCGAGACTCCACCCCGGCCAGTCTCAAAGAGAAGTGATACAATGTGATCGAAATGAATATCGAAAAACAGGTCAACGCACGGCAAAAGAACTCAGCAACAATCTCATCCGCCGTCACCTGCCAGAGAAAATATGCTCCAGCCCAGGCCGAAACAGAAATTAAGAAATATAAATAGCGACGCCGAATCGGACTGCGATCCCGCGCACCCACCAGAAAGGCGATGAGCAAAATAGCCGCTGAAAAATTCAGCAAAGAAGAGATCGTAAGATATGTATTCACTTCACAATACGGATAACATTGGCCTGATGACCAAACGAACGACAGCTACGAGTTTCCATAAAACCAACTTGAGCGGCAAGGTGCTCTAATTCTTCCACGTCAAAAAATTGATACACCCCCGTATCTTTCTTCAGTTTGATTCGACCAGCAGCACTCAACAAAATAGACGCATCCTGCTCCCCTTCGCCCCCTACATCTTGAGTCACATAATCATGATAGAGCACCGTCATGTCGCAACCGGGCTTCATACTGGAAACCACAGCCACTCCACCGGGCTTAAGCACTCGATAAAACTCCTGCATCAGATTCAACGGCTCCTTCAAGTAAGACAGCACCAAGCTACAGCAGATCTTACTAATCGATCCATCTGTAAACGGAAGCGCAGCACCAAGCTCACCTCCAACAGCATCAAAATCAACTTTTCGATACGAAAACCCAACGGCTCCCGAGTCACAAAGCTGCTGGCGCTGAAACTCCACCAGCGATTCCGTATGCCTCGAATAGGAACGAGTTAGCCCGTGACTAGTCAGATCCATCGCACAATAATGTATCGGCTGAGGCAAACTCCCCCGAACCGAAGAGTCCCGAATCAAGGCGCGAATAATACTAATGCCGTAAAATCCATTGCCGCAGCCCGCATCTAACAACACATCGCTTGGTTGTATTGCCCCCAGAAGCGCTGACATTTTATCGAAATATTCAACATAATATTTTGCATCTTCGATGATCCCGAACTTCCCCAAATACTCCCCCCAGAACTCCGACTCCGACTCCGAGAAATCCATTGATGCCTGAAGCTTAGAGCGCTCGAGTCGATTCTGCCGGAGTAGCACCTTCATGTCCGGCACGCACAGAGCATCCGAGTTTCCAGCTAAACCTTCAGCGCAAAATGCCATGACTTCCTGAATTGCGAATTTGAGCGACTCAGGATTCTCGTTCAGCTCATGCCCCACACTCGGAATCGACACCACTCGACCATTACAACAACACGACATCACCTGATCGACATCTTCCCGCTCGACCCACAAATCCCGCTCCGCACACAAATGCAGCACCGGAGCACTCACTTGAGCGGAATCAATCAATGTCCCGGATAGATTCAACATATCACTATCAACCAAACTTTGATAAAATTTGTCACCCTCAATTTCAAAACCCAAAATATCGACCCGACTCCACGTCGCACCTGCCTTCAACTCTCCGAAAAAGTCTCTATTATAAATCGCCCGCAAAGTCCGATCCATATCAAGCATTCCGACCAAACTAACAAAGCGCGATATCCGTGAATCCTGCGCACAGGCTCGAAACCCACAACGCGAGGAGAGGCTCAGCGTAATTAAAACGACCTCAGAAGGCTCATAAAATCGATCCACATAATCCACAACCGCTAAAATATCCTCCGTCGCTCCCGACAACGTAAATGCATGCATCGCCCCATCGCTTTCACCGATGTGGTTCGTCTGATCAAAACGAAGCACCTTAAAACCATTTGCAACCAGCTCATAAGCTAACTGCAGGTTATTCTTCTTCGTCTCCCCATACCGCGGCGCAAGAATCACGACGCGCTCATTCCACACATCTTCCGCTCCTTCATCAATATAACCAACGACCTGCAATCCACTCGGCCCGGGGAAAGAGACGAGACGACTCGTTATATCAGAAACTGCTGTGGGTAATTGTCCTTTAAGCATGAATGAGGGGGGGGAGGCCGATCATGTTAATAATTAGAATGCCGTTGCTTAGGCAAAATCCCATCACTGCACCTTAACAGCAAGTGAAAACACCGAGCGATGACGGCAAATTACTGTGATTTGCTGTTGCAGCACAGCTATAATTCCAACAAATAATACGTAATATCCCGTAACGCACTAATATTCACGGACCTGTGACCCACATCTTATTCATCAAGAATAGTGAATCCATCTCGGAAAATTTACGAGGGGTCATCACAGCGCCACACATACGAAACATAAGTCGCCGCTCTCCCTCTGAAGCCACCTCCGCGCTAGAGCGCAATGCCTTCAACCTCGCCATCATCTACGCGGACAGCGGCGACTCAACACTGGCAAAACACCTGCGCTCCCTTCGCTCATTCAACGCGACAATTCCGACGATTGTCATCGCTCCAGAATATAGCCTAGAGACAGAGCAACTCGCCTTCGACGAAGGAGCGGATCTCTTTTTCTCCGAGCCCGTGCCGAAACAAACGCTGGAGCGCATGATTCAACAATACGTGGCCCCAACAGAGCCCACTGCGCCACAGCCGACGCATTCCACTCGACGCGCAGAAGATACGGTCGAAAAGCCAGCGCAAGCCTCTGCACTACACGTCTTACGCGACTTTTCCCAAATCCTCAGCTTCAGCTTGGATTATAAAGCGTTCACGCATCATTTCATCCTCAAGCTACGTGAACACATCAGCTTCAGCCGCATCGGCATCTTCCTCGAGAACGACGGCCAAAAATCCTTTGCCAGTAAGAATCGCTCAACCACTCTCGCTTGCATCGCATCCTTCGGGCTGCCCGCAGATCTCGTCGATTGTTATCAACTTAGCCGCGACACCGGCCTCGGCCGCGCACTAACAGAGCAACCGCGCATCCTCCATCGGCACAGCCAGACTCACTCCTCATTTGGCGAGATCGATCCAACCGCCCGTAAAGAATTTGAAATCCTAGGCTGCCACCTCGCCATCCCGATTAGTGATCGCGAACGCCTCATCGGCGTGGCCGTGCTCAACGGCCCAGTCACCGGACGCAATTACAGCGAAGATGAGCTACAGCTACTCTATTTGCTGATGGAAGAGCTCGGACTATCGATCCGAAACAGTCGCCTGCACACCGAACTCGCCGCACATGGACAACTCATCGAGAATGTCCTCGGTTCGATCTCCAGCGGTGCACTCGTATTGAGCGAACACCTGGAAGTGCTTTACACCAATAATTCCGCAAAACGCTTCCTCGGCATGGGGCCCGAAAATGCAGAACCGATCGAATGGGCAGACCTACCCAACGAACTGGCAGGCCCGATACACCTCGCCGTGGAACTCGGCGAGCTGCCCAAGCCATTCTTAATCCCCGGCGCAAACAATGCCGAGCTGCACAAGATCTCGCTCATTCCCTTCGCCTCAAACGACAAGCTCCCCCTGCTCCCGCGCCCTGTCATGGTGGTGATCGAAGATTACACACACATTGAGGCCAGCAAACAAAATGCCCTCGAAGACTCGAAGTCACAATTGATCAGCCTGATCGCCAAACGATTTGCCCACGAGATCCGCAACTCACTCGTGCCGCTGACCACACACATGCAACTGATCGACAAGAAAATCGACCAGCCAAAATTTCAGACGTCACTCAAAACCGCCCTCACCCGAGAGACTGCCCGCATCAAACGCCTCAGCGAACAGATGCTCTACCTCGCCGAGCACTCGAAGCCTTCGAATCACGACGAGGTCGATCTCGAAACCGCGATCCTCGACGGCTTCAACAGAGCCAAAGCACAGAGCGGCAAAAGCACCGTAAAGCTGAACCTCGATAATGCCCTCAAAGACGCCAGCATACATGGTAACCCCGAAGGCATCGCTTACATATTTGAAGAACTCTTTCTAAACTCCATTCAATCCAATGAAAGCGGCGAAAGCGCAGTGCATGCGATCCTTCGCCGCAACGACGAAGACATCCTCACGGTATACATTCGCGACGACGGGCCAGGCTTTACAGCCGAGACCTTAGCCGAAGCCACAGAGCCCTTCTTTAGCACGCGCACCACAGGCGTCGGGCTCGGTCTATCAGTCGCCAAGAAAATCATCGAAGAGCATCAAGGCTTTATCCAACTCAACACTCGAACCCCTCAAGCAGACTGGGACATCAAAATCGAGCTCCCCTCCACTTTAACACATCCTACCCATACTGAATGAATCTGAATCAACGACTCCTATTACTCACCGGCCTTAGCCTAGCAAGCACTCTCACCTCGCACGCCGCAGCGACACGTATCGCCTATGTCGACGCCTTCGCCACCGCCCGCGGCAATGCATTCACCGCCACAGCGGACAACGCTTCCGCAGTCTTCTATAACGGCGCAGGCCTCACACAGCTCGAGGGCACACAGATCCACGGCAGCGTCTATGCCGTCTCACTCGACTACAGTGCAGACACCACGTTGGGCAACGACGACATGGACGACGACTTCCAAGCCGTCCCCAGCGCCTTCGTTAGTCACAACCTGAAGGATACGCCGTTCGCGATGGGGTTTGGAATTTATTCACCCTTCGCGCTGGGGTCCGACTGGGGCAGTGATGCGAACTTCACACTCGATCCATCGGTTCCCTATGAAGCCGACCTAGCTTACACAAAATACCATGCAGTCCTTGCGTGGCAAGTAACGGAAACTTTATCCCTCTCGGCTGGTGCCAGTTACGACGAGACGGATGTTAAGCTAAAAGCCAATGCCCTCAAGTTCGATGCGAATGACGACACAGTTGGCTTCTCCCTTGCTGCCATGTGGAGACCCTCTGAAAAGCATTCCTTCGGCCTGAACTATCAGGCAAAAACCGAGGTCACCTACGACGGAAACACCACCCTTCACCCTGAATTCTTCGGCCCATTCGCCGGTAAATTCAAAACCGAGGCGGATCTCACCTTCCCCGAATCCATCGTATTCGGCTACTCTTACCGCCCGAATGAAAAGTGGAACATCGAGTTCAACGTTGATTGGACGAACTGGGATCGCGTCGATGATTTAACGATCGAAGGCCTCAACCCCTTGATTGGCGACATTTCGTATGATCTCGACTGGGAATCTGCGTTCATTTGGGAACTCGGTGTGACTCGCTACTTTGACAAAGGTTGGAATGTCAGCGCAGGTTACACATACATCGAGAATGCAGTGCCCGACCAAGGCTTTCTCCCCATCGTCCCTGACTCAGACCGCCATGCCTTTGCTGTAGGTGTTGGCCGAGACTATGGAAACATCTACTGGCAGTTGGCCTATCAATATATCTACGCATCTGATCGTGGAGTCAGTGGCAATGATAAGCCAACCGTTGATGGCGACTACGACCTCGACAGCCAAGCCGTCGCCTTTTCAGTCGGCTATCGCTTCTAAGGAGCACGGGCTTTCACTTTGGGGCGGACAGCAATGTCCGCCCTTTTTATTGCCAAATGCCGAGCGCTTCGCGGATTCCACTACACTCAATACCAGCTCAGCATTCGATAGGAGACTGGCGAAGCCATTACGACCGCAGCAACCTCAGACTTCACACGGATCTCTCCGCCGAGGATCCCTCTGGCGATGCTCCTATTCTTCCTGCCAAAAAAGAATAAGCGCGCACCCGAGCGCTTAAATTCATTGAGCTTGAGATCTCTAAACGGAATCGAATAGAGTCAGGCATGAAAGCATTTGTAATCGGAAATGGAGGATGGGGAACCGCGCTCGGCATGGTGCTCGCAAGCAACGGTAATCAGGTCACAATATGGGGTCCCTTCGAGGAAGAACTAAAAGGTATCCGCGAAACTGGAGAAAACACCACCTACCTGCCGGAAGTCAAAGTCCCGAGCGAAATCCAATGGACGGCCGATCCAGCAGCCGTCAGCGATGCCGACCTCGTTGTCGTCGTCACTCCATCACGCTTCTACCGCTCCTCGCTTGAAGCCTTCAAGCCCCACCTACCGGAAAGCGCATTGATCGTCAGCGCAACCAAGGGACTCGACGAAGCTACACACCAACGCATGAGCGAAGTCGCCTACGACGTACTGGGCCGCCAGGTCGCGATCCTCTCTGGTCCATCCCACGCCGAAGAAGTGGCACGCGGCGTCCCGACTGCCGTCACGATTGCCAGCGAACAGGCCGCACAAATCCAGCAGGCCTTCATGGGCAAAAGTTTCCGCGTCTATACCTCCGACGATCCACTGGGCGTCGAAATCGGTGGCACGCTCAAAAATGTGATCGCAGTGGCCGCTGGCATTCTCGACGGCATGGAGCTAGGCGACAACACCAAGGCAGCACTCATGACCCGCGGCCTCGCTGAAATCACCCGCCTCGGCGTATGTCTCGGCGCAAAGCCAGAAACCTTCTCAGGACTAAGTGGTATCGGCGATCTGATCGTGACCTGCGCCAGCCGTCACAGCCGCAATCGCTCCGTTGGTGAACGACTCGGCAAAGGCGAAAGCCTTGAACAAATCATGGGCGGCATGAAGCAAGTCGCCGAAGGCATCTGGAACGCCAAAGCGGCACGCGACCTCGCAGCTGAGCACGGCATCGAAATGCCGATCACAGAAGAGGTCTGTAAAATCGTCGAAGACGGCAAAGATCCCCGCAAGGCGCTTCATGATCTGATGTCTCGCGATCCTAGGGCGGAGTAGCGGCCAAGGATCGGCCGTTTAGCCGCCGTCGAGCATAAGCTACAGCGTGAACCAATGAACGAATAAAAGAACGGCAGCTAAAGACAGCCGATCCCAACGAACTACCACACACCGAGCGCTTCGAGCTGCTGGGTTGCTTGCTCGCCCCACCCGCGATTCGCGGCGGGGCTGGCGGGACTCGGGTGTAAAATACGGCCGACTTTTAAATCGTAGCCTTTCAACGCGACCTTCCCGCGACCTTCTGCAAATACTCCTACACCGATCACCCATTCGGGCTGCAACGCGTCCACGAGTTCACGCAAGTGTGCATCACAAAGTGAATACAACGCAGCGACTTCCGCTGCCGGCAGCTTATCCGGCGTGCGATTACGCCCCGTCGCTTCCATAAAAACCAATGGGCAATAATTCGCCACGAAGTGATCTGCAAAAAATGCATCTGCCGATTCAAAGCGCTCTTGAAACAAGCCCCAGAGGCGACGCCCGCTCACTTCACTGCGCTGACACTCAAAGCCTTCGACCAATCGTTTTGGATGCTCATTCGCGGGTTTCTTAATCGCCTCATTCACGCCCACCCAATCACGCACCACCGCGATCTCACCAAACGGCACACCCGTCTGCGCCATACCGAAAGGCCCGGGGTTCATACCCATAAAAACCACTTTCTTCTTCGAATGAGCGCGTTGCGTTAAATAACTCTCATGCCCGGCCCACGCATGATCCAACGGATTATAAACATGCGTCGTCGGTTCCGCGAAATCGAGTGCATCCACTCCAGCCGACAATTTACACGCAGCTGCAATCGCGGCTTTAGTGATCGAATTAGACATCGCTCGACTTCCCACCCACATCGCTGTGACCGAGGTCACGCTCTGGTGCAATCTCGTCACGAATCCGCTGCTTAAGTTCCTTCATTTCAGGAAAGCGCCCTTCGTCTTTTCGATTCCAGACAACCGCGGTATCGACCGTCACTCGAAACGTGCCACCAACCTCGGAAGGGCGCAGCGTCACCGCACCTAGCTCACTTTCAAAAGTGGTTAATAACTCCTGCGCAGTCCACCCCGCGCGTAACAACCAGCGACAGCCCGGGCAGTATTCGATCTCAACACTTGGTTTCATAGTTTTAGCAAGTCCCCGTCATACAATCCCAGTTCAACAAGCGGCAACTCATCTAACAGCTCACGCACCGTCTGCCCTTCAATCAATAAATCTGGATCAATATCAACCAACGGCTTCAACACAAAATCACGCTCCGCGGCACGTGGATGCGGCAACTGTAAGCGTTCGTTTTCGATCTTTGCCTCGCCGTAAATCAGCACGTCCACATCAATCGTTCGCGGTGCCCAGCCTCCCGTCCTCACACGCCCAAGTTGATTTTCAACCAACAAGCACAGATCCAACAAGTCTTCCGCAGAACGGCTCGTCGATACCTGAATCACCGCATTCAAAAACGGTTCCGCATCGCCCATACCAATCGCTCGATTCTGATAGACCGAGCTCGCCCGCAGCACCGAAACATCGCTCGCGGCATCCAGCATTCGCAAAGCCGCGCGCATCTGCTCTAGGCGTTCGCCGACATTACTGCCCAATGCCAGATAAGCCGTAGTTAGCGGCATCGTGTGACCTCCGCTGCAAAATAATCACAGATGCAATCCACTGGCACCGAAGGCTTCTTCACTTTAACGGCCACTTCCACAACCTTGTCAAAGCGTTCTAATATCTCAGTCGCAATTACTTCCGCCGCGCGCTCGATCAGATTAAAACGAAAGCCAGTAAAGATTTCCTTCACCACCTCATACACTTCGACGTAGTTGACGGTCTGCTCCGGCGTATCGTCTTCAAACTCAAGCCCATCGACCAAGGTCAATAACACATCAACCTTAAAGCGTTGCCCCAACTTCGCCTCTTCGTTGAGCACACCGTGGCGCGCAAAAAAAGCCAAGTCTTTCAATTCGATTTTTGTCTTATTCATAGCGTAAACAATGATCCATCACTTGAGCGCATTCGTAATGCTCGCGCACGTCATGCACACGAATAAAATCAACTCCGGCCTGAATTGCCAATGCCGTAGTTCCAAGGCTGCCGCTCAAGCGCTCCTTCGGATCAGCCAACTCCAGCAATTTTGCGATCATCGACTTGCGAGACGCACCCAGCAAGATCGGGTAACCCAGATCAGATAGCTCCGGCAAGCGGCGCATGACCTCCCAATTCTCTTCATAGCTTTTACCAAATCCCAGACCAGGATCTAACATGATCACGTCCTGCCGCACTCCAGCGGCCAACACCAACGCAATCGATTGATCAAAAAAGGCACGCATCGCATCCATCACATCGCCCACCCCCGCTTCTTCGGCAGGACGGTTATGCATCAAGACACAGGCGGCATCATGACGAGCAATCACTTCTGCCATCTGCGGATCACACTGAGCGCCCCAGACATCGTTCACAATATCTGCACCAGCGTCCAACGCCGCATCGGCGACTTCACTCTTCGATGTATCAATCGAAATCAACGCGTCCGTCTGCGAACGAATCGTTTCAATAAACGGCACCACTCGCGCAATTTCCTCGGGCACAGAAATCGGCACATGCCCAGGGCGAGTTGATTCGCCGCCGACATCAATAATCGTAGCACCCTCTTTCACCATCCGATGGAAGTGTTGAATCGCCAAATCCAGATCCACAAAATCTCCGCCATCCGAAAATGAATCCGGCGTCAGATTTAAAATACCAGCCAAATATGTTTGCTGCCCAAGCGCCAACGGTCGGCGCATCGTAAAATATGATTTATACTTAGTCATCAGTCATCAGCATCGAGCTGCCATCCTCCACTGTAGCCAACGCCTCAATTAAATCCTGAACCATTGGATGCGCAGCACACTCGACTTCGCGCTGCGACTCCCCAATTTTAATCGTATCCACAATCTGAATACCAACAGAGGAGTTCGTTACAAACGCTGACTCCATCAAATTCAACGCATCCGGAAAATACGTGCCCTCAACAACGGAAACCCCTAAGATCCCCGCAGCCTCCAACACAACCGCACGCACCACCCCCGGCAAAATACCAGTTGCAACCCCTGGGGTATATAAAGTGTCGCCTTGAACAAAGAATAAATTCCCAACCGCAGTCTCCGTCAATTGACCCGCAGCATTCACACGGACCACATCCGTGCAACCCGCCGAACGAGCCGACGCCAACAGCAACATATTCTCCATGTAATTGTGCGTCTTATGCCCCGCCAACAGGGAGTGCTCATTCTGCTTTGAGTCGGATGCAAATAGTAACCGCGCGGCACCGCCCGACGTCATCGCTGGCCGTGAATACACATAACATTGCGAACCTGCACCCGTTTGCATGAGCGACACCTTAATCGCCCCGTCCCTCAAGCCTTCTGCCCGCAGCAACTCACGAATAGCCTCAAGCGCCTGCTCCTCGGCGAACTCAACGTGCAAACTCAACTCTTTTGCAGAACGCACGAAACGCTGCCAGTGCTCCTCCCAAAAACAGAGTCGCCCTGATGCGAGTTTCAGTGTTTCGAAAATGCCAAAGCCATGCGCAAAGCCCGACTGCGTCGGATCCAGTGCAACGTGATCGCCCGAATTAAGTATTATGATGTCTGACATAAAGCATCCACAGTCTCCCGAATCGCACGGCCTTTATCGAGCGTTTCTTGATATTCACTTTCAGGGTCGGAATCCCAAACGATTCCACCACCCACTTGATAATCCAAAGTCCCATCCTTCAGATGTAGGCTACGAATCGCGATATTGAGCTCCGCGTTGCCATCAAATCCGATGTAGCCCACCGATCCCGTATAGACTCCTCGACGTGTTGATTCGATCTCCTCGATGACTTCCATCGCTCGCACTTTAGGCGCTCCAGTAATTGAGCCGCCGGGAAACAACGCATGGATGCAATCAAACACATCCTTGTCCTCCGCCAAGATCGCTTTGACCTGTGCAGTCTGATGAATCACCCGAGCGTAGTGTTCTTGATGATACAAGTGCTCAACCCGCACACTGCCAAACTCAGCCACACGGCCGAGGTCGTTACGCTCTAAATCCACGATCATTAGCAGCTCTGCACGATCTTTCTCCGAAGCGCCCAGCGCTTCTGCGTTGCGCGCATTCTCCTCGACCGACGCACCACGAGGACGCGTGCCTTTGATCGGACGCGTTTCAATTTGACGCCCCTGTTTACGAAGAAACTGCTCTGGAGAAGTCGACAACACTGTATATGCATCCGAACGAATCAACGCGCTATATGGCGCAGGGTTGCCCGCCCTAAGCGCCTGATACAACTGAATCGGGCACCCCTCGTAGCGGCACTTCGCGCGCTGCGAAAGATTCACCTGATAGACATCTCCACTGGCAATATAACTGCGCACATGCTCAACCGCCTGTAGATAATCACCGCGCTCAATATTCCACTCCCATCCGCCACGCTGCGGCGTAGTCTGATCTGTTGCCGTGAATGAATCCGTAACAATCGCTCGCAACTCCTCGAGCACCACATCCTCATCCGCCCGCAGACCAAGCGCGATCAAGCTCAACTCCCCCGTCAAATGGTTCAATGCTGCAATCCCATCATAAAAACCAAAATGAATATCCGGCATGTCACGATCATCGAGCGTTTGATCCGGCAATGCCTCGATTTGGCGGCCATAATCATATGCCAAGAATCCGACAGCCCCTCCCACAAACGGGATGCCACTTTCATTCTCGATTGAGAACTTCGCCATCAACTCACGCAATAGCTGTAAGCCATCTCCGTTCAGCGTTCGATGTTGAACGTTCGACATAGTCCCCATCCTTCCCCGAAAAGACTAAGAACGGATTTGCTCCAAAAAAGCTCCACTGCCCCAAGCCGTCATTCGAAAGCGAACTATCCAGCACAAACGGCAAGTCCCTCGAACCGAATCGCTCAATCAACTCATCCACACTGGGCGGGCTATCTATGTGGACGATACGCATTCTAACAAAACAGCCGAGTCAGCCCATTCAACAATTTCAGCATTTCAGATTTTCAACGTTTCAGTATTTCGGCCTAGTGCTTGTTGGCTCGCTGGATCAAATAAAATCCAGTAGCCTGAAAAATGATATTCGGCAACCAAACCAATAGATCAGGGCGAAGAGCAGGCACCCCCTCCAACCAACTCACTGCAATGATCAAAAAGTAATAGCTCATCGCAATGACCAGCGCGATACCGAGGTTCGCATAGCTCTCCTTACGCCCCACGTGAATGGCCAACGGCACCCCAAAGATCGCTAACGAAAACACCGAAAACGCCATCGCGAAGCTCTTTTGCACATGCATCTGCATCTTCATCCGCGACTTAGACATTCCCTCGCCACTCTCCGCCTCCTCCGCCAATTGCAGATCACGCTTTGCCATTAACTGAGCAAATGTCATCTCTTTCGTGCGAATACGCCGTTGGGCCTTTTCACCAAAAATTTCCCCCATCGGCAGCTCAATCGGTAATTCCCCAAAAAAGAGCGACCGCACCGGATCCTCCCCCAAGGCCTCCGGATCTTCCTCATCACGCTGCTCCGCCGTACCATCTCTTAAAGTCAATACGAGCGCACTATTATCTTCATCAAAACTGATTTCACCCTCCTCCGCTCGTAAAAAGAGTTTTACCCGTTGCGCGTCGTCGAGCTCCCAAATCCAGAAATCCTTCATCAGCGAACCATCACGCCCGCCCATATAAATCACATAGCCTGGAAATTCATGAATAAATCGCCGTTCCTCAATAAACCCAATCGGATTCTCACTCACCGCAGTGGCCATCAGCTGCTTATAAGCCAGGCGCGACTGCGGCGCATAGTGTAGATTCACCACCACTCCCGCGACCATCCCGATAAACGAGATCAAAAACACGGGCGAAGCGATCTGATACAGGCTCAAGCCCGATGCCTTCATCGCGGTGATCTCCTGCTGCGCAGACAAACGCCCAAGCGCCATGAGTGTGCCAGTCAACACCCCCAACGGCAAGGCATACGCCGCGACATAAGGAATCAACAGCCCCAGCAACTTTAGAAAGACAATCGCATCGAGCTTACCCGCCGCAACGAGCTCCGCGATATCGCGCATCGCATTCCCCAGAAGCAACACGAACACGAAAAGCCCCATGGCTAAGGCAGTTGAGACCAGAACCTCCCGGAGGACATGACGATGTAGTAAATTAAGCATTTGCGAAAATCAGAAGTTAGTAGTCAGAACGCTAGAACCACAAGCCACATCTACACTTCCACCTGTTCCACTAAAAAATAATTCATCAATCCAAAGACTTCAAATCCACAGGCTCCACCTGCAGATTGCGAAACGCCCTCAACTGTCCCCATTCGGCGCAGCGCATCGGATAGGAATCCCGTTTTCGACTCAACCCATAGCATGCCTTCCAATCACGCCCCAATTCAGTCAAAAAAGAATCAGAGCCTACAGCAGTCCCCGCCGAAAAATAACGGATACGCAGACGCAGCACATCAGATATCGCCAAGCGGCCCCCTGCCTTCAGCACCTGTTCGGCACGGTTCGCATCGATCACACCGAAATCCTTATCAAGGCTCCCTTTACTGCGACTCCCTTTTCCATAAAGAAACACCCTGTATCTCGGCAGCAACACGTCCCACGTTCCAGCATCACAAAAAACGCCCGCGTAGCCATGACGTGCCCCAGTCTGCCCACGTATCGCCAAGCCGTAGCTACTATACGCGTAATCCTCAGGATCATCGACCAACCCAGCACGCACGGGGTTTAAATCAATATACGCTGCCACTGTCATCAACGCCTCACGCGACGACTCCACAACCACACTCGTAAAACGCTTTGCCCAGATCGTCCCCTGATTCTGATGTTGATCATTATACCACAGTCCAAAGCGCTGCTTCAACTCACGCATAAACACCGAAAGATCATGCATTCGAGCTAATATCCGCGTTCGCAGGAGCTGGCCCTCCCGCTCATTCGCAGCCAGCAACTGAGCCAACACTAGAGGACTCGCCGAAGATGCGGGACAATCACCATCATACAGCAGTCGGTAACGCCGCAAAAGATCTTCATCCGAAATGCACACCTCATCAGCATCCGGTACCGCAACCAGCAGGTGAAAATGATTCCCCATCACACAATAAGCCAACAACTCCACCCCACAAAAGCCTACCTGTTTACGAAGCATCGACAAAAACACCCGTTTCTCATCATCCCCAAACAGGAACTGCCCACAAGCCGTGCGACTCATCACATGATACACCCCACGTCGCCCATGAACCAAAAGACGCCCACGATACCCAGACTTTCGCATATAACTCGCATCCATGTGAACAAAATATCACATTCCACATGTAAATCAACGCGATCTGCAATAAATAGCCTGTGTATTTTAAGTAAGAGTAGGCTCTTACATACTTTTCTGACCTCCTGCTCGTTTCTCTCTTCACACTTCCCGATTCACGCTTCAACCTGCTGTAATGAATACCAAACAAGACGAAGTTCTCCAAATTTTCCGTGACGGTGGCGCACTCCTCAGTGGCCACTTTTTGCTGCGCTCCGGCCTACACAGCGCACATTTCTTCCAGTGCGCCCAGGTTTGCCAATATATGGACAAAGTGACACGCATGGCGGAACTCCTCAGCGAAGACCTCAAAGGCTACGGCGCGACAACCGTCGTCGGCCCCGCAATGGGCGGTCTCGTCATCGGCCAAGAAGTTGCCCGCCAGCTCGGCCTACGCTTCGTTTTCCTCGAAAAAGTCGATGATAAGCTCGAACTACGCCGCAATTTCAAGTTCGCACCCGACGAGAAGGTGCTGATCGTCGAAGACGTCATCACTCGTGGTGGCCGCGTCGTTGAGGCGCTCGAACAATGCCGCAAACACGGCGCAGATCCTGTGGCAGTCGGTGTCATCGTCGACCGCAGCAACGGCAAAACCACTTTCGACATTCCGCACCACAGCCTCGCCGAGCTCAGCTTCCCAACCTACGAAGCCGACAATCTCCCACCCGAACTGCAAGGCTCCGAAGCGACCAAACCCGGCAGCTAGTCTACCCTCAGAATGCTCAGCGACCGACACGTCTTTCACGCTGGCAACTACGCCGATGTGCTCAAGCACCTTGTGCTCGTTGAATGCCTCAACTACCTAAAGTTGAAGGACAAGCCATTTGCGTATTTCGATACGCATGCGGGCCCCGGCATGTATGCGCTCGATTCCGAGTTCGCACTGAAGACGGGGGAATTTCAGGGTGGCATCGCCAAGCTATGGGTCGAGGAAGCCCTCCCGGAGGCGCTGCTGCCTTACATTGAGGTCATCGAGGCCATCAATGTCGCGGACGAGCTCGTCAAATATCCGGGCTCCCCCGCCATCGCGCAACATCTGCTGCGCGAGCAAGACCGCCTACAATTGTGCGAACTGCACAATACAGAGATCGACGCCCTCGAAGCATTGCTCCGCATTGATGGCCGCGCCGAGGTCTGGCACGAAGACGGCTTTAATCGCGTCGAAAAGCTCCTGCCGCCCAGAGAACGACGTGCGTTGCCCCTCATTGACCCTTCCTACGAGATCAAAGAAGACTACGAGCGCGTGGTCGATTTCGTCATTGCCGCACACCGAAAATTCGCCCAAGGGCTGTATTTGATTTGGTATCCAGTGGTTGAGCGCGCACGCATTGACCAGATGGAAGCCGACCTGCAGCGCAGCGGCATTCGTAATATTCAAATCTACGAGCTCGGGATCACCAACGACACCGAGGCGCGCGGCATGACCTCCAGCGGTATGATCGTGATTAATCCGCAATGGACGCTCAAGCAACGCATGGACCCCGCACTCAAGTTCTTGGTTGAGACACTTGGTATTGACGGCAACGGCTTCGCCAGAGTCGAACAACTGGTTGAGGAGTAGCGCTTCAAACTGGGGCTGAATCGCCCCCTAAAAATGGACTCGCAAGCGAGCATGCATATAGTTGCAGTGCGATGTCCCAAAATTGTGACAGATCTTGGTATCAACGTTCCAGCGCGGATGCGCTCGAACGCTTAGACAGTGCCCCTGAAGGACTCCCTCTGGCACTTTCACGCCGCCGCTTAGAAGAATTCGGCTATAATGAATTAAAAATCCCGACACCAAGCGCTTGGAAACGCCTACTGCGACAATTCCACAACGCGCTCATCTATATCCTGCTGATTGCGATCACCTTGACCGCCATACTCGGGATGTGGATGGATATGGGTGTCATCATCGGTGTGATCATCCTAAACGTAGTCATCGGCTACATCCAAGAGGGCAAGGCCGAAGGCGCACTAGATGCCCTAAAGCGCACACTCGTGGCAAAATGCACCGTCATCCGTAATGGCGAGGCCACGATTATCCCTAGTCGAGAACTCGTCCCCGGCGAAATCGTCAGCCTCAGCGGGGGCGACCGTATTCCCGCCGACTTACGGCTGATCTCCGCTCATAATTTCCACGCAGACGAAAGCGTCCTCACCGGGGAATCCGTGCCGGCAAAGAAGGAACTCGAAGCCATCGAGCGCCCCGACCTCTCTCCCGGCGATCAACACTGCATGGCGTTCAGCAGCACCTTCGCCACTCGCGGCTCAGCACTGGGAATCGTGGTCGAAACCGCCGAGCAGACCGAGATCGGTAAAATTGCCGTGCTAATGAAAGAGATCCAAGCGCCGCTCACACCACTCCAGTCGAAGATCGCCGATTTCACCCGCACACTGATCATCGCAATTCTGCTAATCGGGGTGTTGAACCTGCTACTCGGCCACTACGTGGGATATGCCCTCGGCTACAACTTCCTCGGATCGATCTCACTCATCGTCGCAGCAATCCCCGAAATGTTGCCAATGATCGTGACTGGTATACTCGCGCTCTCCGCCACCCGCATGGCACAACGCAGTGCCCTGATTCGACGCCTCCCGGCCGCCGAAACCCTCGGCTGCACCACAGTGATCTGCTCCGACAAGACTGGCACCCTGACCAAGAATGAAATGACCGTGCAAGCCATCCTCTGTGCGGACAGTTCCTATGAAGTGCACGGTGTGGGATATGATCCCGAAGGCTTTTTCGTAAGCGACCAAACGCCCATCGATCTGGCAGAACTACCGATAGCTCTGTGCGAAACACTCCGAACCGGACTGCTCTGCAACGATGCGAACCTAGTCAAAGAAGGCACCCATCACCACATTGTCGGCGATCCCACGGAAGGCGCACTCCTCGTGGCCGCAGCCAAAGCACAAATCACAGACCGCTCGGAGCGCTTAGACGAAATCCCCTTCGACTCGGAAAACATGTATATGGCGACCCTCCATCGCGGCGAAAAGTTTAACCATATCTGGGTAAAAGGTTCTCCCGAACAAGTGCTCACACTCTGCACTCATCAAATCACTCAAAACGGCCCGGCGGACATCACTCCTGAGGAAATCCACCAAAGAGCTGAGGAACTAGCCAGCAAAGCACTGCGCCTACTCGCCATGGCCACCAAAACAGTGCCACACACGCACACACGCATTACCACCAAGGATTTGCATACACTCACGTTTCTAGGGATCGAGGGGATGATGGACCCACCGCGACAAGAAGCGATCACTGCAATTGAGAAATGTAAACAGGCAGGCATACGGCCCATAATGATAACCGGCGACCATGCCATCACCGCGACTGCAGTGGCACACCAACTTGGCATTCTTTGCCCCGACGATCCAACGGCAATCGGCGGCGAAGAACTCGCTCGTATGAGCGATGACGACTTACGCGAAGCCGTGACCCGAGTCTCCGTCTTTGCACGCGTCGCCCCCGAGCACAAACTCCGCATCGCCCGACAATTACAAGAACGTGGCGAAATCGTAGCGATGACCGGCGATGGCGTGAACGATGCACCGGCACTGAAGGCCGCAGACATCGGCATTGCTATGGGGATCACCGGCACCGAAGTCAGCAAAGAGGCCGCAGACATGGTGCTGACTGACGATAACTTTGCTAGTATCATCGGCGCAGTCGAAGAAGGCCGCCACGCATGGAAAAACCTAGAAAAGGCCATTCTCTACACACTCCCCACCAACGGCGGACAAGCACTTCTCGTCATCGGTGCCGTGCTAATGGCTTCCTTTGTTCCGATCTTCTCGGCACGACTAACACTCGAACCAGTCATGATTCTCTGGATAAATCTGTTCGACTCTGTGTTTCTAACGATGCCGCTGATGATGGAGAGCAAAGAGCGCGACTTACTCAAACAGCCACCACGCCCACCGAAAGCAAAACTTGCCAGTTTCCTATTGCTAGAGCGCGTCATCCTAATTGGCTTAGCCATCGCTCTGCCAGGATTTTGGATCTACCACCACTTTGGTGCGGCAGCCGTCGCAGCAGATGGCACCGTCATTGATGCACGACTACTCACCCAAGCTCAAACCGCTGCGTTCTGGGCCGTGTTGATGGTGCATGATGGCTTCGTTTTGAGCGCACGATCGATCAACAGATCAGCCTTCACCTTCAGCCCCTTCTCCAACAAATGGTTGCTCGCAGGCATCGGTGCCAGCTTAGCCCTACGCCTGATACCGATGTTCGTCCCGCAAGTCGCCAATGCCTTCCGCATGGCAAACTTTCCGCTGGAATGGTGGCTATATATACTCCCCTGCTTGCTACCGGGCTTCGTTGTCCTTGAAATCGAAAAACTCATTCGCAGGCGATTCGCCCGAAATCACAACTGACTGCGAACTCCACTCACAATTTTTAATCGCAATTCGTCACAAGCCCTTTAATAGCTGTTCGCATGTTCAAATTCGACAGCACCCTCAACCGCCTTCGCAGCATCGGCATTCTTGAAGCCATTTCCTTCATCCTCCTACTCGGAGTTGCGATGCCGTTGAAATATGCCTTCGGCCATCCGGAGATGGTGCGCATCGTCGGGATGGCGCATGGGGTGCTTTGGATTCTCTACGTCGGCCTGGCTGGGCTCGGACAACTCGACTATAAATGGTCGTGGAAGACCACCGTCCTGCTGCTCATCGCCAGTGTACTGCCTTTCGGGCCAATCGTCGCCGACGCGAAGTTGCTCAAAAAAATTGAGTGCCAGCCAGCAGACTAGCGCCGCAACCAACGGCTCGCTTGAGCGATACTGTATTGAAACTTACGTGCATGTTCGCGAATTAAAAACGGCATATCCCACTGCTTTTGTAGCTCAAACTCGGGCTCTAGTGCTGAGCGCAAGCCTGCAAACGAATCTTGCGCGCCATCACCGAGCCAATTCGCGGACGGCGTATATTCCTCCAACCAGGTAAACGGCGTGGTGATCAATAACTGACCGCCCGGCTTCACCAACTGCGACAGCTGCTGCAACAAGCGCTTCGGCTCGGGCAAGCGACAGATCAAATTACATGCGATCACGACATCAAACTGACCAATGTCTTCACGAATGTGTTGTGCATCACCGGCTTCAAAATGCACCCGATTGGGATCAATCGCCTCATCCACCTTCAGGTCTAGCAAAGTCGTCGCCGAACCTTCGTCCAAACGCCAAGCGGCGTGCAAGCCCTCGGTCTTCATACGGTTCGCCGCATCAATAAAAGCCTGCGAATAATCGATGCCGATCACTTCCTGACAATGACGAGCCAGTTCGAACGTCGAACATCCGACCGAGCAGCCCAGATCTAATGCTCGTGTATTTTCTGGCAGAGCACCGACATCGATCCCCTCACTGACGCAGCGCTGCGGAAAGCCCAAAGCATCGACAGCACCGAACCCATATGGGAACTGCTCCGCAGAACTGGCGTAGTGAAAGATCAAATACTGCTGCAGCAGCTCGTCGGACTCATATGGATTCGTCGCCATCATTAGGATTCAGATGCGTCAGTATTGGCTTCAGTTGCCTTCTTCCCTCCAGTCAGTTTCTCCATAATGGTCTGGATCACAAAGTAGAGCATCGGCACGACAATCAAACTCAAGATCGTTGCAGTAACCATACCGCCGAACACCGCAGTGCCCAGAACCTGACGTGACGCAGCACCTGCACCCGATGCAATCAATAGTGGAATCACACCCAGCACGAAAGACAGCGCCGTCATCAACACCGCACGGTAGCGAAGTCTCACGGCCTCGACGGCAGAATCGAAAATACTCATGCCGCCCTGACGTTGCACACTGGCAAACTCTGTCAGCAAAATCGCCGTCTTGGTAGCGAGCGCAATCAATAGAATCAAACCAACCTGTGTATACACATTGTTCTCCATGCCACGGTATTTGATAAAGAACACCGCTCCCAAAAGAGCAGTCGGCACAGCCAAACAAACGGAGATCGGCAAAGTCCAGCTCTCATACTGAGCAGCCAACAATAGATACACCATCAACACAGCGAACCCAAAGACCGCAACCAGACCGGCCCCCGCTTGCTTCTCCTGATAGGACAGTTCAGACCACTCGAACCCCATCGATGCGGGCAAATTCGTTTGAGACAAGGTTTCCATCATATCCATTGCTTGCCCCGAGCTATGGCCCGCAGAAGGATTACCTAGAATCTTCACTGAAGGCATCATATTGAAACGAACCACATTCTGAGGGCCAAGCTTCTCCTCTAAGGCAACCACCGCTCCCAGTGGAATCATCTGACCATTTGAACCTTTTACGGAGAGCTTATTAATATCGCCCGGCTCTCCTCGGAAAGGAATGTCCGCCTGTGCCGTCACTTTAAACACCTGCCCGAATAGCGTGAAGTCATTCACATACATGGAACCGAGATACACCTGCAGCGTATTAAACACCGAAGTCATCGACGTGCCTGTGCGCTTAATTTGCTCACGATCGATATCGATGAAAATCTGCGGCACACTGGCACGGAAAGTGGTTCGCACTCCAGCCATCACCGGGCTCTGGTTCGCTTCATTGATTAGCCCCGCTGAGATCGACTGTAGTTGCTCGGGACCACCGCCCTCTTTATCTTGCAGCATATATGTAAAACCACCGGTCATACCAACGCCCGGCAAGGAAGGCATGGGGAAGCCAAACGCGACCGCGTCTTGCATCTTATTAAACTCCACCTGCATCGCCGCCAGAATCCCGGCTTGATGCAATTCCGGTGTGGGACGATTATCCCAATGGTCGAATACAATCATACAGAAGCCCGCATTGGAACCTGCTGCACCATCGATCAAAGAGTAACCCGAGACCGACAAACAATCGACCACCCCGGGAGTTGCCAAAGCAATTTCTTCGACTTTTGCCATTACCGCATTCGTGCGCTCCAATGTCGCACCATCCGGCAATTGAGCACTCATCATGCAATAGCCTTCATCCTCCTGCGGCACGAACCCCGTCGGCAAGCTGCCCATCCCCTTACCGGAGATATAAACGATACCGAAAAAGAGAACGACACCGATCACACTGTAACGCAGCGCCAAACGAACGAGACTCTGATAACCACTGTTCGTTCGATCCACCCCCTTATTGAATAGCTTAAATAGCCCCTTGGCTTCCGGTTGCCCCGGCTTCAACAAAATGCCACAGAGCGCAGGACTCAGCGTCAGCGCATTAACAGTCGAGAAACAGGTCGCGATCGAAATCGTGATCGCGAATTGTTTAAACATCGTTCCGGTAATGCCAGGCATCATCGCAGTCGGAATAAACACAGAGAGCAAGACCAAGGTCGTCGCCACAACGGGCCCGGTGACTTCCTTCATACACTCAGCCGCAGCCTCTTTACCGCTCAATCCTTTCTCCAAGTGAACCGTGGTATTTTCCACCACTAAAATCGCGTCATCGACCACAATCCCAATCACCAATACCAGGCCAAAGAGCGTCAGCAGGTTAAGAGAATAGCCCATCATCAACAGCACGGAGAACGTGCCAATCAAGGCCACTGGAATCGTCACCGTTGGCACCAGTGTCGCACGGAAGTTCTGCAAGAAAATATAGACCGTCAACACCACCAAGCTCAAGGTCTGCAACAGCGTAATCACAACTTCCTTAATCGAAGCGTCCACCACCCACGTGGCATCATAAATAATGCGATATTCGACATCGTTCGGAAACGAATTCGAGAGTTCTTCCAACTTAGCAGTCACTCCATCCGCAACTTGGATCAAATTAGAACCAGGAATCTGGTAAATCGCCAAGGCAGCCGCATCCGCTCCATTCGCGCGTGCGCTAAAGTTGTAAACATCAGAACCGAGTTCAACTCGCCCGATATCACGCACACGGATCGTTCGACCATCCTCTGCAGTCGCCACCACGATATTTTCGAATTCTTCGATTTCAACCAAGCGCCCATGTGCACTCAAAACATATTCGAAGGCGGTGCCTTCGGGCGCAGGCGAACCACCCACACGACCGGCAGCCACCTGAATATTCTGCTCTCGAATCGCATCCACCACTTCAGAGGCTCCCAAATTGCGGGCACGCAACTGATCGGGGTCTAACCAGATACGCATACTAAACTCTCCAACACCATAAAGCATCACGTCGCCGACGCCCGGCACACGTAATAGATCATCGCGAATACGCATGTTACTATAATTCGCCAAATAGGCATCGTCATACGTGCCTTCAGGCGAAGTCACCGAAACATACATCACCACGTCAGTGGACTTTTTCTTAACCGAAACACCCGTGCGCTTCACCTCTTCCGGTAAACGAGGCTCTGCCAGTGACACACGATTCTGCACCAAGACATTGGCAGTATCCAAATCAACGCCGGGCTCAAAGGTAACAGTCAAGTTCATGCTACCGTCATTCGCACTCACCGAACTCATGTAGATCATGCCTTCCACGCCGTTGACTTCTTTTTCAATGGTAGCGGCGACCGTATCCGAAACCGTCTGCGCATCCGCACCCGCATAGTTTGCAGATACAGTAATTGTAGGCGGAGCCAAGTCAGGATAACGCGCAATCGGCAGCATCATAAGGGAAACAATCCCCAAGACCACAATCACGATCGAGATCACTGCCGCAAAAATCGGTCTGCGAATAAAGAATAAACTAAGCATAATATATCTTCGCTAAATTAACTATTTCGCGGTTTCCGGAGTCACGGTCACACCGTCACGCGCACGCTGTAGCCCCATCACAATGATACGATCTTCTGCCGTGACCCCATCGACAATGATCGTCTGACGCACTGCTGGCGCATCGCCTGCGGCCTGCTTCACAAGGGTATCACCCGGGTCTACAGCACGACGGTGCACCACGTTTTGATCATCCACCACCCAGACATAACGACCGCCGATATCTCTTAAGATAGCGTCCGCGGGCACCAAGATTGCCTCCCGTTGAGTCAGATCAGATTTGTTCACCGCAACTGGGATCCGAACTGACGCATATAGGCCTGATGCCAAGCCAGCATCCTTATTATCAAAGATAGCGCGCATCCGAATCGTGCGAGTCATCGAATCCACCTTGTTATCTAGGAAATCGATATACCCAGTTTCAGAATACATCGAACCATCCGCCAACTCCAATAAAATCTCTAAACCTGAAACATACTTATCCAGCTTAGATCCCTTTTGACGTGCTTGCAGATATTTAATCAGCTCGCGCTCAGGCATTTCAAAATAAGCCTCGATGACCGAATCATCCACAATCGTAGTAATAACTGTTGGATCACTGTAACCCACCAAATTTTCATCACTGACATAAGATAGGGACACTCGACCTTTGATAGGTGCACTCACACTGGTGTAACTCAAGTCCAACTTTGCATTATGCAGTTGAGCTGTCGCCTGACTCACACTGGCGATGGCTTGGGCCAACTCGGCAGAAGCAATATCCACTTCAACTTCTGCCACCGCATTTGACTTTAGCGCCTCCTCGAGTCGGCGAAGTCGCGATTGCGCCAGCTCACGTCCAGCTTCGGCTCGTGCCAAATCAGCTTCCGCCGCCTCCACTGCCAGCTGATACGGTCGTGGCTCAATCGTAAACAAATGGTCTCCTTTTTTCACAAACCCACCTTCAATGAAGGTGGTCTCTTGCAAGTAACCGCTCACGCGAGCACGCATCTCGACTTCCGAAATGCCTTTGAGGGTCGAAGGGTAGCTTTTATAAACAGCCACCTCACGTGTTTCAGGCGTCGCAACTGTCACTGACGGCGGAGGCGGCGCCTGCACCTCTGCTTTAGGCGAACATCCCACGGAAAAAATTGAAGCAAGAACGGCAGCACCCAGAGGTGCCATCAGGAGAGAGAGGCCTAAACCTCGACGAACAAAAGCGCGTGTTTCTTTCATAGTGTATATCAATTAAATCTAAACTTATACGGCTAGCTACTTCAGTCGCATCTCTTCATCGGAAAAACCACCACCAAGCGACTGGTAAAGGTCGATATAAAACTTAGCCATTCGGCCCTTACTCAATGCCTGGTTATCATCCGTGCTGGTCGCAGTGCGCTCAGCATCCAACACGTTTTGAAAGTCAACCAAGCCCTTTGCATAGTTGTCCTTCACCAAAGACACCGTCTCCGATGCCGACGAAGAGGCGATCCGCAAAGCTGCTAAGCGATCCCGCTCAAAGGCCAAACCGCCCATCGAAGTTTCAACTTCACCCACGGCACTCAGCACTACATTCTCATACGCTAAGTAAGCCTCACGGGTCTTCGACTCTTCGATCTCGATCTGACTACGAACTCGTCCCGCACTAAAGATGTTCCAACGAAAGGCCGGCCCGAAGCCATAATCCCGAGAGCCGGAATCAAACACATCGCCACTCTCGGTAGAGAGGAGTTGAAAATCACCGTTCAGTGTAAAACGAGGGTAAAGGTCTGCCTCTGCCACTCCGATACGTGCATTTTGCGAGGCCAAACGACGCTCTGCCGCTCGAACATCAGGACGTGAGCGCAGCACCTCGGCCGGCGTGCCCGCAGCAGCCTGTTCCGGCGGCTTGGGAATCGAGCTGGATGCTCCTAGGAGCGCTTGCGTCTCATAGGAATAGCCACCGAGTAAAACTGAGAGGCGATTAATCACCGCGATACGCTCAATGCTAAGCTGGGGTAAAAAAGCCTGCGTATTGGATAAATTCGTCTGCGCTTGCGTAATATCAAGCTTAGGCACCAAGCCCGCTTCAAAACGATCTTCTGCTAACTTCAAAGAGCCCTGCTGCGTCTTAATATTTTCCTGAGCCAATACGATACGTTCATCTAAAGTGCGTGCTTCCACATAGTTACTCGCAACGTCGGCTAACAACAGCACCATGAAGTCACGATAGGTTTCTTCGCTGGCCTGAAGGCCCGCATCGGCCGCCTCGATCGAACGACGCACGCCGCCGAGCACATCCAGCTCCCAAGCAACCCCCGCACCGGCACCATAATAAGTATCGGTCGCACCACCTCCTCCATTTGAAGGAATCCCAACATTTTCACTCGTGCGCTGACGGCTCAAATTACCCGTGCCATCCACTGTCGGATAAAGCCCACTCTTCGAGATTTGGCGTGCGGCTCGAGCCTGCAACACCCGTTCATAGGCAATTGCCAAGTCCTTATTCGCCTCGACCGCCTGCTCGATCACTCGATCCAGCGTCGCATCGCCGAAATGCTTCCACCAATGGTCGACCGCCAATGGCGCGGCTGCATTGCCTGTTACCAGGCGTTGCTGCCACTGATCCGGAACTTCCAACTCCGGCGCAACGTAATCCGTGCCGACAAATTTACAGCCAGAGAGGCCGAGTAAAACAAAGAGAGTCGCTGCACTCAACTTAGACGTTGCTTGCAGGGTTCGAGAGGGTTCAAAAAAAGATTTCACGTAATTCGCGCTGCGAAGAATATTAGACAAGGGCTGACTTGAATGCAGATTAAATGACTGACTCCCCCAGAAGCCAATACAATAAAAGCACACAAACGACACCAAGATCAGAATCAGATCTAAAACATTCGCAACCGCGCCCGGCATATTAAGCCGCGAAACTTCAACCTGCCAAGCACTGCACCATAAAATCGGCAGGCTTATAGTGCCGAATCAACACGGTCGTCTCGCCCCCCTTAATCATACGCGCCTCCGGCAAACGAATCTCTGGGGTTTTATGTGGCGCATACAGCACATCATCATGCGACGCATTCTTATGCTCTTTAAATAAATCAGGAGTAATCTGACCACCGAGGTGATCATCGCGCCCCGTCGCCACATGAATGGTGCCAAGGATCTTCTCATCCTGAATGTCGCGCCCGGAAAACGGTAGTACTTGCGTGCCGAACCCAAGCTCACCGATCGCACCGATCATCGGATCTTCCTTCAAACGGCGATTGTGATCTTCGATCTCCGCATAGTCGCCATATACAAACTGC
>CAJQOS010000027.1 GCA_905479975.1 uncultured Puniceicoccaceae bacterium | reverse complement strand
CCGCCGAGTCCTCCCCCCACAACCATGCACCAGTCATGAGAAAGGCTAAAGTGATGAAGAAGATGAACGGGGCACGTATATACATAAGAGAGATGGGTGAATAGGGAACCCGATGGGAAATATCAAGAAAATCTGCCGGTTTACACCGCAAGAACTCTGTCCACACCGCCTTTGCAATATTGACGGACTGCAAACGAACCTTCTAAATCCGCCGTTTTCTAAAATGGCAACACAGACCACAGACTACGACTTTTCCGCAATCGAGCCAAAATGGCAGGATTTCTGGGAGCACAACGCAACTTACAACGCCAAGGATTTCGAGGACAAACCTACGTTCTACATCCTCGACATGTTCCCCTATCCATCCGGTGCGGGCTTACATATCGGTCATCCTGAGGGCTACACCGCCAGTGATGCGCTGAAACGCTACAAGAAGGCCAAGGGCTTTAACGTGCTCCACCCGATGGGCTGGGACGCATTCGGACTGCCAACTGAGCAGTATGCGATCAAGACCGGCACGCACCCGAGCATCACGACGAAGCAGAACGTTGCGCACTTTAAGACACAGCTTCGTCAACTCGGATTTGCCTATGACTGGTCACGCGAAGTCAACACCACCGATCCCGGCTACTATAAGTGGACGCAGTGGATCTTTATGCAGCTTTTCAAAAAGGGCCTCGCCTATGTGGACGAGAAGCCGGTCTGGTTCTGCCCCGACCTCGGCACCGTCCTCGCCAACGAGGAAGTGCTCAACACGCCCGAAGGCCCTCGCTCCGACCGCGGCAGCTTCCCCGTCGAGCGTCGCCCGATCCGTCAATGGGTGCTCCGTATCACCGAATATGGTGACAAATTGATCGCAGGCCTCAAAGATCTGGACTGGCCCGACTCCACGAAGCGCCTCCAAGAAAACTGGATCGGCCGCAGTGAAGGTGCAGAGATTACTTTCGACATCGCAGGGCACGATGCAGACCTCACCGTCTTCACAACTCGTCCAGATACACTGTTCGGTTCAACTTACATGGTGATCTCGCCTGAGCACCCGTTGCTCTCGAAAATCACCACCAGCGAGCAGAGCGACGCTGTGTTTGCCTACGCCGAAAAGGCCAAGAGCAAATCCGACCTCGAACGCGCCGAACTGAGCAAGGAAAAGACAGGCGTCTGGACTGGCGCGATGGCGCTCAACCCGGTCAACGGCAAAGAAATCCCGATCTGGGTGGCCGACTACGTGCTCATGACCTACGGAACTGGCGCCATCATGGCCGTGCCTGCGCATGACACCCGCGACTTTGAATTCGCCAAGGAGTTCGACCTCCAAATCATTCAGGTGATCGACGACAACGGCAGCGCCGACAAAGATGCCGACGGCGCATTGGTCGAGGCTTACACCGGCCCAGGTGACTTGATCAACTCAGGCGAGCAAACCGGCAAGGACTCTGAGTCCGCCAAGAATGCTGTGGTTGCCCAACTCGCAGCCGATAACCGCGGCGAGGCGACGGTCAACTTCAAGCTCCGCGACTGGCTCTTCTCACGCCAGCGCTACTGGGGCGAGCCCTTCCCAATCGCATGGGTCAGTGAAGCCGACTACGCGAAGGTCGACAACGCATTTAAATCCGTCGAGCGTCCTGTCAGTTGCCAAATCGACGGCGAACACCGCTTTGCCGTCGCCTTGCCAGAAAGTGAATTGCCACTCGCACTTCCCGAGGTCGAAAGCTACACGCCGTCCCCTGATGGTCAAAGCCCGCTCTCGAAAGCCGAGGACTGGTTGCACATTTACGTCGATCCGAAAACCGGTGCCACATCCAACGAGCCTGTTGAAGGCTGGGTGCAAGCCTCTCGCGAGACGAACACCATGCCGCAGTGGGCAGGCTCTTGCTGGTATTACCTGCGCTACATCGATCCGAAAAACACCGAAGCGTTGATCGATCCAGACAAAGAGAAATACTGGGGCTACCCGGATCTCTACATCGGCGGTGCCGAACACGCGGTGCTCCACTTACTTTATGCCCGTTTCTGGCACCATGTGCTGTTCGATCTCGGCGTGTTAAGTGATCCAGAACCATTTAAGAAGCTCTTCCACCAAGGCATCATCCTCGGCGAAGACGGCGAGAAAATGTCCAAGAGCCGCGGCAACGTGGTTAGTCCGGAAAGTATCGTGGTCGACTACGGTGCCGATGCGCTGCGTCTCTACTTGATGTTCCTCGGCCCGCTTGAAGCGATGAAGCCTTGGAATACCAAGGGCATCGAAGGCATTGCGCGCTTCCTGCGTAAGGCATGGCGCCTCGTAGTCGCCGAGGATGGCTCGCGTAATGCTAAGATCGGCGCAACCGAGCAACTCGATGCCGAAACCGAACGCACACTGCATGCTTCGATCAAGAAGGTTACGGAAGACTACGAAAGCCTCGGTTTTAATACCGCGATCTCGCAAATGATGATCTGCGTAAATCAACTTGGCAAAGCCGACGCGCTGACAGTTGAAGCGGTCGAGTCCTTCATCAAGCTCCTCGCACCTCTTGCCCCGCATATCGCCGAAGAGCTCTGGTTGTTCCTTGGTCACACAGGCAGCATTTCTGATGCAGGCTGGCCAACGCACGATGAGAGTAAGCTGAAGCAAGACACAGTTAAAATCATCTTCCAAGTGAACGGCAAATACCGTGGCGATGCTCAACTCTCTGCCGATGTCTCTAAGAACGATGCCATCGCGGCCGCAAAGGCACACGAACGGATCGGCGCTCACATCGAAGGTAAGACCATCAAGCGCGAAATCTACGTGCCTGGTAAGATCGTAAACATCGTAGCCGTTTAATGCGCAACACGCTTCAGTCCTTTCGAAACACACTCTACGGCCTCATCGCCGTAGGGTGTGTTTTCGCTGGAGCTCTAGCGACGCATGCTGAGGGCATGGCCGAAGGCATCGCGTTTGCCACCAGTGTAAAGGGCAGCATACAAATGACAGACGCCGAAGGGCAACACGCGCAACCAAATCTCCACGACACGCTCATTCTTAACGAATCCACCATTGAGACCGGTCAGAACGCACACATCTTCTTCGCCCTCTCAAACGGCATCGGCATCGGAATCGGGCAGAACTCTGAGGTTGTGTTCGAAACCTACGTGCAACAGCCGTTTCCCGCGCGTAAGGAACGCCTCTCCTATGAGTCCTCTGTATCGATTCTTTCGATACGTCTCATTGCGGGCAGTCTAGCAGTCGCCAGTAATAAACTCTCTCCGCTATCACAGGCTCGTGTTTACCTGCCATCCGGAGAGTTACGCATTCACTCGGCTACGTGCATTGTCCAGAATGACCAAATGGGAGCACACATCACCGCCTGCGAAGGCACGATTACCTATTATTATCCAGATGGTGAACGACGAGAATTCATCGTCGAACCGCAGAGCATTCGCATCAGCCCGCAAAGTGCAAAACTGGGCAAGGTCACCGAAAGTATGACCCTGACATCGCTGCCGGAAAACATAGATCAGTTTGCCAAAGCCACTCAGAAAGCCAGTCAACGCGTCCTATTTAAGGCAGGCTGGAATGGCAATCCGCCACGAGCCGTCCTCCTGACAGCTCCTGCATTTTTTGACCAACCGGTAAAGCGCCCCTACGAGTTCAACGAATAGCCCACCCCCCTCATGACACCCCCTTTGTCGAAATTTCTTCCAGATGCATTTGATCAACGCCCGATCGGCTTAATTGCCGGCAAAGGCCGCTACCCGATACTCACCGCCGAACGTATCCGTGCCGCTGGCCTACCGCTACGCGTCGTGTCTTTTGCGGGCGAGACCGAGCAATCCTTGATCGACTCGATCCCCGCGCACGAGCACATCCAGATCAAGGTTGGGCAACTCGGCAAACTGCTCAAATCGCTACAAAAACTTGATTGTGGCTATGCACTCATGGCCGGGCAAATTACACCAAGACGCTTGTTTCACGGCCTACACCCTGACCTCAAAGCGCTGAAGATTCTCAACAGCCTACGAGTCAAAAATGCCGAAACCATCTTCGGCGCGATTTCCAGCGAGATCGAAGCCATCGGCATCTCCATGCTCGACGCTCGCACACTCCTGGATGATCAACTCGCCACTACAGGCTTGATGACCACGGGTAAATTGAAGGCAGATCCAACAGACATCGAACACGGCATCCGCATCGCCAAAGGCATGGCAGATCTCGACGTCGGCCAAGGCGTGGTCGTGCGCCGAGGCACCGTATTGGCTGTCGAAGCCTACGAAGGCACCGACCCGATGTTGCGCCGCGCAGGCACCTTTAAGACCGACGACCTTATTTTCGTAAAGACAGTGAAACGCGCACAAGACTACCGCTTTGATGTGCCAGTCTTCGGGCAACGCACGCTGGACGTCATGTATGAGTCAGGTATCCGCACCGCAGCTCTTGAAAGCGGCAGTGTCTTGATTCTCGATAAAGCCGATATCCTGGAAAAAGCCCGCTCGTTGAAAATCGAGATCTATGGCTACGCCGATACGCCTAGTGTGTGCAGCCCGAATTAACACGTTGCATCAAAGCGAATAATACGTAACATCAATTCGTGATCTCCCTAAAGCAACCCCTCGATTCACCATCAAAGACAGCAGCGTTTACTGTCATAGAAATAGCAATCGTCGCCGCTATCATCGGTATATTAGCAGCATTGGCTATCCCCGTATTTAAACACGTAAAAGATAGCGCGTCCATCTCCAAACTCGAAAATGATTTACGCATCTTCGCTCAGGACTTTAAACTATACCATCTGGACTTCAGCACCTACCCACCCACGCAAAACACTGCGGGTCTCTTTCCTGTCGGCATGGAAGATCGAATGTCCTACACATGGCGAGAGCCAAGTGTGATAGGCGGGAGCTATATTTGGGTCTACTCAGGCAACGGCGATCCTGATAGCCAATACGCGTATATCGAAATTTCCGGAAATTCGAGCGACACTCTCCGTATCGACGCAGATCGGCTATCCGAAATTGATGATGATCTGGACGATGGTAACCCAAGCACCGGCAAAGTCCAATTAAACGGTTTAAGCATACGTTACTATCTCGTGCAATAGCAGCGAGTCGGCACTCACAGCGTGTCCTGCGGCACGCCAAGATCTTTCAAGACTCCCAAATGGCGGTAGAACAAAACACCGCTCATCAATATCCGCCCATCACGCCTCGGTAACAGTAAGAAAAAATCGCCAGCCATCAATGCCGGTCGTTCACCATGAGCGCCGAGCCGAATTGGCAGTGATTCGACCTGCCTCAGGCTGAATCCACCTGGCTCAGCAGTGCGCCACATCCGGTATAAGTTAAACTGCCCGTCGTTCGTCAATTCAAAGACCTGGCCGCCCTCTTGAATGCCTTCCACATAAACACCCGCATAAGCGCGCACCCCGATTCCATCAATCGCCCCAGGGACAAATTCATATGCGGGCACTAAACGCGGACGGTCGCTTAACTCTTTCCATGTAATCGTCATCATACTCACGAACGTGGCCAACAGCAGCACTAACAAAGCGCCCCGCAGTCGCGGCCCAATTCGGGATCGGCGATATGCACTTGGTGATAGTAACGCCGCGGCCTCCAGTGCTGCCGCCTCATCCTGTTGCACACTCTCCAACGATGAACCATGAAGCAACTTCAAGGCTCCATCTGGAACGACCTTTATATTAGACCGATTCGGCATATTCGGATCCGTATAATAGAGCTGCCCACCAATCACAGTAATTGTCGCTCGAAGCCCTCCCGTCACCACATCCATCACTGGATACTCATGCGACGGGTTCTGAGAGCTGACAATCGCCACCCGATTCATCATCACGAGTAAAGCTTCATCTTCCTCGACGACAGCCGACCACGAATCTTTCGGCGGCGGTTCGACACTGTAATCAGGGTGAATGTGGCTAAGGCGAATTTGGTAGGGCATCACAAAAATATAATCACAGTCACACTTTAAACAAATTCAACACTATATATTACGTTATCATTCTAATTTCGACCAGGTCGAACGATCTTTTAAAAAGATAATTCTATTTCCATAGTGCAATATCATCCCATTTAGG
>CAJQOS010000026.1 GCA_905479975.1 uncultured Puniceicoccaceae bacterium | reverse complement strand
ATTCCCACGGTTGATCACATGATAATAAGCATTCTCATATTCAATCCTCACCTTGCGAGCCATAAACACATCTACTAACCTCAAATAGAATGAGTCAAGATTTGTTTGTTAGAATGCGTGGACTGACCCCTTCTTCGGCCCCTGACCCCTTCTTCGGCCCCAAACGAAAAAACGCCTCCCGTGAAGGAGGCGTTTTTGAAAAGTAAAACCTGTATGGCAAAAGCGCCTACAAAGGATGCGCCATGAAATTCACACGACGGGTGAAGACTTCACCGTGCTGTTGAATAACTTCATCCACTGTTTCAGGAATCTTAGTAATGTTTTCAAGCATCTGGGCACCTTGATCTGATATGACAGTGAGCCGAACTTCCGCATACGCTAGTGGCTGCCGATAAGCCAACAACTGCAACGCAGTCGGCGCAGCAGCTGGATACGCCTGAGGCCCCACTGTTGCTGGCACTCCAGCTTGACCACCATAAATCGTGCCAGCGGCATCAGTGACAAGCGTCACTGTATCTGGGTCCCCATCATCCTGAACATGAAACTCTATCTCAAATCCAACGATATTACTTACGAGATAATTTGCTCCATCCACCCCGACAATAGACTCACTCACGCCAGTGCCCGTCCAAGCAGGTGCACCCTTATTGGGCAATGACTTTTGATTCGCATCCCCCATCAAACCATCAAAAGTATCCTGAGGATTCACAACTAGACGATAAAGCACAAACAAACGATCTCCAGTAGCAGTTCCAGTTACAGCGTTGAGATAGTCTAGCTTGTAAGCGATCGCACAAATATCGCCAGGACCATCAGGCCGATCCAGTGCTGGCGAAAAGAGCCGAAGCGCAACCGTCGCATTGGTTGTGCCTGCGGGACCAGACACTGTGTCATCTTCAGAACGAAGCCATTGTAGGTCATTATTCCGAAAGACTGCGGTTTCAAGATCTTGAGTGATCATATCCATCGCGATACGCGCTTCAGCGTTCGCTGCAAGCTTACCCGATGAACGTGCCCACACTTTCAGCACTTCGCTAGTGATCTGAATCACCAGACCGACGAGCACCACCATGATGACCGTCGCCACCATGATCTCAATCAATGTAAAGGCTCGCTTCGCTGTGCTTCTTGTTTTCATTTTTAAAACATTCATAGATCAACAATTTAGCGAACAATCGCAGTATTATAGGTAAATATGGGTTCTTCCAAAGCTAGCGTGCTCAAAGTTTTTGTCGCATTGAAAGTAGGCCCAGGATCTTCAGCAAAGATACGAACTTCCATTGCTAGAGACCCTTCAGGATATGCAGCGTAGCTTTTCGACAATGTATAGACGCCATTACCATTACGATCCGAACTTCGATGATCTACTGGGGTGACGGAAGATGTGGACAATACCACTCGATAAATCGTGCCTGCTGCTTCTGAAAAATCAGCAGGATTACTAGACGGCTCATTAACAATAGCATTGGCACCGACTGGCTCACCTTGGAAAAAACCCACTTCAAGCCTAATTAAGGGTGGGTCAGCGGGATCAGCGGCATCCTCGTAATAACGATATACAAAAAGAGTCGCCTCGTCACCTTCTGCGCTAGTAATTGAGTCATAGACTGCCTCAAAAACTGGCGTCTCAACCACCCCGTCCAGATCCCTGATGGCAATATCCTGTGAATTCTGAAGAAAGGCATTGATCGTATTTACGACCGACGAGACTTCGTCGGTCTTCTCCACTTCATCGACTGACTTAAGGGTAGGCCCAAGAAGCCCAACGAGGGCCAACACAGTAACAAGAAAGATACCGATAGCTAGGACGACCTCAATTAGACTAAAACCACTTCGACGGGCAGAGTTCAGACAAACAGGTATAACAGATGATGGTTTCATAAAAATATATAGGTTAAATAAAGTCCGCGACATGGCCAGAATTATAAGACGTCTGACGGATTTTTAACAAGCGTGGTGGTTCCGGTTTTGCGAAAAATGAGAGCAGCTTTAAGACCTGCATTTTCCTCATCATCAAAATTAACCTCCAGCGCGCCTCCCGCCGAACTAGGCTTGAGCACGCCAGCCTGCAAAGCAAGCCAAGCATTACTAAATTCTGTCGCTATTGTTCCGTTACTATTAAATTCATAATAATAGAACTCGTCCCCGCTACCATCAGATTGCGCTGACTGTCTGGGAAACTCGAGCTTCATAGTCTTTACTACTTTGTTAGCGCCTAGGTCTTTATTAAAATAAATACCTTCGGGTAAAGAATTCCCTTGCGTCGCGGCAAACCACTCGTCGGTCGCGGCGGGATCGGTATTTTCATAAACGATCCCGAAATAGCGCAATTTCTTCTCGTCGTCAGTATTCGACGTTGCGTCAGTATAAATAATAAGCCGTGACTTTGCATTTTTAAGGATCGCTTGCCCACGAGCACCTTGAGCAATCCCCGAGACGATGCGCTGCGAAGAAGTCAACTTTGCACCGCCCCCGCTATTTCCACCGATAAATATAACCGAAGAAGCAATCAGGATAATACTGATCACAACAAGTAATTCGATGAGCGTAAACGCCGCTTTAGAATTGTTTTTCTTCATCAAATGACGCATCTTAATCGTAGAGGTAATAACTAGGGTTCTTATCAGAGTCTTCAACCACGTAAGCAGTGATATCTGCCCTCAAATCTTTCGTGCCATCTTGGCCACCCGCCTTCGGCACTTTGATGATCCCTTTCCCATCACCGTTAACAACAATGAATATATTAGTATTATTAAAACGATCAGCGATTTTTGAATCATCAATTGTGTCGTCGTCCTTTAAGAAAAATTCCGACTCAGAAAAGCTATGAAAACCAATACTCCGTCTATTTCCACCAACGAAAACTGCTTTGCCAGCATCATCACGCCCAGATAGAGTTTCAGTAAAGTCATCACTGAGACTATTCACATTTGCCCCAGATGGCACCTGTGCATCAGAGAAAGGATAATAGCTGTATTCTCCTTTAAACAGTTGGATCGCGGTAACGTAGTTGGACAACTGCGACTTCGAAGCGGCAATATTTGCCTGTTTCTTCACCGCGCCGACGGTCGGAATCAAGATTCCAGCTAGGATCCCGATGATCGCGATGACCATCAGAAGTTCAATGAGTGTAAAAGCGGAGGTGTTGCGTGGTGTTCTATTCATTATTCGCCGGTGTAAATGTTATCAATATTTGCGTCTGCTTCACGATGATCCTGATCAATAATTCCATCGGTCGCGATCGATCCTAAGCTGCTATTACTGTCTGCACCTTCAGAAAAAAGAACATAACCAAAATTCTCCCAGGTGGCGGTGGTGCTACTTTTAGCATACACATACGCATAGGGATTCCCCCACGGGTCTGTGAAATAAATGCCAGCGAGCGCCGCAGCATTGGTAGGATTCCCGAAATCCTGAGATAAGCTCAGCTTCGTGGGATCCAAAAAGCTTTTTCGAGCGCCATCCGAATTAACCTCCTCTAAGGTAACATTGCCGGATGTGCTGTCCCGCTCCAAGATGGCAAAGCCGGTCAGCGCGAGTAACAGTTTCTCGGCGTTGGCCGGCGTCGTAGGATCCCCCGTGACCCACGGGTAATCGCCATAGGTTGATTTAAATCCTTCCAGCGCCTGAGCAATCACAGCCAGTTCAGCCTTCGCCGCCGCGCGGGCTTGTGCATTTTGCACGCCTCGTGAGATGCCAAAGGTAATACCAGCAAGAACCATGATCACGGCAATCACCATGAGTAGCTCGATCAGAGTGAAACCGCTGTTCGATGAACGCGTTTGAGGTGAAGATGCAGAATGGGGATAATCAGAAAGCATGCCTAATGGGGAGTGAGACAAGGAATTGAGCCGAAAAGTTCGGCGAAAGGCTCATATTCGCGCCAAACCACCCCTACTGTCAATGTCAGATCAGCGAGAAAAGCCATGTATTTGAATAGGAGCCAGCAGATAGAAGACAGCAGATAGGAGCTGAACAAGGTGCGTTGAGCGCATACGACCCACTAAAAACCAACGTTCAACAAACAACGTTCAACCAGCAACCCATCACCCCGCATACGGCTTCTTAAAAATCGCGCCACTACGGCGGCGTTCGGCGATCCGCTCGACCTCATCGTCGCTCATCGGCTCGGGAAAACTCGTCTGCGGGTCAATCTTCCACTTGGCGGGCTTGAGGTCGTGATCGACGGCTACGCGGTAGTCGAATACGAAGCAATCGCCCTCCCAGAGACTAGCCTCCTTCGGCATCAGCTCCATATAGCGCAGAATGCCGCCTTTCAAATGGTAGACGTTTTCGAAGCCTTTTTGCTTTAAATAGGCAGTGGAGCGCTCGCAACGAATCCCGCCGGTGCAATACATGGCGATTTTTTTGCCTTTCTGGTACGCGAGGTGCTCGTCCACAAATTTGGCAAATTCGGTAAAATCATCGGTATCGGGGTTGATCGCGCCCTTGAACTTCCCAACCCCGACCTCGTAGTCATTGCGGGTGTCGATGGTAATCACGTCGGGGTCCGAAATCAGCTCGTTCCACTCGTCCGGCTCCAAATAGGTGCCGACTTCGTCGCGCGGATCGGCTCCGCCTTGGCGAAAGGTCACGATTTCGGGCTTCTTTTTAACCTTAAACTTCGGGAACGGGCAAAAGTCTGCATACGAATATTTCACCTCCATCGCTGCAAAACGCGGATCGGACTTGAGCAGCGCAATGGTGGCATCCACCGCCTCGTGCGAACCGGCACAGGTGGAGTTCATCCCTTCATTGGCAAAGATGATCGTGCCGCGCAGGCCAACTTTAAGGCCATGGTCGATGATGCGCTCCGCCCACTCGTCGCGATCAGGCAATTCGACAAAATGATAAAAGGCTGCTATTTTCCAAGATTCAGACATAGAGGGGGACGTATTTGAGGTTCAAAGCCGCAAAGCAAGGCAAAACCACTTTTAAGCCTTGTCATCGAGCAAAGAGCTGTCAAAGCCCTCCGCCTCACTTCAGGGAAGGCCTCAAATATAGGCACATTTCCTTCACTCGCTCAAGTATCGGTAATATCCGGTCAACGGGCATATTACAGATACTATGGACATCAAGTTTACCGATCTCGGGCTACGCCCGGAACTCCTCGAAGGTATTCAACGCCTCGGCTTTGAATCACCCTCTCCTATTCAGGCAGAAACCATTCCCGTCGCTCTGAGCGGCAAGGACATCGTCGGCCTCTCCCAGACTGGCTCTGGTAAAACAGCCGCGTTTGGCCTTCCAGCGCTCAATCTGATTGATATCGATCGCAAAGAAACACAAGTGCTCGTGCTCTGCCCGACACGTGAACTGGCAGTCCAGGTCTGTGAAGAGATCAACCGTCTCGCTGCTGCGCTGCGCGGCCTAGTCGCCGTGCCCGTCTATGGCGGCGCTCCGCTCGATCGCCAAATGCGCGCGCTCCGCAATGGCGCTCACATCGTCGTCGGCACTCCAGGCCGTGTGATGGATCACCTGCGCCGCAAAACACTGCGCACCGACGCAATCAAAATCTGCATCCTCGACGAAGCCGACCGCATGCTCGACATGGGCTTCCGCGATGACATGGAAGTGATCCTCGGCGACATGCGCGAAGATCGCCAAGCACTGTTCTTCTCCGCAACCATGAATCGCGGCGTCGAAGGTCTGATCCGCAAATTCAGCCGCGATGCTCAACAAATCTCGATCGAGCGCAAGTCGCTGACCGTTGATACGATCGAGCAGACTTACTACGAAGTGCGCAACCGCTCGAAGATCGAAGTGCTGTGCCGTATTCTTGACTTAGAGGTCAAACCACGTGGCATCGTCTTCTGCAACACCAAGCAAATGGTAGAAGACGCGACCGAGGCACTGGCCGCACGTGGCTATGTCGCCGACCGCATCCATGGCGACATTACGCAAGGCAACCGTGAGCGCGTGATCAAGCGCTTCAAGGATGGCTCCGTGGAGCTACTCGTCGCAACCGACGTGGCAGCCCGTGGCCTCGACATCGACGACGTCGACATCGTATTCAACTACGACCTACCGCACGACCCGGAAGACTACGTGCACCGTATCGGCCGCACAGGTCGCGCAGGACGCTCTGGTAAATCCGTGACATTCGTTTACGGACGCGACATCTACCGCCTCGAAGCGATCGAGCGCTACACACGCCAAGTCGTGCGCCGCATGCAGATCCCTTCTCTGGAAGACGTCGAAGGCCGCAAAGCCGACAAGGTATTCAACCAAGTTCGCGAACTGCTCGAAGCAGGTAATTTCAAGCGTCACGACGCACTGGTCGATCGCCTACTCGACGCTGGCCACACTCCGACCGACATCGCCAGCGCACTCTTTAACCTGCTCAACAAAGACGACGCCGGCCTCGGCGAAAAGATCGCCGAAGACACCGAACCTTATTTCGACAAACCACAAAAACGTGGTGGCGGCGGTGGTGGTGGTGGCGGTGGCTACCGTGGCGGCAATCGCGGTGGCGGCGGCGGTTACCGTGGCAATCGCGGCAATGACAACCGCGGCGGAGGCGGCGGAGGCAACTACCGCGGCAACGACAACCGCGGCGGAGGCAACTACCGTGGCAACGATAACCGTGGCGGCGAGCGCGGCAACGACAACCGTGGTGGCGGTGGCTACCAAGGTAACCGTGGCAATGACAACGGTGGCGGCGGCAATCGCTCATGGAACGAAGGCGGCGAACGTCCAAAGCGCCCCTTCAAGACCAAAAGCAAATTCGGCGGCGGTCACAGTGCTGGCGGCGAAGGTGGCGGCGGCTTTAGCGGTGGTGGCAACAAGGACTTCACTCCAGTGAAGAAACCGGCACGTCGTTTCAAGAAGCCTGAGTAAGGTTTTCTACAAAAAGTGACACAGACATTGCTTCGCCATCTCCGGCGGACCTACGTCCTGTCTTTTTTCAGCGCACAACAACTTGACACAAACGGCGGACAGCAATGTCCGCCGTTTTTTTGTGCGCAAAGTGATACAGACATTCTTGTCTGTGTTTCTCCAATTGAGGAACAGACAAAAATGGCCGTGTCGGTCGGCCACCTAAAGGAAGCCGACTACACTTTTCACAAATCATCATGCGCGCCAGTATATCACTTCTCCTTCACCAATTCTGACGCTCGACATTCCAAACGTAGTCCGCTACATGTTTCCCTCACACACAAAACGCTATGTCTGAATCACAATCGACCACCCTATCCCCCGCCCAGAAACGAATCATTGCCGCAGGGGCGACTGCCCTCGCCTTGATCCTGCTCATCGCGACGGCCTTCGCACTCTTCGTCGCGCTACAGCAATTCATCCACACCTTCAAAGACGTGCTCCTGCCGCTCGTCATCGCCGCGATCACCGCCACGCTCCTGCGCCCGATCATCACGCTATGCGAGCAACATACACGGCTCTCCAAGACGCAAGGCATCGCCCTACTCTACTTATTGGTGCTGCTCGCCATCGCGACCACCACGGCACTACTACTCCCGATATTATTCAGTCAAATCACAGAATTCATCGAGGCGGTGCCGACCATACGCGACAACTTCTATCTATTCCTACAAGAGAAGACCCCCGCAGCGTGGCAATGGTTACACCTCAAACTCGGTCAGGCGCCCGATGAATACGTGCAAAACATCGTCGCCACTCACTCCGACACGATCACCAGTGCGCTCAAGACCTTACCGGAAAAAGTCGGCATCATCGGCGGCTCTATTGGCGGCTTCATCGGCAGTTTTTTTGGAAAGATCGCAGCCTACGCCATCATCCCCGTCTATCTGTTCTTTATCCTCAATGGTGATCGTAACATATGGAATGATCTGGAGAAGCAACTGAGTTTCTTTCCCGATAAACGCCGTGATGACATCGTCTTTCTCTGCCGCCAATTCAGTGACATCCTCATCGCATTCTTCCGCGGGCAAATCATTATCGGCCTACTACTCGGCATTGTGCTCGCGATCGGGTTCGGACTCGTCGGGCTCAAATTCGGCATCGTGCTCGGAATCATTCTCGGACTGCTCAACATCATCCCCTACCTCGGCACCATGCTCGGCATCATCACCGTCCTGCCACTCGCCTATTTCCAAGACGGAGGCGGCACGACCTTGATCGGGCTCTGCGCCATCGTCTTCATCATCGGCCAGCTCCTCACCGATTATTGGTTCACACCGCGCATCATGGGCGACAAAACCGGCATGGGACCGATGCTCATCATCTTCTCGATCTTCTTCTGGGGCGTCGCCCTCGGCGGCATCATGGGCATGGTGCTCGCCATTCCACTCACCGCCTTCTTCTTAATCTTCTGGCGCCTCGCCCGTGAACGCTATTTACCCGCACTGACCAACAAGCAAGCAGAGGCCTAAGCGTCTCACTCTTCTCACTCTCACTCTCACTCTCACTCGCCGCAGGCGTCACTCTCGGCGCAGCCGAATTCACTATTTTAATGTCCAACGAAACAACCACTCCCTTCGCCCGTCCTGATAACCGCGCCATCGACGAACTTCGCTCGATCAGCTTCGAAACTGGCATCGCGCCGCACGCGCTCGGCTCCGTGCTCGTCAGCTTCGGCGACACACGCGTGATTTGCGCCGCTTCGATCGATAACCGCGTGCCCGGCTGGATGCGCGCCCAAAAAGTCGAAGGCGGCTGGATGACTGCCGAGTATTCAATGCTTCCCTACAGCACACTCGACCGTAAGCGCCGCGACATCAGCGTTGGCAAAGCCGACGGACGCACCATCGAGATCCAGCGCCTCATCGGCCGCTCGCTCCGCGCCGTGTTCGACCTCAAAAAGCTCACAGGTAAGACGATCTGGATCGACTGCGACGTGCTGCAAGCCGACGGCGGCACCCGCACCGCCTCCATCACCGGCGCTTATGTTGCCGCACAGATCGCGATTCAAAAACTGATCGCCAACGGTGAGCTCGCCGAAAATCCTTTCACCGAATCCGTCGCCGCCGTGTCCGTAGGCGTATTCGAAAACACACCCGTGCTCGACCTCAACTACCCAGAGGACAAAGACGCTACCGTCGATGCCAACCTCGTCATGACAGGCAGCGGCAAGTTCGTCGAAGTGCAAAGCTCCGGCGAAGAGGCCACCTTCACACGCGACGAGCTCGATGCCTTACTCGACCTCGGAGCCAAAGGCATTAAAGAGATCAACGAGCTGCAAAATGCCGCGATTACTGAAGGGCTGAAAGCGTAGCCCGAGTGAAAGCAGAAGCTTTCCTCCAGCCGCTTGGCCGTCAAATAACCAAGCGGCAAGATGCCGCTTCGACTGAATAAAAAACTCGCTGAAACTTTTCAGCGAGCCGTCACGATGTATGTGTTAAGCAGCCAACCAAACGCTGCGAAACCACATAAAAAAATACACATCATGAAATTCAAGACACTCCTCCTCACAGCACTCGCGGCCTTCCTCATCCCTGCACTCGCTCAAGCCGAAGGCAGATCGGTCGGCGGCGATCAAGACGGTCAACGCAAAGGCCCGCCAAGCCAACAAGAACGCGGCGAGCGTTTCAATAATGCCGACAGCAACGGCGACGGGCAACTCTCACGTGAAGAAGTCGAAGGCACCGAGGCGAAACGACTCGCCGAAAACTTCGATAAGATCGACGCAGACGGCGACGGCCAAATCACCAAAGAAGAGCTCAAAGCCGCACATCAAAAACGTGGCAGAGGCAACAAAGGCGGCCCGAAAGGCAACGGTGGCGGCCAAGGCACATGCCCTAAATGCGACGCATAAGGGCCTAAATCAACGTTCCGCACGTCACGAGTAGACGTAGCGAACACTTACAGCCTGAGCGCTTCCTAAAGCCTCAGGTTTTTTTGTGCCACACCAACAACGCCAACTCGAAGGCGGTCAATTATATCCATACGACAGCAATTTATCACCATTCCAATATTGACCGAATAGCGTATAATGGACTGCTTATACACAGGTCTAACGACCCGATCCCCGCGACACAAACAAAGGCGCTCCCTAGCCTACCACATATATCTACAAAACATCATGTGCCTCAACGATGAGACGCATGACACCCAACCTAAGACAATTAATATGAGTCAAACTGACAATATACCCGTTATACCCCGCAAATACCTCGTCTCCTTTATATTGGTGACGACACTATTCTCGCTCTGGGGATTCGCCAACGATGTAACAAACCCGCTGGTTGCCGTCTTTAAAGATGTATTCGTCATCACCAATGCGCAAAGCACCTGGGTGCAAATGGCATTCTACGGTGGCTATGCGACCATGGCGTTGCCCGCTGCCATCTTCATTCGCCGTTTCTCCTACAAGTCCGGCATTTGCGTCGGACTGTCGCTTTACGCAGCTGGAGCCTTACTTTCGATCCCCGCTGCTGCCGGAGCGAATTTCAACTTGTTCATTATCGCGCTGTATATTCTGACCTTTGGCCTGGCTTTCCTCGAAACCACCGCAAACCCATACATCCTATCGATGGGTCCCTCCGAAACGGCCACACGCCGCTTGAACTTGGCTCAAGCGTTCAACCCGATGGGTTCATTGACCGGCATGTTCATCGCCGGAACCGTGATTCTTTCCGCGATTCAAGTGGAGGACTTCAAAAACGACGTGAACGGTTACGCTGCAGATTTGCAGACAGTGGAAGTGGTTCAATCCGAATATAACATCCCTTCCTTCCTTCAGTCAAAACCTCGTGAGCGTGTCTACGATGCAGAGGTTAAAGCCTACGTCGATGAAGTCGGCGTCGATGCGGCAGCAACCGCGCTACAAGATTTCAAGGACGGCAAAATCGCAAGTTTCCAAGGCATGACTCACCGCGAGTTACAACAAAACGACTTAAAGCTGGTAGCGATGCCTTACACCGTCATCGGCGGGATCGTGCTCGTCGTGCTGGTGATTTTCTTGCTCAACAAGCTGCCGCACACCAGCCCGCCGGATGCGGATCATGACGTGCACTTCGGTCGCACGGTGAAGCGCCTATTCACGAACCCAATGTATGTCGGCGGCGTGATTGCACAGACATTTTACGTCGGCGCACAAATCATGACATGGACCTTCATCATCCAATATGCCGAAAACGAATTGGGGATCGATAAAGCGACCGCCCAGAACTTCAACATCATGGCAATGGTCATCTTCTTGTTGTGCCGCTTCGTCTTCACATACTTCCTTAAGTATATCTGCCCAAGCACACTACTCATGCTCCTGAGTGCAGGTGCGATTACAGCCACACTCGGCGCGATTTACCTCCAAGGCCTCACCGGTCTATACTCCTTGGTTCTCGTTTCTGCTTTTATGTCAGTGATGTTCCCGACCATTTACGGTCTGGCTCTCGGTGGCGTTGGCGAAGATGCCAAGTTGGGTTCTGCCGGACTGATCTTCGCGATCGTCGGCGGTGTGTTCATGACTCGATTCCAAGGACAAGTGCTCGACCTCGACACATTTATGGGAACTAGCGCGACACGCGGCTCGTTCTTCCTAGTCGCTCTCTGCTTTGTGATCATCGCAGTTTACGGATTCATCGCATTGCAGCACAGAAAGAAGCTAGCAACTGCTGCGTAGCTCTAAATCATTCTTAAATGAATACGATGGCCCTCCGGTTGAACCGGAGGGCCATTTTTATTAAAGCTAGGACTGGACTCGCAAGCGATTCACCCTATTTTGCCGCAATGACTACGGCACAGCACTCAGACGCCTTCGACAGCATCGAATCCGCCATCCGCGATATCGCGGACGGTAAAATGGTAATCGTAACCGACGATGAGTCGCGTGAAAACGAGGGCGACTTGATCATGGCTGCCGAAAAGGTGACCCCGCAAGCGGTCAACCAAATGGCGCTCCACGCCCGCGGCCTGATTTGCGTGCCGATGCTCGGCCATCAGCTTCGCCGCCTCGGCATCAGCCCGATGGCCTCTGAAAACCGCGAGTCCCACCAGACCGACTTCGCAATCTCCGTCGATGCCGCTGAAGGCATTACCACAGGCATCAGCGCCTACGACCGAGCAGAGACGATTCGCATCCTGTCAGACCCGACCTCACACCCCGACATGCTAGTGCAACCGGGCCACGTATTCCCGCTGCGCGCCCGCCCCGGCGGCGTGCTACAACGCGCAGGCCACACCGAAGCCGCAGTCGACCTCGCACAACTCGCAGGCCTCCACCCCAGTGGCGTGATTTGCGAGATTCTCAACGAAGACGGCACTTTGGCACGCGTGCCAGACCTGATCAAATACAAGAAGAAGCACAATCTGAAGATGATCTCGATCGCGGATCTGATCGAGTATCGCCACACTCGCGACCGACTCGTCGAGCGCGTGTTGACACGTCCCTTCGAGTCCGAATTCGGCACCTTTGATCTGCATATTTTCCGCAGCGTGCTCGATGATCGTCAGCACATCGCACTCAGCATGGGTGAACTCAACGCCGAGCCAACACTGGTGCGCGTGCAAAGCGAGAATTTGCTAACAGACATCTTCCGCTCCAAGGAACTCGGCGGCTATAGCTCGCTCACCTCTGCCATGCAAAAAATCGCTGAAGCACAGCACGGCGCACTCATCTACATCGAGCAACCACAAGGCGGCGTGCGCGTGATCGAAGGCGCCCACAAAACCGAGCTCAAGGACGTAGGCCCGACAAAGATGGACTTCCGTGACTACGGCATCGGCGCACAGATCCTGGTCGACCTCGGCCTCAAAAAAATCCGGTTACTCTCAAGCACCACCCGCAAAGTCATCGGCTTAGATGGCTACGACCTCGAAATCGTGGAGCAAGTGGAAGTCTAGAACCTTAAAAACTCAAACTGCTGATCACATGCAAAATAAAGCAAAAGTAGCCGTCATTCTCTCTGGCTGTGGCGTTTTCGATGGCGCTGAAATCCACGAGTCCGTGCTCACCTTGCTCGCACTCGCACGCGCTGGAGCCAAAGTCACCTGCGCCGCACCAGATATCACACAGCGCCATGTCATCAACCATGCCACAGGTGAAGAAATCGAAGACGAAGACCGAAACGTGCTCGAAGAAGCCGCACGCATCTCTCGTGGCGAGATCAAGCGCATGGATGAGCTTAGACTGAGCGAACTCGATGCCATCATCTTCGTCGGCGGCTTCGGAGTGGCAAAAAATCTATCCAGCCTCGCCTTCGACGGCAAGGCCTACGACATCGACCCAATCATCCATAGCTTCATCCAGGACGCGCATCAGGCACACAAAGCACTCGGCTTCATGTGCATCGCTCCAGCACTCGCGGCATCCGCACTGGGCGCCAATCAGGTGCGCCTCACCATCGGCAACGACGCTGACACCGCTGCGATCCTCGAAAGCAAAGGTGCGACACACATCAACTGCCCAGTCAATGAGGTCGTCGTCGATACCGCAAACCGCGTCGTCACCACCCCAGCCTACATGCAGGCCGAAAACATCCTCCAAGCCGAAGCAGGCATCAACAAACTGGTCAGCGAGCTCCTAAAGCTTGCATAATTTAAGATAAATTAACCTGATTGAATACTTGACGGGGCGATTTTAGGCTCTTTAATCCGCGGCCTTTAGAAGACATCGCACGTCTAATCATTTTCATCTAAGCAAACAAATCTCATGGGACAGCCAAAACGTAAACAATCCAAGCAACGCAGCCGTAAACGCCGTGGTGCAGTTACTTATCAATTGCCACAACTGGCAAAAGACCCACAGGACGGCACACTGTTCCGCCCACACCGCGTGAACCCGGCCAACGGACTCTATCGCGGACGCCAAGTGCTTGACGTAGAAGTCTAAGCCTCGCGTAACCAGTCACACCGTATATTTCGAACCACCTATGGGCGCTAGCGCAGTCAACTGCACCATTGCAGTCGACACCATGGGCGGAGACAAAGGGCCCACTGAGTTTATCCGTGGGCTTTTTTATGCCATCGAAGAGCTGAAGCTGGATTGCAACTTCACACTCGTTGGCAACCAACGCTTGCTTGAGCGACTGTTAAAAGTCCGCAAACTCGACGTTTACTCAGATCGAATCAACATCATCCACTCCACTCAAGTGATCGGGATGGATGAAAAGCCGATCCAAGCGCTCAAGAGCAAAAAAGACTCGTCGATGGTCAAGGCCCTCGGGCTGCTTAAAGACCAGCAAGCCGATGCCATGATCAGTTGCGGCAACACCGGCGCACTCATGGCCGGCGGCACACTACGCCTGCGCCAGATCCCTGGGGTGGATCGCCCAGCACTCGGCATCATCGTGCCGAGCAAGAAGAATCCGTTCGTCCTAACAGATGTCGGCGCGAACCCAGAATCCACGCCAGAAAACCTAGTGCACAATGCGATCCTCGGAGCGAACTACGCCAAAGCCGCGCTCAACATCAGCAATCCTCGCGTCGCACTGCTGACCATCGGCACCGAAGAAGGTAAGGGTAACACCTTAACCAATACGACACATCCGTTACTCCAACAAGTGAACGGCGTGATCAACTACGTCGGCCCGATCGAAGGCTTCCAACTCTTTGACGGCGATGTCGATGTCGTCGTGTGCGACGGATTCGTAGGTAACGTCGTGCTCAAATCAAGCGAAGCGCTCTTTGGCTTCATTGGTAGCACCCTACGCGAAGCACTCGTGCGCAACGTAAAACGTAAAATCGGCGCCGTGCTCTCCAAATCCGCGTTCAAGGATATGAAGACCCGCCTCGGCCCCGATCAACACGCCGGCGCGCCCCTCCTCGGCCTACGCGGTAACATTTTAAAATCTCACGGATCTTCCAATTACGTCGCAATCGCGAACGCCCTGCGCATCGCAAAAGAGGTCGTTACGCATGATATGATTGACTCCATCGGCAGTGAAATCAATCAAGCTAATGTATTGATCACCAACTCCGATACAGAGAACGCCCCTTAGTCACTCCGGCACACTCTGAAAAACAGAGCACCTCCACTTTTCATGTCTAGCCAAACACAGTCTGTCACTATTCTCGGCACCGGTTCTTACGCGCCTAAAAACATCGTGACCAATGACGATCTGGCGAAGACTGTCGAAACATCCGACGAATGGATACGCAGCCGCAGCGGCATCCGCGCCCGCCACTTTGCAGCCGAGGATGAAAGCACCAGCGACATGGCATGCATCGCAGCCGACCGCGCCATCGACGCAGCAGGCATCGAACGCAGCGAAATCGACTTGATCATCGTTGCCACAATGACCCCCGACATGCCCTTCCCCTCCACCGCCTGCCTCGTGCAGAGCAAACTAGGGCTGCCCAACGTCACCACCTTCGATATGCAGGCAGCCTGCTCAGGCTTCGTCTATGCTCTCAGCGTCGCTAACTCGATGCTGCTCTCCGGCAATTTCAACAAGGCACTCGTGATCGGCGCCGAGAAAATGAGCGGCATCCTCGACTTCGAAGACCGCACGACCTGCGTATTGTTTGGCGATGGTGCCGGCGCAGCGATTCTCAGCAACGAGGCCACGACCGATAAAGTCGGCATTTTGGGCGCGATCAGCGGAGCGGACGGCTCCAACCCCAGCCTACTACAGCAACCCGCCGGTGGTTCCGCCATGCCCGCATCCACAGAAACCATCGCCAACCGTCAGCACTTCCTGAAAATGAACGGCAAAGAGATCTTCAAATCCGCCGTGCGCGTGATGGGCCAAGCCAGCACAGACATCATCGAGCAGCAGGGCTACACATCGGAAGATTTAACCCTTGTGATTCCGCACCAAGCGAACATGCGCATCATCGATAGCCTAGCCAAGCGCCTGAAGATCCCGATGGACAAATTCCACAACAATTTGGATCGTTACGGCAACACCTCCGCCGCATCAGTGCCCATCGCACTGGACGAAGCTTTCCGCGCAGGGCGCATCAAGTCCGGCGACCTCATCCTCCTCGTAGCATTCGGGGCTGGCTTGACCTGGGCTTCAACACTGATCAAATGGCAGTAACTTTTATGCATCGCTCATTCCCTCTCCTACTCGCACTTGGGCTCCTCATGGCCCCCACAGTGAATGCACTCTCCCTGAACCCATTCAATTGGTTTGGAGGTAGCAGTGAATCAAATAGTATCGACGCCAGCAGCGAAGTCCAAGACGCAGCAGCCGAGCTACTCACCGTCGCCAAAGAAAAATATGACGCAGGTAAATTGAGTTCCGCGCGACGCACGCTCAAAAAAGTCATCAAGAAATACCCAGCATCCAGCTCCACCGCAGAGGCGCTCACGCTACGCGCCAGCATCTACATGGAAAAGGAGCGCTGGACGAAGGGCTTTGACGACTTACAAGATGTCATCACCAAACACGCCGACTACGAAAAATTCGACCGCGTCATCGCCGATCAATTTGATTGCGCCACTGCACTGATGGAAGGCGCACGGGGTCGCATCCTCTGGGTCTTCCCCGGCTTCACACAATACGGCACCTCCGCAAAGCAATTTGAGCAGATCGTCATCAATGCACCCTATAGCGACTACGCGCCACTCGCGCTCATGAACGTGGCACTCGTCTCCGAAAAGACTGAAGACTCAGAACAGGCGATCGATGCACTGGATCGACTGATCAACTATTACCCGCAAAGCATGCTCGCACCAGACGCCTACTACAACTTGGCGCAAACCTACTCCGACCTCGTCCAAGGCTACGAGTATGACCAAGGCTCCACTCGCCGCGCGATCAGTTACTACGAAGATTTCCTTATCCTCTTTCCGACAAGCAGCTACACTGGCGAAGTCGAAGCCAACCTCAAAACGATGGAGAATCTGCTTGCCAGCAGCCGTCTCAACCTCGGTGACTTCTATTACTACTTCCGCAACAATAACACTGCCGCCCTCGTCTTCTACAACGAAGCGATCACCATCGAACCAGACTCTGATGCTGCTGAAGAAGCCAGCCTACGCATCGCAGATATCGACGCGGGCGTTCGCCCGACCAATAAAGCCAGCATCCTTCGCAAGCTATTGAGAGCCGAATAATCCACATACACTTTAAGTCAGCCACCCATGAACACGACGTCCCAGAATTCACTCGTCCGCGCCCTCATCGGCCTCACCGCCATCGTTGTGCTGGGCCTGTTTAGCGGCTGCGCCAACTACAAGCTCGGTTCGTCTGCGGAAATCCCCTTCAAATCGATCTACATCAAACCCACGACGAACCACAGCTTCGCGCCTCAAGCACAGCCGATCGTCAGTGCTCAAATACGCGAAACCTTCATTCACGATGCACGCGTCAAACTAGTCGCCAGCGAAGAGGAAGCCGATGCCGTGCTCCTAGTCGACTTGACCAAATACGACCGCAGCGCCGGAGCACGTAACAGCCAAGACACCGTCATCGCCAACGACTTCGATATTACGCTCACAGCCGAGGTCTCCCTCTACAATCAAACCAAAGGAGATTACTTGTTTAAGGAGCGCCCGATTCAGGCCACCACACATGCCTACATCGGCAACCCTTACAGCGAGGGTGAAATCATCTCTTACCAGCAGAGTGAACGCCAAGCGATGACTCAGCTGGCACGAGAAATGGCCAGAAAGATCACCGACGAAGTGCTCAGCCCTTGGTAGGCGAGCGCATCAACCGAGGCACCGCACAGATCGGAACCGCTTCGCGGACTCCACTACACTCAAAGTCTAGACCTGAGCCGGATCAACGTATTCCAAAGAGCCGTCCTCTTTCAAGCGGCGGTAGTAGCAACCCGAACGAGCGATGCCGGCCTGATTCTTCGTATGGCACGCGCCCTTGCCCGCAGGAGTGACCGAATACAGAATCGAGTTCTGCTCACAATTAATACGGATATCCTCAATCTTCAGGTAGTCCCCACTGGTCTTACCCTTGATCCACAACTCATTGCGGCTCGTGCTCCAGAAAGTCGCCATGCCGCACTCCAGCGCAGTCTGCAGCGCCAACTCATTCGCATAACCAACGATCAGCACTTCGCCTGTTTTCGCGTCCTGAGCAATCGCAGGCAGCACATCCGCACCGCAATTTGCCACCTTACGCAGCTTAGTAAAATCAAGATTAAGGGCAGTGCCCTGTTCTAATTCTTCGTGTGTCATGCCACTGGAATAAGCGTTTGCCAGAGCCTGAGTCGAGTTTCGAATTCAAATTATGCATGACTGTAAAATGAAGAATTCATACAGAAACACTGATTTTTCCTTTCCATTCCCCAGCAGCGGGACATCGTGCTTGCTTTTCAACAACGCAGAACTCGGCGCACACACGTCTCAAACACATACACTTATGAACACAGCGACACCATCCAAAGCTGAAACTCTCACTCAAGCAGCGAATCAAGCGCGCGGACTTGCGATCGATGCAATCCACGCCTGTAGCTCCGGCCACCTAGGCCTTCCACTCGGTTGCGCAGAAATCGGCGCGGTTCTTTTCGGCGACGGCGGCCTGCGTTACAATCCAGCCGCTCCCAAGTGGCTCAACCGCGACCGCTTCGTGCTCTCCGGTGGCCACGGCTCCATGTTTATCTACTCATGGCTGCACATCGCCGGCTATGATCTTTCCCTTGAGCAAGTGAAAAACTTCCGCGTGCTCGGCTCCGAAACACCGGGTCACCCTGAGTTCGGCGACACCGTCGGCGTCGAAGCCACCACCGGCCCACTCGGCCAAGGTATCGGTAATGCAGTCGGCTATGCGCTCTCTGGCAAGCGCGCCGCAGCGAAGTTCAACACCGCAGACCACACGATTTTTAACCAGCACATCTTCGCACTCAATGGCGACGGTTGCCTCCAAGAAGGTGTCGCCAAAGAAGCCATCGCATTCGCGGGGCACAACAAACTCGATAACCTCATCCTCATCTATGATTCCAACGACGTCACACTCGACGCGATGGCCACACAGTCACAGAGCGAAGATGCTGAGTCCTACTTCATCTCCCAGAACTGGGACGCAATCACCATCGACGGTCACAACTTGACCGCAGTCAAGGAAGCCGTCGCACACGCCAAGTCCAACGACAACGGCAAACCAACAGTCATCATCGCGAAGACCACCATTGGTAAAGGCATCCCAGAAGTCGCAGGCACTGCAGCCGGTCACGGCGAAGGCGGCGCAAAATTCGCAGCATCCGCACGCCAAGGCCTCGGCCTGCCAGAAGAGACTTTCTACGTCTCCCCTGAAGTCCGCGCACACTTCGCTGAAGTTGCCGCAGCTGGTAAGAGCACATTCGAAGCATGGGAAGCGACTTACGCCGCATGGAGCACAGCCAACCCAGCACTCGCTGCCGAACTCGAAGGCCACGTGAACGACGAAGTCCCAGCCGATCTACTCAACCGTATTCCAGAATTCAAAGCTGACGAAGGTGGAGCCACACGCGCCACAGGCGGTGCCGTAATCAATGCCGTTGCCAAGGAAGTGCCACAACTCATCACCGGTTCTGCCGACCTTTACGGTTCGACTAAGAACTACATCAAGGATGGTGGCGACTTCTCCGCTGAAAACTTCGGAGGTCGTAACATCTGGTTCGGCATCCGTGAGCACGCAATGGGCTCGATCTGCAATGGCATCGCATACGACGGCATCTTCCGCCCAAGCGGCGCGACGTTCCTCGTATTTGCCGACTACCTTCGCCCAGCGATTCGTCTCGCTGGCCTCGCTAAACTTCCTGTGACTTACATCTTCACGCACGACTCTGTAGGTGTTGGCGAAGACGGCCCAACCCACCAGCCAGTCGAAACTGTCAGTGGCTTGCGCGTCATCCCAAATGTCGATGTCATCCGCCCATCTGATGCCGAAGAAACTGCAGCAGCCTTCGCAGCCGCAACACTTCGCAAAGACGGCCCAACGGCCCTCATCCTCACACGTCAGAACGTGCCCGCCAACCAAGGCGTCAGCGCAGCCGACCGTCGCGAAGGCACACTCAAGGGTGGCTACATCGCGAAGCAGGAAACCGGCGAGCTGAAGCTGATCATCATGGCAACAGGCTCTGAAGTGCAGCACGCACTCGGTGCAGCCGAGCAAATCGGAGCAGGCGTCCGCGTCGTCTCCCTGCCTTGCTTCGAGCGCTTTGAGCGTCAATCCGCCGACTACATCGAAAGCGTCCTTCCTCTGAGCTGCACTAAGCGTGTTGCCGTTGAAGCAGGCGTCTCTGCAACATGGGGCAAGTATGTCGGCCTCACTGGCAAGACAGTCTGCATCGATCGCTTCGGCATCTCAGCACCAGGCGACACCGTCATGGTCGAGCTAGGCATGACAGCTGACAACGTCGCAGCCGTCGCTAAAGAACTACTCTAGTCCGTAGCCATCATTTGAATACAAAAGGCCGCCCCGAAAAGGGCGGCCTTTTTTGTGGCTTCTTCGTTGCAATAAAAAACCCCCAGTCGCTTGGACTGGGGGTTTAAAAAATGGAGCGAGCGAAGAGGTTCGAACTCTCGACATCCACCTTGGCAAGGTGGTGCTCTACCAATTGAGCTACGCTCGCTTCTTGGAAGAAGTCGCAAAGAATCGTAAATTCGACCTCTCTGTCAATGCGTTTTTGAGAAAATTTAATTTCCGAGATCTAAATCAATCGTCAGCTTGCGGCGCACGGTATCAGGCAACGCAAATAAGTAGTTCTCACGCAACGCCTCGGCGACCTCGTCACCCATCAATACACGGTGCAATTCTTGGATTCGTGCTTCGTCGCGACCGTTGTAAACGATGTAGAATGCCAAGCGGATGGGATAGTCACCATAGTGAACATTATCATCCGTCGGGCCAAATGCAGGACCATCCGCCTCGCTGGAAATCATCAGTGCCTTGACCTTCTTGCTTGTTGGCAAACGTGGCATAATTGCAATCGAAGCCGCATCAGACTGAAGCAACTCTTCGACCTCGGAATCCTTCACCTCCGCGACAGTCGTTTTCATCTGTCCTCCGCGAAGGACCGAGAATTTAAATAATTCGAGCGAGATACTTTCGTCAGTCTGCCCAGCTAAAGCCTTAATCGAGCGATTCCCCCAACCGGAGAGCCCCATATCGCCCCAAGAAGTGTAGTCCAACTCCTCGTCGGATCCGAAAATACCCCCCAAACGCCCCATGCTGATTTCATCGATCGGATTACTCTCATTGACCGCAACCACAGCAACGTCATAGGCAAAGGGGTATGTTTTAAATTCGTCGCGCGGCACTTCGGTATTTTCCGGCACGGCAATAATCGCCAAATCAATTTCATCGGAGCGCAAACGATCCAGCGCAGGCAAACTACCGATACTATCGATCGCGAACTCAATCGAGTGCTCCTTGCCGTAAGCTTGCAATGGCTCAGTAATGAAGTCTGCCAAGAGATCGGAGGCCGCGATACGGATTTCTTCGGCACCAACGGGCGCCACCACTGCAGCGGCTAGAAAAAACAAGGAAAGACGTGAAAGCATAATAAAAGTGAACTGAATCCGGGATATTAATGAAAAAATGAGGTGTTCACATTTCTGACGGACACTTAAAGAGAGTCAAACCCTAAGCTTAATCACCAATCGCCGGTGTTTGACGTCACTTCTCCACGTCCAACTCGGGCCACTGAATGAGCTTCCGATGTAAAGTCCGGCGACTAATCCCCATCAACTCGGCGGCACGCGTGCGATTGCCACTGGCTTTGATGAGTGCGTTGCGTAACAGCCGCTTTTCGCTCTCCTCTTTGCTCAATGTGGAACTGGAAGCAACGACCTCCGAAACAGGAGAGCCGCCCTCCTGCGCCTGATACTTCGGATCGAGATCATACTCGGTCACTTCACTGCCTCGCTTGAGCACGACGATGTTCTCACAAAAATTGCGCAGCTCACGGATATTGCCCGGCCAACGATACGCTCGCAACACATCCAGCGCGCCCTCGGTCAAACGAACCGGCGCCACGGCGTTTTCATCACTGAACTCCTTGATATAGTGGTTCAGCAATATGATCAGATCTTCCTGCCGATGCCGGAGCGCGGGCAGATGAATCGTCACCACGTTGAGCCGGTAAAGTAAATCCTCGCGAAACTCACCAGTCTTCGACATCGCAGTGAGGTCACGATTGGTCGCGCAAACGAGGCGCACATCGATGTCCACTGGCTTGGAGCTACCAAGACGCTCGAAACTACGCGTCTCTAGGAAGCGCAGCAGCTTCACCTGCGTGGAGGCATCGATCTCACCGATTTCATCTAGAAACAGGGTGCCACCGTCGGCAGCCTCGAAGCGTCCGATACGCCGCTCGGTCGCGCCGGTAAACGCGCCCTTCTCATGGCCGAAAAGTTCACTCTCCAACAGGTTCGCCGCCAGCGCCGCGCAATGCACCGGCACGAAGGGCTTGCGAGCACGCGTGCTATTCTGGTGGATCGCCTGCGCAATCAACTCCTTACCCGTGCCAGTCTCCCCCTCCAGCAACACGGTCGCTCGCGATGGCGCGACCAGTTTCACCTTGTCCAACACATCAGTCAGCCCTGGCGAATTACCCACAATCCCTCCGAAGCTGTATTTCTTATCCAAACGCTCATGCAGCACCACATTCTCGGCCGCAATCGTCCGCGATTGCAGCGCGCGCTTTATGATAATCTCCAGCTTTTCCAAACTCACCGGCTTAGTCAAAAAGTCAAAAGCTCCGCGACGCATCGCTTCGACCGCAGTTTCTACATTTCCGTAAGCCGTCATCATGATGCAGATCGGGTGATTCGGCAATGCAATGGCGTGGTCGATCACCTTCAGGCCGGACTGCCCCGCCATCCTCAGATCGGTCAAGACCACGTCAAAGGTCTCCGCCTCCATCAAATTAAACGCCTCTTCCGCACCAGAGGCCAGATAGACCTCGTAGTCCTCTTCCAAAGCGAGGCTCAGGCCTTCGCGGGTGTTCTTTTCGTCATCGACTATCAATATCGTTGCGGGCATGTGGGACAATAAGGCACACCTTGTATTCAAATGCAATTTCTCTTTATTTTCAAGGAAACCTCTTGCAGGAAGGCTTGTCATTGATGTCCTGCCGTTAGTCGTTTTACCAATTTCCATTACTTTACTATGAGCCAAGAATCCTCAACCATCACACCTCCCAACACCGAAGCCCTCGAAGCCGCCATCGCGTGGATCCCCACCCTACGTGAGGAGATCGGCCGCGTGATCGTCGGCCAGCATTACCTCGTCGATCGCCTACTCGTTGGCCTGCTCGCAAATGGCCACGTGCTACTCGAAGGTGTTCCCGGGCTGGCCAAGACCTTGAGCATCCGCACATTGGCCAGTGCCACGGACGCCGACTTCAAGCGCATACAGTTTACGCCCGACTTGCTGCCGGCAGACGTCATCGGCACGCTGATCTACAGCCCGAAAGACAGCACCTTCCACACACGCAAGGGGCCGATTTTCGCCAACCTGGTGCTGGCCGACGAAATCAACCGCGCACCTGCAAAGGTGCAGAGTGCGCTGCTCGAAGCGATGCAGGAGCACCAAGTCACGATCGGCGATACCACATATCCTCTGCCGGAGCCGTTCCTCGTGCTGGCCACGGAGAATCCGATCGACCAAGAAGGCACCTATCCGCTGCCCGAGGCGCAGGTGGACCGTTTCATGCTGAAACTCAAAGTCGGCTACCCAAGCAAAACCGAAGAGCGCGAGATTCTTGACCGCATGGCTTCGACTGATCCGAACCTGAGCGTCAACGCCGTCACCACACTCAAAGCCATCCAAGAGGCGCGCAAGCATGTGAACGATGTCTACGTCGATCCGAAGATCCGCGACTACATCGTCGATCTGATACTCGCCACACGTAACCCAGAAGATTTCAAGCTCAAGCTCGGTCAATATATTCAATTTGGTGCCAGCCCCCGTGCCACGATCAGCCTGACATTGGCTGCCAAAGCATGGGCGCTGATGCAAGGTCGCTCCTATGTGATCCCACAGGACATTAAAGAAATCGGCATGGACGTATTACGCCACCGCGTGATCCCCAGCTACGAGGCCGAAGCCGAAGAAATCACCAGCGAAGACCTTGTCACAGCAATCTTCGAAGCCGTCGCGGTCCCTTAGGGACAACGACGGCTTCGAAGATTGCTGTGACGAATTAAGAGTTAGGAATTAAGAATTAGGAGTTATGGACGACGCACCGCCAACGCGGAGATTAAGAACCAACACGCCACCTAAGCTCCCAAACTTCTCAATTCTAACTTCCAACTTCCCCCCCCCCTCAAATCTCAGCCCTCAAGTCTCCCATCTCCCATCTCCTAATTCCTAATTCCTAATTCTTAATTCCCCTGTGAACACTTCCGACATCATCAAAAAAGTTCGCCGCCTTGAGATCCGCGCCCGCCACCTAGTGACGGAAGCGGTCACAGGTGCTTACTACAGCTCATTCAAGGGCCGTGGCATGGACTTTGAGGAAGTGCGCGAATACGCAATCGGCGACGATGTGCGCACGATTGATTGGAATGTCAGCGCCAAGATGGATCGTCCCTTCGTCAAAGTCTTCCGTGAAGAACGCGAGATGACATTGATGCTGCTGATCGATTTGAGCGCTTCGGGCGTCTTCGGCTCCGTCGAACAAAGCAAGCGCGAACGCGCCGCGGAAATCGCCAGCGTGCTCGCGTTTTCCGCCACGCAGAACAACGATAAAGTCGGCGTGCTCCTCTATACCGACGAGGTCGAGCACTACATCCCGCCCAAGAAAGGCCGCCGCCACATTCTGCGCGTCATCCGAGACATTTTATTCTTCAAGCCGAAAGGTCGGCGCACTTCACACAAAGCTGCGCTCGACTATCTCAATCGTGTGCAACGTCGTAAAACCGTCGTTTTCATGATCTCGGACTTTCTCGACGAACCCATCGAACTCTTCGATACGCTCGCACTGACCAACCAACGGCATGACTTGATCAGCATTGCACTGAGTGATCCGCGCGAGGTTGAGCTACCCGAAGTCGGCCTGATCACCCTTGAAGATGCCGAAACCGGAGAAATGGTAGAGATCGACACGGGCAACAAATCGACGCGCCATCGCTACGCCACCCTCGCCCGCAAGCGCCAAAGCGACTTCAACACCCACATGCGCAAGAAGGGACTCGACTGGATACAAGCCAGCACCGATCAGCCCTACCTACCCGCATTGCGCAACCTTTTCGCGCGCCGCGCCAGCCGACACTAACTGAAAAGCTGAAACTTCTGAAAAGCTGAAACTTTGAAAACCTGAAACACGGAAATACTGAAACACGGAAAACCTGAAAACCAAATAACAAACGCCCCCCTCAAGGATAGGCTGCTTTAGCTGCCCCGCGTATCCAAAGCCAACAACCAACAACGAACAACAACCAACCCTAATGTTTCTCGCACAACTGCCAGCACAAACACCTCAGCTTCCAGACCTGCCGCCCGGCCCGTCGTTGGATAATGTGCGTGGCCCGATCGAGATCCCGCCCTATGAGCCGTGGCAAATCGGCGTCATGATCGCCCTCGCGGTCATCGCATTTAGCTTACTAACTTGGGGCATCGTCCAATTCGCCCGTGCACGTAGAAACCGTGCCGCACAACTTCAGCCCCACACCACTGCATTCGCCGAACTCAAAACCGCTGCCGAATGCACCGCTGGCGACGACGAACGTTTCGCCGTGCTCAGTTCACTCGCACTGCGGCGTTATTTTGAAACCGGCAAGGGCATCGCCGCCCTCGGCCGCACGACACTCGAATTCCTCAAAGCACTCGATGGGCACACACTGCTCAACACCGAAGCCCGCGCCTCGCTCTCTACCTTCTTAGAACACTGCGACCGCGTCAAATTCGCCCAAGCCTCACTCACCGAGGCTGATCGCGACGCACTCACGGAATCTGCCATCACGCTCATCCGTCAATCCGAGCAAGGCTCTGACGCTCCCCAACCAGAGGTCGCACAGTCATGAGCTTCTTCCAATTCCAGAACCCAGAGTGCTTCTTGCTACTCATTCTACTACCGATTATCGCATGGTGGGCAGGACGTATGGGGCCGGAAGCAGCAATGCGTTTTTCCAGCACCTCTCTGGTCAAAGCAGTCAGCCGTTCGCGACGCAGCCTCCCGGGGAAGTTCCTATTCGGCCTACGTATCCTCGCGCTGGCCGCACTCATCACCGCGCTCGCCCGCCCACAAATGGGCAAGATGAACGACACCACCGATGCCGACGGCATCGATATCGTCGTCACCCTCGACCTTTCTGGTTCCATGCGTGCGCTCGATCTTTCCACACGTGAAAATGTCGTTACGCGTTTGGATGCGGCTAAAAAGGTGGTGCGCGCATTCATTGAGAAACGTCCTTACGACCGCATCGCACTCGTTGCCTTTGCCGCCGATGCCTACGTCGTCAGCCCACTCACACTGAACCACGACTGGTTAAAGAAGAATCTCGACCGTCTCGAACTCGGCGAAATCGACGGCGGCGGCACCGCAATCGGCACCGCGCTGGGAGCCAGCGTGAACCGCCTGCGCGACCACGAAGCACGCAGCCACATCGTCATTCTCCTAACCGACGGCGAAAACAATTCTGGCACCATTTCTCCCATCGGTGCAGCCGAAGCGGCCAAAAGCTACGGCGTCAAAGTTTACACGATTGCCACCGGACAAAAAGGCCGCGTGCCCATCCCAGAGATGACTCGCGACAATAAAGTGATGCGCGACAAAAAGGGCAAACCCGTCTATCGCGGACGTAGCGAGAACTCAAACTACGACGAAGCCGAACTCACTGAAATCGCAAAAATGACTGGCGGCCTCTTTTTCAGCGCCACCCAAGACGGCGATCTTGAGCGTATTTACGATGAGATCGATGAGCTCGAAACCACCACCATTGAGCTGCGCTCTTACGCAACCTTCACCGAGTATTTCATTTGGCCAGCAGCCCTCGGGCTCGCCCTCCTCGCCTTGGAACAACTCTTGCGCAACACGCGCTACCGCCGCCTACCATGACCTTTGAGAATCATACCTGGCTCACCGTCACCCCGCTCATCGTATTATTTTTTGCGGGACTCTTCGTGTTCGGCCTGCGCCGGCGCGAGGCGCTACTCAGCCGTTTTGCCGCTGCACGCCTACTCGACCAACTCACCGAAAAAGCCAGCCACCAACGCACGCTCCTTAAAGCAGGCCTGATCCTCCTAGCCCTTGCGTTAATCGGCATCTCACTGGCACGCCCGCAATACGGCGTCGATTGGATCGAACGCAAAGCACGCGGCCTCGACATCGTTTTCGTCCTCGACAGCTCGAAGAGTATGCTCGCCACTGACCTGCGCCCGACGCGCCTGGACCGTGCGAAGCTGGCAATCATCGATCTCGTCAAACGCTTGGAAAGCGACCGCATCGGGCTCGTTGTCTTTGCGGGCAATGCCTTCCTGCAAACTCCACCGACACTGGACTACGCAGCATTCCGTGAAAATTTGGACTCGATCGGGCATACCAGCCTATCACGCGGCGGCAGTGACATCGGCCGCGCCATCCGTGAAGCCGCGAAGGCCTTCCCAAAGGACAACAACTTTAAGGTCGTCATTCTCCTAACCGACGGCGAAGACCAACAGCAGCAAGCCATCGAAACCGCCCGCGAAGTCGCCAAGGGCGGCATCAAAGTATATACCATCGGTATCGGCACCCCCGAGGGTGAGTATCTTAAAATCCGCAACGGACAAGGCACCGAAGAATTCATCCGCGATTCCAGCGGCCAACCCGTGCGCAGTCAGCTCGATGAAGCCACACTTAAAGAAATCGCACAACTCACCGGCGGCAGTTACAGCCGCTTGAGCGATCAATCCCTCAACACACTCTACAGGTCTGTCCTCGCCACACTGCCACGCGAAGAGCGCGAGTCCGAACTACAGGAAGCACGCATCGAGCGCTATCAATGGTCGCTCGCAGTCGCCTGCCTTTTTCTTGTATTGGAAATCTTCATACGTCGCCGCGGCAAGGCATCCATTCAACTGGCCGTGGCAATCGCCGCCGGCACACTGCTGCTCCCTTCACCCAGCGAAGCTCAAGACATCCCAGAAATACCCGAGTCCACTGAGTCACTCGAGCTACCACTACCTGATGCCGAGGAAGCACCGGAAGCGATCATCCACGATCTCCCGACTGATCCACGCATCCTCTATAACCAAGCACACGAGCAACTCACCACTGGCAACTACGCCGAAGCCACACGCCTCTATGAAGAAGCGATTGAGCGCAGCGAAGATGTCGCCCTCGAACGCGACGCGCTGTATAATATGGCACATGCTGCCAATCAAATCGGAGACGCCGCCTTTGAAGCGCAGGACTTCGAAGCCGCCATCGAAACCTGGAAACAAGCCGAAGCACTCTTTAAATCCGCCAACGAAATCGACACCTCCGACACTCGCAGCCTCGAAGATGCCGCCACCGTAGAAGCACGCCGCACAGCACTCGAAGAATTCCTGAAGCAGCAAGAGCCAGAAGATCAGGACAACCAGGAGCAAGAGGACCAAGAAGAGAGCGACGAGGAACAGGAGCAAGAAGAGTCCGACGAGCAATCTGAAGACGGTGACGAAAGCGAGGACTCCGAAGACCAAGGCGAAGAGGAACAGTCAGAAGAAAACGACGAGCAATCGGGTGACGAAGAATCTGGCGACCAAGGCGAAGACTCTGAGCAAGGAGAAGACGGCGGACAGCAATCCGAGCAAGAAGGCTCCGAAGGCGAGGAACCCGGCGAAGACGAAAGCACTGAATCGACTGGCGATCCTGCTGAAGACATGGAGCAACAAGCCCAAGAAGAAGCCAGCAGCGAAGGCGAAGAATCCGAAGAGCCAGGCGAAGAAGAAGGCCAAGCCCCGCAGCCCACCGAAGGCCAAGAAGCCGAGCAAGGCGAAGCGGGGGAAATGATGCTCGAAGGCATGAGCGTCTCCGAAGCGCAAGACCTACTCGACAGCCTCCGCAACTCCGAGCGCTTACTTCCATTTACCGAACCTTCCGACGAAACACGCACAAACCGCAAAGGAGAAATCCGCGACTGGTAACGTCCACCTTTAGAGACACATGCATCTACGACACGTATTCCTAATATTCGCCATCTGGGCAACCTCCGCACTCAACGCAGAGATTCAGGTCAACGCACGCTTCGAGCCGGCGCGCGTTGCCGCTGGCAGCACGTCCAGATACATTGTTGAGATCGTCGAATCCGACACCAGCGCGATGCCAGAGCCCGAGCGGATCACCTCGCTGCCGATTCCATCCGACGGCGGCCTCACCCTGCGCAACGGCCACACCTCGACCAGCCAATCCACTCAAATCGTTAACGGGAAACGTAATTACAGCAGCACACAGCAACTCATCATCGATGCCGTATCCAAGACACCAAGCGCCTACACGATACCCGCATATATTTTCGAATACAAAGGCGGACGCTTACAAGCCCCAGCAGCCACACTCACCGTAGTCGAGCGCTCAGCCAATGCCGCGCCCACTGTCGATGAACTCATCTTCCTAAAAGCCGATGCACCACAGCAACTCTACGTCGGCCAAACCACACCCATCACACTGAAGCTATACATTTCAAGCAACGTGCAGTTGCGCGGGCTCAATGCCTTCGAGCGCGATGCCGACGGATTCACCGTCAGCGACCTCCCAGAAGAATCCTCGGAAAGCGTCGAGATGCACAACGGCAGTCGCTACCGTGTCTATAGCTGGCCGCTCACCATCACACCGATCAGTGCAGGCCCACAGGATCTCAACTTTCAATTCACACTGGCCGCACAAATGCCGGATCAGCGCAACGCGCGTAACTCACCGTTTGGCGGAGGGATGTTTGACAACTTCTTCGGACGTTCCGAGCGCTTCAACATCTACACAGAGCCGACTCAAATCGACGTGCGTACACTCCCCTCTGAGGGCAAACCGAAAAGCTTCTCAGGAGCAATCGGCAACTTCAGCATGGCAGTCAGCGCCGATACCGATACCACACGCGTGGATGAGCCGATCATGCTCTCTCTCAAACTCAGTGGCCGCGGCAACTTTGATCGCATCAAAGGCCCCGAGATGAAAAAGACACGAGGCTGGCGTAACTATAAGCCCGAGTCCGACTTTGAAGCAAGCGACTCACAATCACTCAAAGGCGTGAAACGTTTCGACTATGTCTTCATCCCCGAGAAGGCAGGCACACTCAAACTCCCTGAAGTGCGCTTCTCATTCTTTGACCCGAAAGTCGGAAAATACGTCGAGCTCAGTAGCCCCGCCATCAGCGTCGAAGTCGGGCCGTCCCTTCGCCCTGCACTCCCGACACAACCAACCGCGACCGACGAGAGCGACGCAACACCAGCAGTCAATCTCACCAAAGCACTGAGCCCCGAAGAGCTGCTACTCACACTCGACTACCGCCCGAGCACAGGACGCAACATCCAGAAGCACCTCTGCTCTAGTCCACTCTGCTACGGCCTCAACGCAGTTGGCCTACTCACACTCACTGCAACTGGCATTTGGATCTACAGCCGAAAACGCCTGCATCAGAATGCAGACTACGCTCTAGCGCATGAAGCCAAACAAACGCTCAAGGCCACGCTCAAAGCATCTCAAAACAGCGATGGCGCAGACTTCTACCACAGCGCGCAATGCGCCGTTCGCCTCGCAGCAACTGCTCGTATGAAACGCAACTTACGCTCCGCCGATCTTGCCGAGCTCGAAGCAGTTTTTAAGCAAATCAATCTATCAGACGACGTAATCGCACAGACACGCGCCCTGTTTCAAGCCGCCGATGGTCATCGCTTCTCAGGACGCAGTCAAAGCGCAGACCTGCAAAGCGCCCGCACTCAACTCAACTCGATTTTGAAAGCACTATGAGTTCCCTTCTTCGCATCGCACTCTTCTACATCGCCTCCGCAGTCCTTGCGTTTGCAGCGACCAGTGACGCAACCGCTCCCTTTCAATCCGGTATCGAAGCGTATCAGAATGGTCAATACAAAGCAGCCAAGACACAGTTCACCGCCGCGCTTGAGACCAAAGAAACCGCAGCAGCTCGCCACAACCTAGGGCTCGCCTACTTCCAGCTGAACGCACCCGCCGAAGCGGTCTGGCAACTCGAACGTGCACAGCTCCTAGCGCCGTTCAACGCCGACTACCGATTCAAACTCGGCGCCGTTCGTCAAGAACTCGGCCTCTTCGCAGGCGCACCGAACTGGACGATCCTCGCCAGCCAAGCACTACCGACAAAGAGCTGGATCATCATTGCCTCGATCAGCTTCTGGCTACTCCTCGCCGCCTACATCTTGCCGCGTCTCAGCGGCATGAAACCGGGACTATGGACGAAGTCGCTACGCGTCATTACCATCATCGCACTGATCCTCTCACTACCCGCGATCTGGCTCAATCTACGCCTCCTGCAATCAGGGACGATCATCACCGACGAAACCGTCGGCCTCCACGCAGCCCCCGCCAGCGCAGCTCCCGAAAGCGGCTCCGCACGCCCCGGCGAACGCGCACGCATCCTAGATCAATACAACAATTTTTATGAACTCGAAACCGAAGGCCTAGCAACTGGTTGGGTCTCGAAGGAGGAATTCCGCCCACTGGCAGATTGATCGGCTGAGCCCCCCACTATCATGAAAAACAAAACTATCGGATTCGTCGGCCTCGGTCGCATGGGCGCTAACATGGCGCGCTGCCTCAACGAAAAGGGCTACACTGTCACAGCGCTCTTCGATATTAACAGAAGCGTTGCCACAGACCTCGCGGCCGAAGTCGGCGCGACTGCTTACAAGTCGCTGGTCGAAGTCACCGCCAATGCAGATATCATTCTCACCGTCGTAACGAATGACGATGCGATGGACGCCATCTTTTTTGGCGACGACAACCTCTTTACCGGAGCTGCAGGCCGCACGTTCATCAACTGCGCGACACTCACTCCGGCGGTGCACACGAAGCTCGAAGAGGCCGCGACCAAAATTGGTGCGACTTGCCTCGAAGCCTGCATGGCATCCAGTATTCCACAAGCACGCAGCGGCGAACTCTTCCTTATGATCGGCGGGCACGAAACCGATTTCAACGCAAACAAGCCGCTGCTCGACGATCTCAGCAAAGCCCTGCACTACGTCGGAGCTGCTGGCAAAGCTTCCGAAGTAAAGGCACTGGTCAACATGGTGATGAACATCAACACCGCCGCCCTAGCGGAAGGCCTCGGCATTGGCGACGCGCTCGGCATCGACCTGAAGATGTTGTGCGATATTTTCAGCCAAACTGGCGCAAACTCCCGCGTGCTCGAGACCGACGCCGAAGATATGATTCTCCGTGACCACGATTGCTATTTCTCGGTATCGCACGCCGCCAAGGATTCCGGAATCGCACTCGGCCTAGCGGCAGCACAGGGCATCCAAACGCCACTCGCTCAAGCAACTTTTGATCAATACACCAAGCTCACCGAAATGGGCAAAGGCGAACTAGACAAGTCCGGTATCGCGGAGCTGACGTTTAAGGGGCGCAGCTAAAAATCGGATCTAGATGTCACGCCCGCGCCCCTCAAGACGCTAAGGCGCAAAGCGAATACGGAGCACTCTCACATAGTAACTTTGCGTCTTGGCGCCTTTGCGTGAGACTTATGTTCAGCCCAACCGCAGCGCTGGCTCAATGCTGATGGCGTCATTGCGGGTGCCTTCGGGATCGGCGAACGTGGCGAACGCGATCATCGCGGCGTTGTCACCGGTATGCTGAGGCTCGGCAATCAAGCATGACATACGGTAGCGCTTGGCGAGTCGTTGCATCGCAGCGCGGAGCGCCTTGTTGTTCGAGACCCCGCCGGAAAGACCGAGGCTCTTATAGTTGTCGACTTCCAAAATGTGCTTCGTCTTGCCAAACAATTGATCGATCACTGCGCTTTGATACGATGCGCAAATATCGGGCATCGCGGCTTCGAGTTCGGCATCGTCCATTTTCTCGATCCGATAACGCAGACTGGTCTTGAGACCCGAAAAACTGAAGCGTCGCTCGTTGCGCGGGGCGATCGATTTGGGAAAATCAAAAGCCTTGGCATTGCCCGTAGCCGCGATCTTTTCAACATGCGGCCCGCCAGGATAAGGCAAGCCAAGGAGCTTGGCACCTTTATCGAGCGCTTCGCCCGCGGCGTCGTCGACGGTCTCCGCGAGCACGGTGAGTTGCTTCGCTTTGTTGATTTCAAATAGGATCGTGTTGCCTCCGGAAACAACGAGACCGAGATGCGGCAGCAGGCCATCAAAGGCCTCAGCAAAAGCTTCAGGGGCGGATTGATGCAGTGCAATGAAAGGTGAATACGCATGACCGCGCAGGTGATTCACCCCGCAAAGCGGCAACTTCCAAGCGAGCGCGAGGCTCTTGGCAAATGCGATACCGAGCGCTAGGCAACCAGCGAGCCCAGGCCCCTGAGTGACGGCGATTCCTGTGATCTCGGACTGGCGCTCGACAATATTCGTCGCTTCGAGCAGCGGAAAGAAATTCTTCAAATGCTCACGGCTGGCGAGATCGGGCACGACGCCGCCATACTCTTGATGCAGGCTGATCTGACTGTGCACCCACTCGCCTTCGATCCCCGTTTCAGGATCGAACAGTGCGAGCGCGGACTCATCGCAAGAACTTTCAATGGCTAGAATCATGTTTAAAAAACTTCGAGCATCGAACGCTGAACGTCGAACATCGAATGAATAAAAAGAGAATCAAAAAGTGACATATTCAGCGCTCGACGTTCAACGTTGCTTCGCCATCTCCGGCAGACCTCCGTCGACATTCGACGAGTTCGCACTGATCAGTGCCTCCAGCATTTGCTGGGCGACGAGCCGTTGCGTATCTTCCACCGGCGCGAAACCAAACGCGTCAGTAAATGCTTCAGCACTCATGTGGCGTAGGTGATGCGCTTGCAGCATGAGCAAGATCGCTTCTTCGGTGCTTCGCTCGACCGTGACATTTGGATATACGCCGGTGCCATTGATCGCTTCGCCATTCGGGAGTAAATAGCGGGCACTCGTGAGCTTCAGTCCATCACCATCAGCAAAGGAGTAGACACTTTGCACAGAGCCTTTGCCGTAAGATTTCTCGCCCACCAACAATGCACGCTCATGATCTCGCAAAGCTCCAGAGAGAATTTCAGACGCACTCGCGCTTTGACCATCGATCAACACGATCAGCGGTTTTTGAAACTGATCAATCGAGTCCTTCGCATAAAAGACTTCTTCCTCTCCCCTGCGTGATTGCACGATCAGAACCTTTTGCCCCTTTTTCAAAAAGACCTCAGCCATCTTTACGGCGATATCGAGATGCCCGCCCGGGTTCCCCCGAAGATCGAGGATCAAGCCCTGCATGCCTTGCACATTGAGCATGTGAATGGCGGATACCATCTCCAGATCAGTCTCATCGATAAACTGCCGCACGCGCATATAGCCGACACTGTCCGTCGCCATCTCGATATCGACCACGGAATCAAGTGCGATCGCTCGCCGCTCTAGCTCAAAGGAATACTCCTCTGCAGTGATCGGTCGCTCAACCTCAAGCGTAACCAGCGAGCCCGGCTCTCCGCGAATACGGTCAATCACCTCGCCCAAGGATTCCTCACGCGTATCGACCTCATCGACGCCGATAATGAAATCACCAGCAAGGATACCACCCTCAGCGGCGCTGCCTTGCTCAAATACCTGCGAAATAATAATGCGCCCTGAAAATTGTCCGACTTCGATGCCGACGCCGACGTATTCTTGATTGGACGCCATGCTAAACTCCTCGTAGTCGTCCGCCGTCATATAACTGGAATACGGGCCAAGCGAACTCACAGCGGACCGCAACGCGACATCGGTGAGCTCTCGAAAATCGACCTCATCGGCATGGACAAACTCAGACTCCACAATCCTCAAAACCATGCCATAGCGTGAGAGGCTCTGCCAATAATCCTTGGAAAGCATCGCCCGCCAATCCGCCCGCGCCGCGAATTGCGAAGCGAGCAGCGCCAATAAAGCAACAGGGATCACCCAGCGCAGCGTATGCTTGTCCATGCTCCGCACTGTGGGCACCTCGCCGCTGATTGTAAATAACTAGAAATTCGTATTTATACTCGACTCCTCAAAGATAGCTTCGTTGATCAAAGCGTATGAACGGGGCCGACAATGAACTATGGGATCACCTCCAGACGAGCTGTGCAAACGGCCCGATCAGCTATCGCGACTATATTGAGCTCGTCCTCTATGCCGATGGTTGCGGTTACTATACGCGGGACCGTGAACGTGTCGGCCGCAGTCCGGATCGCGACTTCTATACAGCGGAGAGTCTCGGCAAAGTCTTTGCACGACTCGTCACCACTGCCGCGCACGACCTACTCGGGGCTGATACCGCTGCGCGATCCACTTTTATCGAGATCGCGGCCGAGCCAGGCACTGAACTGCTGAGCCGCGCGCCTGAGCACTCCTTTGCCGATAGTCGCGTGATCCGCCAAGGCGACCCGATCTGCGCCGATGGGCCAGTGGTGATCTTTGCCAATGAGTGGCTGGACGCCCTGCCCTTCCACCGTCTGATCTTTAGCGAAGGGCAATGGCGCGAACGCGGCGTGTGTCTCAACAGCGAACAGCACTTAGAAGAGGTGTTGCTCGACACTTTCTCGCCAGAAGTCGCCGCAATCAGCGAGCGCCTGCCCGAACAAGCCCTTGAAGGTTACGAGCTCGACCTGCCGCTCGCAGCCGAAACCGCGCTAGCCGACCTGCTCGCTCAGGATTGGACCGGGATGATTCTGTTCTTCGACTACGGCAAAACGTGGCAGGCCTTATCCACGGACTGCCCGATGGGCACGGCACGCACCTTTCAACAACACACTCAGGCGAACGATTTACTCGATCAACCTGGAAAAAAAGACATCACCTGCGACGTCTGCTGGGACCCGCTCGCCGACATTTTGACCGAAAAAGGCCTCCAATCCGTCACACTGGAAACTCAAGAATCCTTCTTGGTGCAACGCGCCCAACGCGCCGCAGAGTCGATTATCAGTGGCACGGCAGGCGCCTTCAGCCCTGATCGACAGACGCTAATGGAGCTGATTCACCCCGCACACATGGGGCGCCGCTTTCAAGTGCTATGGGGGCTACGAGCCGATTAATCTTTTTATAGAAAAAGGCTTGCTAGGTCGCCACAGACCCCTACTTTCCTGCCCTTCATAACTTTAATCAAGGAACTCTCATGTCACGAATTTGCGCAATCACAGGTAAACGCCCCGTCAAAGGTGGTATCATCATCCGTAAGGGTCTCACCAAAAAGAGCGGTGGTATCGGAACAAGTCTCGTCAAGAACACACGACGTCGCTTCTGTCCAAACGTTCAACGCATCCGCGTTAAACTCCCAAGCGGCGAAGTCAAGCGCATGTGGGTCTCCGTTAAGGCGATCAAGGCAGGCCTCGTGACAAAGGCATAGTCCTAAGCGACACACTTACAACTTTTCAAAAAGCCTTGGTTTAATCACCGAGGCTTTTTTGTATCCAGAGCGCTCTATCTCCGCTAAATAGCTTGATTCCGCGTATATCTGACTTCTCACTTTCTGCGACTCATGGCATCTTCCATCATACGGCGACACTACCCCATTCCGGATCTCAGCTTCCGGGACTTTTGGGATATCTGTAGCCGCTTCCAAACCGTGCACCCGGAATACAAGAATGTCTATTTCACGGTGGATGGCTTCGACTCCTTTCTGGTGCTCGACGAGCCCGAAGTGTCAAAAGTCCTTAAGAAGCTGGAAGGTAAAGAACACCGCGTGCGCAAATACTCCGCGCGGTTCTACACCAGCCGCACCCAACACGCCGAAGGCTACGGCGTATCCGAGCTGCAATACCGACCACACACCTACGAGCGCTACCTCCAAGGGCTCAATTTTTACAGCGATTCGGTCAACAAGGTCGACTACTATCAGTTCGAAGAGGAGATCACCACCAACTATCCCTTCAACGAAAACACCGAGCCCGAAGTCGAATTCGGCAAGCCCTGTGAAGTGCTCGCGCTCATCATCGACATTCGCGGCTTCAGTCTCTTTTGCGAAGAGCCCAGTATCGAATCGACCTACACCTGCGGCCTCATGTCTGCCTTTTACCACATGGTGAATCGCTCACTGCAACGTTTCCCGCCAGATATGACTAAATTCCTCGGCGACGGCGTCCTTGCGATTTGGGAAACCACTCCAGCCGACCGCGAAATAGCAGTCAACGTCGCCCTCGAAGCAGCGTTAAGCCTACGCAACCAATGGAAAAAGGTGCAAGACAGCCCGCACTTCAGCCATGGAGCGCCACAAGCTCTCGGCGCAGGCATCTGTTTCGGCCTAGCAGGACACCTCGAAGTCGGCGACGACTACATCGGTCGCCCCATCAATATCGCCAGCCGCCTCTGTAGTGTCTGCCCAGGCGATCGCGTCTATGTCGACCGCTCCGTGCCAAACATTCCACTCCACTTAAAGAAGGAAGAGCTCGCCGCGCATATCAAACCCTACGGACGCCATAACATCTGGGCCTTCATCAATAAGGACGCGTAGTCGAGCAACACCTCCAAACTGTCAGCTTGCCTGACACCGTAACACAGGCATCTTGCCTGTGTTTTCTTTTTACAGCAGCACGCCATCAAAACCATCCTACAGCCAACTTACAGCGAAGACCTTCCGATCCATGCACGGCGGGAAGAGATCATTCGCGCCATCAAAGACAACCAGATTGTCGTCATCGCAGGTGAAACAGGCTCTGGTAAAACCACCCAGATCCCGAAATTCCTGATCGATGCCGGCCTAGGACAAAACGGCCTGATCGGTTGCACCCAGCCGCGCCGCGTCGCCGCGCTCTCTGTCGCGCAACGCATCGCCGAAGAGCTCGGCGTCACCTACGGCAACGAAGTAGGCGCCAAGATCCGCTTTACCGACCAGACCCGCCAAGACACCGCGATCAAGGTCATGACCGACGGTATCCTGCTCAACGAGATTCAGGACGACCCGATGCTCCGCGCCTACGACGCCATCATCATTGACGAAGCCCACGAGCGCAGCCTCAACATCGACTTCATTCTAGGCTGCCTGCGTCAACTATCAGAGCAGCGCAAAGATCTCAAGATCGTCATTACCTCGGCCACCATCGACACCGAGAGCTTTTCCAAAGCCTTCGACGGCGCGCCCATCATCGAAGTCTCCGGCCGCATGTTTCCGGTCGACACGCACTACCGCCCCTTTGATGAGAACGAAGGCGACCTAACCTTCATCGAAGCCGCCTCCGAGACGATCAACGAGATCCTCTACGACAATCGTCAAGGCGACATCCTAGTCTTCCTACCCGGTGAGCGCGACATCCACGAACTGCGCCGCGAACTGGAAGACAGCCCCGCCCGCACCTGCGACATCCTGTCACTCTACGGCCGCATGGCCAATGCCGACCAACAACGTATTTTCCACCCGCAAGGTCGCCGCCGCATCATTCTATCGACCAATATCGCGGAAACCTCACTGACCGTGCCCGGCATCCGCTACGTCGTCGATACCGGCCTCGCGCGCATCAGTCGCTACAGCGCCACCTCGCGCACGCAACGCCTGCCGATCGAGCCCATCGCTCAATCAAGCGCTGATCAACGCAAAGGCCGTTGCGGCCGCGTCAGCAATGGTGTCTGCTACCGCCTCTACTCCGAGCAAGACTTCTTAGGTCGCCCGCGTTTCACCACGCCGGAAATCCACCGCTCGAATCTCGCCTCCGTCATTCTACGAATGCTGGCCTTCAAGCTCGGCGACATTCGCAGCTTCCCGTTCATTGATCCGCCGTCCGACACCGCCATCCGCGGCGGCTACCGACTCCTCGAAGAGCTCGACGCTGTTTACAGCGACCATCGCAGCGACAACGAAGACGACTATCGCCTCACTAAACTCGGCCGCCGACTCGCGCAAATCCCAGTCGACCCCACCGTCGCACGCATGCTGCTTCAAGCGCACAGGGAGAATGCGATCGAAGACGTGCTCGTCATTGCCTCCGGCCTCTCGATTCAAGACCCCCGCGAGCGCCCCGCCGAGCTGAAGAAAGAAGCCGACGAAATGCAAAAGCGCTTCGTCCATAAAGAGTCCGACTTCCTCACCCTACTCAACATTTGGAACGCCTACCACGACGAGATGGACCGCCTCACGCAGGCCAAACTCCGCAAATTCTGCAAGCAGCACTTCGTCTCCTATCAACGCATGCGCGAATGGCGCGACGTGCACCATCAACTCGAGCGGATTCTAAAAAACCTGAAATTGTTACCTTCAGGCAGGGACAACAACCGTGGCCTCGATCGTAAGATCGGGGTTTCAGAACCTAAGTCTCCCACGCCCGCTCCCCGCTCTCACGAGCGAGGCCACAAAACCAAGCAAGTAACAAACAACAAACAACAAACAACCAGCAACAAACAACACTCCCCACTCGCCACTCCTCACTCCTCACTTGGCAGCGAAGCTGCCACCTACGCCGCCATTCACCGCTCCATCCTCTCCGGCCTACTCAGCAACATCGCCGTCAAAGAAGAGGAGCACAACTACCGCGGCCCGCGCAATCGTAAGGCCCTCCTCTTTCCAGGATCTGGGCTCTTCGATCACGAAACCGCCAAGAAGCAACGCAAGGCCAGCTACGCAAAAACCAGCAAGCCTAAGCCTGCCAAAACAACTGCCCCCGCATGGATTGTCTGCGGCGAGTGGATGGAAACCAGCCGCCTCTTCGCCCGCACCGCTGCCAAAGTGCAAGTGCAATGGATCGAGGATATGGCCGGCGACCTGCTCAAGCTCAAGCACTCCGAACCCTTCTGGAGCACCAAGTCCGCCGCAGCACTCTGTAAACAGCGCAAGGTGCTCTTCGGCCTAGAAATCGGCCGCAGCAATGTCAGCCTCAGCCGCATCGATCCCGAGCAATCGACCGACATCTTTGTGCGCAATGGCCTAATCGAGCTCGGCATCCGCGAGCGACCGAAATTCATCGAGCACAATGCCGACGTTGCCGAGCGCGCCGAGTCCGAACTCGCACGTCGCCGACTCGGCTCCGGATTCGCCGTCGAAGATCGACTCTACGATTTCTACCGCCAACGCCTCGACGCCGTCGGCTCCTATGCAGAACTGCGCAGCTTCGCCAAACGCGAACATAAAGGTCGCCTCGACTTCCTCAACGCCTCAATCGACGACCTACTCCCGGAAGAGGAGCAAAACGACACCACCGAAGCATTCCCAAAATCGCTCGCCATCGGCGGCAGCGAACTTCCGCTGCGCTATCGCCACGAACCTGGCGGCGAGGACGACGGTGTGACCCTGCACGTGCCACTCACACAGATCGGCGCGATCCAACAAGGCACGCTCGACTGGGCAGTGCCCGGCCACTTAGAAGAAAAAATCGAGAGCCTACTACGCGGCCTGCCCAAGCAAATCCGCATACAGCTGCACCCGCTCAAAGAGCGCGCCGCACAACTACGCCAACAGCTCAAACCATCCGCTCGATCACTCCGCGATCAACTCGCCGACACCCTGCGCGAGCAATACCAGGTTGAAACGTATAAGGACGACTGGTCGAAGACCGAGATTCCCGACTACCTGCAACCACGCATTCAAATTGAGAACACAAAAGGCGACATCCTCGCCGACGGCCGCGACCTCGACACACTCAGAGCCAGCCTCGAAAGCACCGCCAAGGAAGTCTCAAGTGGCAACGGCCTCGACGCCATCCCCGCATGGCAACAAGCCACCGCCCAATACGAACGCGAAAATTTAAGCAGTTGGAGTTTCGGCGACTTGCCTCTGGAGATCGACCTCAGCGGCGACTCCGGCCTACCACTCAAAGCGTATCCCGCCCTCGTCAAAGAAGGCGAACGCGTGCATCTGCGCCTCCTCCCCGATGCCGCCGCCGCACTCGAAGCCACCCGTCACGGTTGGCCCGCACTCGCCACCACCGTGATGGGACGCGATGTTGCATGGCTACGCAACGACCTCAAAGATCTCAAACAGCTCGGCGCCCTGCTGCTACCACTCGGCAACTTTGACAGCATCAAAGCCAGCGCATGGGGACACTTACAACGCCACCTATTCCGCTGCGGCGAATACCTGCCCCTCAAAGAGTCACGTTTCAAAAAAGGCCTCGCCCGCGCCGATGAAGAACGCCGCGGCATCGTCACCCAACTCTGCGATCAATTACGCGCCCACTTAGATGCCCGCCAAGAAATCAGTCTACTACTAGAGAAAAAGAAGACCGCCAAAGCCTTGGTCTATCCAGGCATGCGCGCCCAACTAGAAAGTATCTCTCCTACAAATGTGTTAGAGCACTACAGCTTCGCCGAGCTCCCCAACCTCACTCGTTTCCTAAAAGCCATGCGCCTACGCGCCGAACGCGCCAAAGACAGCATCCAGCGCGATATCGAAAAGTCCAAACGCATTGCACCCTACGAAACCCGTAGCGCTGCACTCAGCAAACTAGCCAAGACCGCAGCCCAGAAAAACGAGTTCAAAGCCTACCGCATTCTGTTAGAAGAATTCAAAGTCTCGGTTTACGCCCAAGAGCTAGGCACCGCCCAAAAGGTTTCCGAAAAACGCCTAGATAAACTAGCCGACGACCTCGAACGGAAGTTAAAGTAGAAGTGACACAGGCATTCCTGCCTGTTTTTTTTTTTGCCTGCGAAGCAACGCCAAGTAAACGCGAAGGCAGATATATCCCAACACAAGCCGCTCATCCAAAGACCTGCCGTCGCAATCCCTGAATGACTGCAAGGTCACCCCAACCCGAGCCACGCACGCGATTGACTTTAGGAGGGTGCCGACGCCCACGCTCCACTTGCCAGACATCGGTAAACCCACGCACAAACTCAGCAGAGCCCAAAATCGCTCCGTCAGTAAAATACCGAACGCGGCAGCGCAGCATCGCAGACATTGGCAGCTCGCCGTCCGCTTCCAGCACTTTCACTGCCTGCTTACGCGTCAGCTCAGTCAAACCCGACTCAGACGCGCGCTTACCAAAAATCAACGAACGGTGTGCCCGCAGCGCCGAGTCGATCCGCTTCGCACCATAATCACTCCAGACAGCAACCAATCCCCTCTTAGCTTCCACAACTCCGGCGACTGCCTCCGCATAGCCACAGAAGCGGTAATCCTTGGGATCCTCGACAATCCCCGCACGCACAGGGTTTAAGTCAATGTAAGCCGCCATCGTTTGCAGCGGATTACCTGATCCCTCGACCAAGACAGACTTAAAACGATCAGCCCAGAGCGTCCCGAACCGGTTGCCATGATGACGATTATACCAAATAGAAAAACGCTGTTTCACAGTCTTCATGAACTCCGACAAATCGCCCATTCGCGCCAACAATTTCTGACGAACTTCAGCCGCATCATCACCGCCAGCCAGCAATAAGCGTTCTATCTCAGCAAAAGAAGCCACTTGGTATTTCGTCGGCTTAGGATACAGCACTTTAAAACGACGAAGCAGCTCTGCATCTGAGATGCAGTCCACACAAGGAACTTGAATCAACACATGAAAATGGTTCGACATGATGCAATAAGTCAGCACCTCCACCCCACAGAAGTCAGCCACTTGCCAAATCATCTTTCTCAACATTTCCTTCTCCCGATCCTCAAATAGAAATGCATTCCCCACAGTGCGACTCATCGCATGGTATGCAGCGCTGACTCCAACCACCTTAGTCCTCCGCAATCTTTTCATCCCCTAAAATAGCACAAATCAGAACACAGTCAATCGGCCTTCTCCATTTTATTGCCTGGTAGTAGTAGTAGTAGTAGTAGTAACTTCCGCATCATGCGCCCGCGCAATACCACCCATTAACCATCCTAATAAGCCAGGCTCGACACGAAGTCCTACTTCGCGACTCCCGTTGACCAATAAACAACTAATAGTTGAAATAAAACATACACGACCACACTCCAATCGCACATGACAACATCAGCAGCCACGACTTCTCCGCTTCACACTCCCGTCCACATTGGTGCATGGGAACTCCCAAACCGTATGATTATGGCGCCGCTCACGCGTTGCCGTGCCAGTGAAGGGCGCGTTCCAAATGCGTTGATGGCCGAGTATTACGCGCAGCGCGCGACCGCGGGACTCATCATTTCCGAAGCGACTTCCGTCGACCCAATGGGTGTCGGGTATCCAGACACACCCGGCATTTGGTCGGACGAACAGGTTGCTGGCTGGAAACTAGTGACTGAAGCGGTGCACGCCAAAGGCGGCCGCATACTATTACAACTCTGGCACGTCGGCCGTATCTCCGACCCGATCTATCTCGACGGCAAACTGCCAGTTGCACCCAGCGCAATTGGCCCTGCGGGGCATCCAAGCCTCGTGCGCCCAATGAAGAGCTTTGTGACACCACGCGCGCTGGAGCTCGACGAAATACCGGCGATCATCGAAGCCTTCCGCAAGGGCGCTGAAAATGCCAAAGCCGCCGGCTTCGACGGCGTCGAAATTCACGGAGCGAATGGCTACTTGCTCGACCAATTCCTACAAGACTCCACGAACCATCGCGACGACCTCTATGGCGGCTCACTTGAAAACCGTGCCCGTCTGATGCTGGAAGTCGTCGATGCAGTCGTCTCCGTTTGGGGCGCTGATCATGTCGGCCTACACATCGCGCCCGACTGTGATGCGCACGACATGGGCGACTCCAATCCGGAGGCGACCTTCAGCTATGTCGCAGCAGCCATGCGCGAACGTGGCCTCGCGTTTCTGTTTGCCCGCGCCGCTCAGACGGACGCTGAGGTAGGCGCGAAGTTAAAAGCCATTTTCCAAGGCCCGTTTATTGCGAATCAACAGCTCAGTCCCAAAACGGCCGCGGAGTTGATCAGTAACGGCGAAGCCGATGCCTGCGCATGGGGCCAACAATTTATCGCGAATCCAGATCTGGTGCGGAAATTCCGTGAAGGCCTCGCGCTTAACGAAATTGACTCCGACAGCTTCTATGGCGGTGGTTCCAAAGGTTATACGGATTATCCCGTAGTAGATTAAAGTGCAGGGGCGAATATACTGCCGCGCATCAAGTATTGTGATTTTTAGTGGAGCATCTGATCGCCAAGAAGACATCATCGTCCGGATCTTGAGCCTGAAGTCGTCGGTGGCTTCCTTTAGGTCGGGTAGATCCTGAGCTTGTCGAATGGGTGGCCACTCGCTTGGAGCAAACGATAGCGATGGCCGTGTCGGTCGAGCACCTAAAGGAACCCGACTACACTTTTCACAAATCATGATACGTGGGAGTATAACACGCTCGGCGCTTCGCGCAGAAGCGTGTTCCACAACAAACTTACAAACTACGATTCTCCACGACAGGTATCGCAAATGCAAACGGCCTGACCATCCACCGTCTTATAACGGAAGTGGCGCTCGGGATGCGTTTTATCCGTCGCTCCGCATTCGTTGCAGGTGTGGAACGCTTCATTGTCGCGAACCGTCTTTTCCTTTGCAAAAGCCACACGACGCTTACGGCTCTCCACTGAGTTCATCAAATCTTTTCGAAAGAAGAAGTAGAAATTCAACAGCGGTCCGAGGATCGCGATACGGTCGCCCCAGGAAGGTGCGCCTAAAAATGAGAATGCGGTTAAGCCAACCGCGAGCCATGCCAGCCACTTCACCTTTACAGGTAAGATCAGCATGATCGCAAATTCAACGTTCGGGTGATTCACTGCAAAGGCCAGAAAGACACTCAAGTAGAGAAAATCCGGAAAGATGATGATCGTCGTGGCAGGCGACACGAATTGCCCAACAAAAGCCGCGATAATCGTGAAGCCCACCCCACAGAGCAGGTAGACATTAAAGCGGAACGCTCCCCAGATATGCTCCAGTGCCGAGCTCATCATCCAGAAGATATACCAAAAAAATGCCAAGAAGAGCGCGCTCATCGCACCTCCCGCAATATTCGGCGGCGAAATTAAAAATGAGAACAAGCGCCACACTTCCCCTGCCATCACCGCTTTCGGAATCAGCGGCAAGGTGACAAACGAGATCTGCCCACTAATCACCAACGCATACACCACCAATTGCGCGATAATGATATACAGTACCACATTCGGCACCGCCCAATGTCCGAAACGCTTCTCCAATTTATCTAAGAAAGTCATGCTCACGATCCCTCTTTAAAAGAAGAAGTGCAGGATCAGATGCAGCACGATGCAGGACGCGATGCCCGCAGCGAGATCGTCCACCACACAACCGAGGCCGCCAGGGAGATTCTGCAATTTTGAGATCCCAAATGGCTTGGCGATATCAAAAATACGAAAGAGCACGAAGCCGGCGAGCAACACCGGCCAGCCGCCATGTTCGGCGACCAATCCATTATGCCCATTCATGCCAAGGAACACCAGCGGCACTGCGATCAGCTCATCGAGAATGATCATCCCGGGATCGCGCATTTGCAGACGGCGCTCTGCGATATCGCAAATCGCCACCGCCAGATACGTGAGCAACAGCATAAATACGAGATAGCCCAGCGGCGTCGCATAGTGGAATAGCACGGAATACAGACCGATGCCCGCCACGCTACCGACCGTGCCAGGGCCTTTTTTGACCAAACCCAGCGGGCCGAGCGTTGCGAGGTTCACCACGACAGGCGTGGAGATGAACCGCGTCCACGGAAAATAGCGTTGTATATTATTCACCTTTTTTCTCGTCCTCCCCAATGAATACCGACCAATACTTGATCATATACTTCGTGCCGGACGAAATCGTGAGCACCGCTGCCAGCACAAAGCAAAGCACGCCGGCCCAGTGAAGAATCCCATCGAACGAATACCCGAAGATTGCAGGAAACAGATTCGGCATATCTTTGCGAATCGCAATCGCCAGCAGTAACAAAATCGCGGAAGTAATCTGAAATACCGTCTTATTCTTACCCGACTTCTCTGCAGCCAGAATGATACCAGAGCTAGCTGCCACGAGACGCAGACCAGTGATCAAAAACTCGCGACTCAAGATCAGCAGTAAGAGAAACAACGACCACAGCCCCGGCAATTCGCCCATCACCACCATGGTAATAAAGAGCCCGACCATGAAGACCTTGTCGGTCAGCGCATCCATGAGCTTGCCAAAATTGGAGACGATGCCCTGCTTGCGTGCGTAGTAGCCATCCGCCCAGTCGGTAATCGCCCCGATGACAAACAGAACAAAGGCCACAGTACTGGCTCCTGTCATTGGCAGATACAATAGAGCCACCACTCCAAAAATGATCGGAATGCGGGAAAGCGTGAGAAGGTTCGGTAAATTCACACTGGGAGGGTGGCGCGTGAGCGCCGCGCCTGCTAGTCAAAAATACGCCCGAACGCGTTAATTTAGCCAAGGCCAGACAAATAGCTAAACGACGCCCACACCGCTCTGCATCTGCACACTACTTTCGAATATTATTGGAGCCACTTCTGGACAGCTCCTCAGCGCATCTCACAGGCAGCATTTCTTAAATTTCCGACCACTCCCACAAGGGCATGAATCGTTGCGCCCCACTTTAGGGGATTCACGAACATGCGGCGCCTGCGCATGATAACTCGTCGATCTGATGTAGCCTGCGTCTCTCGCAATGGCGTCTGCGTCCGGTTGGCCTTCAGCCTCATGGTCATTACAGCTCTTGGCATATTCCTCCGAAAAGCAATACCACCAAGACATACACTCATGCACACTGGTAAATTCCTGATAGCGATAGGTTACATCGCCAGTGAATGCGCCCTTTTTCATCTCTGCCTCGACATCGGCGAGTGATTGAAAACCGGGATCCGCAAAACCTCGTTGATACAGAGTGCGAACCTTATCAAACAGTAAATCGCACCTAAAATCGGCAACTAAACCTACCCAGACATCCCAAGCGTGCGTAGGCTTCGCCTCAATCAGAGCATAAAGCTCCACCAAATAGCGCTCAAATGCCGACTGGGGGATTCTCCCTTGCTTAAACAGAATGCCAATTGCATCGAGAGCGCTCCCGCGGGCATACTCATCCGCCTGTCGATCCTCAATCAACGGGTAAAAATCACGCAGCTCTCCCGAAAACGTGGCAGCCAACGCTTTAGGCAAAGCCTCCGTAATCCCATCGCCCAACAGGTCATCTAGGTTCGGAAGCCGAGCCATTTTGATGATCAACGGAAATGCCCGCGACTCCCCAAACTCAGACAACAAATACAGCGCGTATTCATGAATCATCCAATCAGGATCCAACTCACCGCTCGCATGCAATGCTGGCAGTTGCTCCAACACTTGTAACAGTTGAGGAATCGCCTCCTCTCGTCGCGCGAGCACCGCATCAACGGCATCCCGTGGATATGGCTGCGTCAAAGACTCTAGTGGCTTCAAATAATCCGGCAAATCAAGCATCCCACTCGCATAATAAAAGCATCTTAAGAAGCGAGCCGAGAATCGACCTTCTCGGTGAAAGAGAAAGGGCAAAGCCCCAAGCCGCATTCCCTAAACACCGTTAAAGGTTGGACTTATTGCGTAATATGCACTCAATCCGCCCACTATCATGAAAATTGCAATCTATCCGGGTTCTTTCGATCCAGTCACCAATGGCCACCTCGATGTCATCAATCGCGGACGTCACATCTTCGACAAGGTCGTGGTCGCAGTCGCTCGCAACGCGGCAAAAGATCCGTTGTTCACCGCTCAAGAGCGCGTTGAGCTGATCAAGGAAAACGTGCAAAACCGCCCAAACATCGAGGTTATTGCCTTTGACGGACTGATAGTGGACTTGGCTGAGCAGCTCAATGCCGTCGCGCTGATTCGTGGATTACGCGCGGTGTCCGACTTTGAGCACGAGTTCCAGATGGCACAAATGAACCGCCACTTAGACGATAAGATCGAAACGATTTTCCTCATGCCAAACGAGCGCTACTTCTTTACCAGCTCAAATCTGGTCAAACAGGTCTTCAAATTTACCGACCGCGAAAGGCATCTCATTCCAGCCAACGTGCACGCCGCACTCTCCGAAAAATTCGGACACAATCAATAGTCCTGCTGACTCCTACACCTTCTAGGCGTGCCTCGATTTCACTACCATCAAGCGCGCCTCTCATTCAGATTCTAAACTACCAATTCCTACATCTAGGATAATATGTCAGCCGAGACCGAACTACCCACGGATCCCGCTCAAAGTAAACGAACACTCGGAATCATCTTTCTGACGCTGTTCATCGATCTTGTCGGTTTTTCCATAATCTTCCCTCTGTTTCCAGCCATGCTGGACTACTACCTGCCCAATGGCGCAGGTGATGGCAGCCTGCTTGGGCAATTAATCGCGCCGCTGTCCGCTTGGGCGGAACGTAGCGGTGCAGGCGATCCGCGCTTCATGACGGCTGTGCTGTTTGGCGGCATCCTCGGCTCACTCTACTCGATCCTGCAATTCATCTGCGCACCGCTCTGGGGCGCCTACTCGGATCGCGTCGGTCGCCGCAAGGTGCTACTGATCACAATTGCAGGCCTCGCTCTGAGCTATGCGGCTTGGTTTTTCGCCGCATCCTTCTGGGTATTGGTGCTGGCTCGCGTGCTCGGCGGCGCAATGGGAGGCAATCTCTCCGTCGCAACCGCAGCTGTCGCCGACAGCACCACGCGCGAAAAGCGCTCGAGTGGGCTAGCAATCATCGGCATCGCGTTTGGCCTCGGCTTTATCGTCGGCCCTGGCATCGGCGGCTTATTTGCCAAGATCAACCTCGTGGAGCTGTTCCCCGCTCTCGAGCAGTTCGGCGTCAATCCATTCTCCGTGCCAGCATTGGTCAGTTTCGCACTGGCATTGACCAATCTACTCTGGGTCGCACGCAGCTTTAAGGAAACACTGCCAGCGGAAAAACGCGGCAAGGCCAACCCTGATCGCAAGGGCATCCCGGTATTTCGCATGTTTAAAAGCGCCTCCCCAGCGACGCTCCGCACCAACCTGGTCTACCTGATCTACATGCTGGCATTCAGCGGAATGGAATTCACCCTCACCTTCCTCGCGGTGGAACGCTTCCAATTCTCCCCCGCTCAAAACGGCGGCATGTTCGTCTTCATCGGCTTCGTGCTCATCCTCGTGCAAGGCGGCATTGTTCGTCGCCTCGCCAGCCCCGTCGGAGAAAAGCGGCTCGCAGTGGCAGGCATCGCGTGCGGCATCGCCGCCTTTCTGGTGCTCGCGATTGCGCTCAACCTCGGCCTCTTCTTTGGCGCACTCGCACTAATGGCCTTCTCTATCGGGCTTGCATCACCCACACTCAGCGCACTGGTCTCGCTCTACACGAAAGAAGCCGAGCAAGGCGCTGCAATCGGCGTATTCCGCTCCGCAGGTTCACTCGCACGCGCCATCGGCCCCCTCGTAGCCGCGCTAGTTTACTTCGCCTATGGATCGAAGAGCACCTATCTGTTTGGCGCGGTCATCGTCGTCGTCCCATTGATCCTCGCATTGAAGCTACCGAAGCCAAGCAAGGACAACCGTTAGTCCCCATTCGGTGACAACTCTCCGCTCAATGACTGCATTCTATGGTTGAAAAAAGACGGATCTCCTCAAATATGCTTGCCTTCTAATAGGCGACCGCCTTTGTATAAGTTTTTCTTAATCTGAAAACAAACAAGATAACACACACTAATCATGCCAGTAGCAACACCTACACAATACGCAGCAATGCTCGACGCAGCCCAGAAGGGCAACTACGCCTATCCGGCAGTCAACGTCACATCGATCACCACGATCAATGCAGCGCTCAAAGCCTTCGCTGACGCAAAGTCCGACGGCATCATCCAAGTTTCCACAGGTGGCGGTCAATTCGCTTCCGGTCTCAACGTAGCAGACGCCGCTTTCGGTGCGATCGTTCTCGCTGAAGCCACTCATCTGCTTGCTGAGAAATACGACGTGCTCGTCGGTCTTCACACAGACCACTGCCACCCAGAGAAGGTTGAAGGTTTCCTCAAGCCACTGCTCGAAGCTTCCCGCAAGCGTATCGCAGAAGGCAAGGGCCCGCTCTTCCAATCTCACATGTTCGACGGTTCTGTTGTAGAACTCGACGAGAACCTTAAGATCTCCCAAGAGCTTCTTAAAGAGTGCGCTGAGCTCGACATCATCCTCGAAGTGGAAGCAGGTTGCGTAGGCGGCGAAGAAGACGGTCACGATACATCCGGCCTTCCAGCTGAAAAGCTCTACACCACCCCCGAAGACATGGTCGAAGTTTACGAAACACTCCAGCCACTCGGCCGCTTCCTCTTCGCAGCGACTTTCGGTAACGTGCACGGCGCATACAAGCCAGGCTCTGTTAAGCTCAAGCCAACCATCCTCCGTGATGGCCAAAAGGCAGTGACTGACAAGCACGGTGAAGCAGCACTCATGGATCTCGTCTTCCACGGCGGTTCTGGCTCCGAGCTGGCTGACATCCGCGAAACGCTCGGCTACGGTGTTGTCAAAATGAACATCGATACCGACACACAATATGCATTCACACGTCCTGTTGTAACTCACATCTGCGCAAACATCGAAGGTGTGCTGAAGATCGACGGCGAAGTCGGCAACAAGAAGACATACGACCCACGCGGCTACCTGAAGAAGGGTGAAGCAAGCATGGCAGCACGTCTTGTTCAAGCTGCAGAAGATCTTTGCTCCAACGGCAAAACAATCTTCGGCACTGTCTAAGATCGTCTAGCTCCTTACTTTTCAGGCCGGATTCCGCTCAGCGCGGGTCCGGCTTTTTTTGTGCTCGAAGAAATAGAAATCTCGCCCCACCAAAGACGCATCACGCTAAAACATTCGCCCAATCCGAGAAATCAGACGAACCTTACCATATTATTTGAAAAATCACGCAAGACGCGCTACCCTCCGCCCCAGACCACACGAGAAACCCTCTCGATTGATCCCATAAACATCCCCCCAAAGCGTTTAACACTTGAATTTTACAATTAATTAAGCTTAAATTATCCCAATCTCGTATTAGTTTTACTTAAAGAAAAAATCTCACACCTATGAAGCGTTTATTTGCTCCCTTAGAAACCAATTCCGCGGAAACACGTGCCGCGGTCGCACCCGGCACTGTCTCTAAACTCTGCGAACTCGGGCTCACCGTCAGCGTTGAAACTGGCATCGGTCTCAAATCCGATTATGCCGACTCGGCTTATACGGAAGCAGGCGCAGAAATCGTGGCAGATGCCGCCACTGGTTATGCTCAAGCCGACATCGTCGCACGCGTCAACAAACCAAACGCGGAAGAATTGAAGCAGCTCAAGCCTGGCACACTGCACATCAGCTTTCTCGATCCCTTTAACGAAAAGGAACTGATCGACGACCTCGCCAAGCGCGATATTTCCGCCATTAGCATGGAGATGATCCCGCGCAGCACGCTGGCGCAAAAGATGGACGCCCTTTCCTCGCAAGCCAACCTCGCAGGCTACGCCGCAGTGACCATGGCGACCGACCGCATGCGCAAGATTCTGCCAATGATGATGACGCCCTCTGGCACCATCTCGCCAGCACGCTTCTTCATCATCGGTGTCGGCGTCGCCGGCCTACAAGCCATCGCCACCGCGAAACGCCTCGGCGCACGCGTGGAAGCATTTGATACACGCCCCGTCGTTGAAGAGCAGGTCAAATCACTCGGCGCGAAATTCGTCAAAGTCGATCTCGGTGAAATGGGACAAACCGACCAAGGCTACGCGAAGGAACTCACCCCCGAGCAACTCGATAAGCAACGCCAGGAAATGGCCAAAGCCTGCGCCCGCGCCGACGTCGTCATCACCACCGCGAAACTGTTTGGCCGCAAAGCACCCCTCATCCTCAACAATGAAGTACTTGATCAAATGCAGAATGGTAGCATTTTAATCGACCTCGCAGTCGAATCCGGCGGCAACGTCGAAGGCTCCAAAGTCGGCGAAGAAGTCGTGACTGACAAAGGCGTGCGCATCATCGGCCCGGAGAATCTCGAAGGTTACTACCCGAAGGATGCCACCCTCATGCTGGCTTCGAACTTCTACAACCTCATCGAACACTTCTGGGACAAAGAAGCGAAGGACTTCCAATACAAGGAAGACGACGAAATCCTCAACGGCTGCCTCATCACTAAAGGCGGCGCAATCGTCCACGAACGCTTTAAGAGTTAATCGTTGCTTGTTGTTAGTTGAGGGTTGTTCGAATCAGGCGCCCCACAAACAACAAAAAACTGAAACTCAGACATACAACCAACAACTTCCAACAAACAACCGTCACCATGGAACTCATACTCTTACTCTTCATCTTCGTGCTCTCCGGCTTTCTAGGCTTTGAGCTGATCGCAAAAGTCCCCTCGCAGCTACACACGCCGCTGATGTCTGGCTCGAATGCGATCTCCGGCATCACCGTCGTCGGCGCAATTCTCGCCGTCAACACCAGCTCCGACAACTTATCCATCTGGCTCGGCTTCGCCGCCATCGTGCTCGCGACCGTCAATGTCGTCGGTGGTTATATGGTCACCGACCGCATGCTCGGCATGTTCAAAAAGAAGAAATAAAGGAGGACGAACACTCCTGTCCGTCACAACCCAACAACTATGCGGGGCAAGAGTGCCCCACCTCCTTTAAACAAAACTCAGACCAACTCCTTTTAATAGATGGAAAATTTAGTTAATCTCTCTTATATCGCTGCGGCGATCCTCTTCGTCTTCGGCATCAAGATGCTCGGCCATGCCGACACTGCTCGCCGCGGCAACCGGATCTCTTCGATCGGCATGGCCCTCGCCATTATCGTCACACTACTCAATCAAGGTCTCGACTATAGACTCGTGCTCGGCGGCATCGCCCTGGGCTCAGTGATCGGCTTCGTCGCCGCCAAGCGTGTGCAAATGACGGGCATGCCCGAACTCGTCGCCTTGTTTAATGGTTTCGGCGGCCTCGCCTCGCTGCTCGTCGGCTGGGCCGAATATCAACGCTCTGTCGGCAACGAAATCGTTGGCATCTCCCTCGAGTCCGTTCATACCTTCACCGCAGCCGTGATCGTGCTCGCGATCCTAATCGGCGGCATCACCTTTACTGGCTCGCTCTATGCATGGGGCAAACTCTCAGGCAAACTCGGCGGACGCGCCCTCACCTTTGGCGGTCAAAAAGCATTTAACGCAGTGCTCGCCCTCGGTATCATCGCCTGCGGCGCAATCTTCACACTGGCACCGACCGCAGAGCTCGCTTACCCGATGCTCATCGCCGTGATCGTGCTCTCGCTACTACTCGGTATCTTCGCAGTCATGCCAATCGGTGGCGGCGACATGCCGGTTGTCATTTCATTACTCAACTCCTGCTCGGGGCTCGCAGCCTGTGCTGCAGGGTTCGTCATCGCCAACAACGTGTTGATCGTCGCAGGCTGCCTCGTTGGTGCATCGGGACTCATCCTGACCATCATCATGTGCAAGGCGATGAACCGCACATTGGTCAACGTGCTCTTCTCCGGATTTGGTGCGACTGCTCAAGCCTCTGGCACTGCAAGCACTGGCGAGATGAAACCCATTTCCGTCGAAGATGCTTACTACATTCTCGAAGCAGCTAAAAACGTGATCGTCATTCCTGGTTACGGCATGGCCGTCGCACAGGCACAACACGCCGTCAAAGAACTCGGCGAAGTGCTCGAAGCGAATGACTGTGAAGTGCGCTTTGCAATTCACCCAGTCGCTGGACGTATGCCTGGCCACATGAACGTGCTCCTCGCCGAAGCGGATGTGCCGTATGAGCAACTCGTTGAAATGGACGACGTCAACCCGACTATCGAAATGGTCGATGTAGCGATCGTGATCGGCGCCAACGACGTGGTCAACCCAGCCGCGGCCGACGATCCAGCCAGCCCAATCTACGGCATGCCAATCATCAACGCCCACAAAGCCAAGATCACCTTCTGCCTCAAGCGCGGTAAGGGTGCTGGTTTCTCTGGCCTTGAAAATGCGCTCTTCACTTCCGAGAACACGCGCATGATTTACGGCGATGCCAAGGCAACGGTCACTGGCATGGTCGCACAGTTCAAGGACAGCTAGCGCCGCGCTGCGGTCGAGTGATAGTGAAGAGTGAAAGTGATTAGTGTTAATAGATAAAAAGTAGAAGCGGCGTCCAGTCGCTTGGCTCAGCCATGGAAAAGCGGCTGGAAGCCGCTTCTACTGAGAACTGACACTCCTCACCCTCACTCCGCCGAAGACGTCACTAGCCGAAGGCGATCACTCTAAACCCAGTTTAGCACGTCCGGCGTCGGAAATCATGTGCGGCGTCCAAGGCGGATCCCATACGATATCCACTTGAGCGGACGACACTCCAGCCAAGGCTTCGACGCGTGCCTTGGCATCATCCGCAATCACTGGGCCCATGCCGCAGCCTTGTGCGGTCAGCGTCATTTTCACACTGATCGCATGCTTGCCGTCTGCATCTGCCGCAGCGACCTGCATATCGTAAATGAGTCCGAGATCGACGATGTTGACTGGAATCTCTGGATCAAAACAGCTCTTCATCGCCTCCCAGACCTGCTCTTCACTAAAGGGCGCACTGCTCTGTTCGGCTTCTGCCGCTTTCGCCACTGCATCCAACTCAGTCTGAGCCGCTGCCCCCAAAGCATCCCAATCTTTACTCGAAAGACGAAACAGTCCGGAATCTGTGCGAATCGTGACCGTGCCGCCAAGCGCCTGCGAAATCACCGCACGCGTGCCAGCTGGCAACAATTGCTCTTCCCCAGCAGGGATGACCGTGGCCGTCGTATCGCGAACGAGCGTCAATTCTTCGTTAAAATTCATATGGGCTACAACACCCAGATTCGACTCTATGTCAATAAACGTCACGACAAGACGCATTCACATCTACTTATAATTCAAATTACCCCGCAAAAATCCTTGGCAATCCCCCAAATAGCTCCACCATCGAACACTTCTTATATGACTTCCCTAGGTTAACATCCCCAACGACCTTTCCATAATGTATCAATCGTTTGCTCTGGCATTTCGCCGACTCACTCTTCTCTTACTCTGCTGCCTGCCACTATCAAGTCAGGCAGCCTCCACAAAAGAAGCTCCGATCGACCTCAGTATCATCGAGCAACGCGATGCGCTGCGTCCCTATATGACGCAGCAACAGCGAGTGGACTACATCGAAGCGGCGCAGCTAATTAAAGAGGGCAAGTCCGACATTCGAAGCGGTGAAAACCTCCAGGCCCAGAAAACTTCCACGTTCAACCCCAACAAAGACCTAAAGCCCATCCATGATCGCGGTGAGCGCCTCGTCGAAGAAGGACAAGCCACTTTACTCGAAGGACAAAAAAAGCTCGTCGCACTATTAACGGAAGTGAAGGCTCAGCAAGTCACCAGCCAAGCCATCGCAGCGAAAAAGTATAACTTCGAATTAGTCGAAGAAGAATATGCGGCAGCCATCGAACAAGCCGCCACAGAGACACTCGAAAACTGCCGTGATGCTGGCTACAACAACATCTTTTACGATGGTCTGCGGATCATTACAGCGGAGCAACACACCAAAGCTGCACCGAAAGTGCACAATGCGACCTACGACACTTTCATCCAAGCAGACGGCACACACTTCAACGTCAAAGTCCCTCTCAGCCTGAAGCTAGCACAGGACGACACAACTGCGGAATATGCGTTTCAATACGACAACGCGTCAGTCTTTGCAGGAGAAAAAGTTGCCCTACTCGCGATCGAAGTGATCGCACCAGGCAGTGAAACCGAAGCACTCCTGTCAGTGCGCGCACTCGACCTCGACACACAGCGACTCATCAGCAGCGTCTTGTTTTACATCCCCGATGCAAGTGAAGTGCTCACACCAGAATCGGAAACTGCGACCTCTACCGATGAAATCATCGAAGCCTCCTCAAGTGAAGCCGCCAGCGATGAGGTCGCATCAACCTTGATCGCCGCAGCCCCACGCACGATTCCTGTAAGCGTCACAATCAACGACCAAAACCAGTTGATCGATAAGCTCTCCGGCCTCGCTTCGCCCTATTCTTTCGAAACGATCGCAGCAGCCGACACCACCGCACAATCGGTTCTAGTCGCAGATCTACTCAAAGACACGCTGCTGAAGAATTCGGCACTCATACTCGCAGAGGGGAGCTACATCCAACGCAGCTACTTACCAGCTGAAGCTGCCCCCGAGTCCATCCCCAGTGCCGCCACAGCCACACTGGCGATCACACAGAATGAAGATAATTATACAATGATTGCGAAGGCACACGAAAGCGATCGCGCGCTAGAGATAGGCACAGTGACACTGAATCTCCCTGAGTAACCAACAGCACACAGTCAGTGTGCTAAATATTCTTGAAGAATCGGGTGCAGTTCGACTTAAGCTGTCTGCATGCCTAAAGTAATTATTATCGGTGCAGGTGGAGTCGGAAACGTGGTCGCACACAAATGCGCACAGCTACCTGAAATCTTCGAAGAGATCGTCCTCGCCTCGCGGACAGTCTCAAAGTGCGACGCAATCGCCAAAGACATCGAGGCCAAGCAGGGCCGCACGATCCGCACGGCTGCGATCGACGCTAACGATGTGCCCGCCACCACGGCCCTGCTCCTCGCGGAGAAGCCAGATCTGGTCATCAACGTCGCCCTGCCCTACCAGGACTTAACCATCATGGATGCCTGCCTCGCCGCCGGCGTCGATTACCTCGACACGGCCAACTACGAACCACTGGACGAAGCCAAATTCGAATACAAGTGGCAGTGGGCCTATCAAGATCGCTTCAAAGAAGCAGGCCGCACCGCAATCCTCGGATCCGGATTTGATCCAGGCGTGACCAATATGTTTTGCGCCTACGCGCAAAAGCACCTGTTCGACGAAATCGAGACCATTGACATCTTAGATGCGAATGCAGGCGACCACGGCCACCACTTCGCGACCAACTTCAACCCCGAGATCAATATTCGTGAGATCACTGCGAATGGTCGCTACTGGGAAGAAGGCGAATGGAAGGAAGTCGAGCCAATGAGCGTGCACCAAGTTTACGACTTCCCTGTCGTCGGGAAACAAGACGCGTATCTACTTTACCACGAAGAGCTCGAGTCTCTCTGCCAGAATATTAAAGGCCTCAAGCGTATCCGCTTTTGGATGACTTTTTCCGAGAAGTATCTCACACACCTACGCGTTTTGGAAAACGTCGGCATGACCTCGATCGAGCCGATCGAAGTGAACGGCGCAAAGATCTCACCGATCGAATTCCTCACTCACGTGCTCCCCGACCCGAGCAGCCTCGGGCCGCGCACCAAGGGTAAGACCTGCATCGGTTGCGACATCGTCGGCACCAAAGACGGCAAAAAGAAGCGCATGTTCATCTACAACTCCTGCGACCACCAAGCGTGCTACAAGGAAGTCTCCAGCCAAGCGATCAGTTACACTACCGGCGTGCCGGCAATGATCGGCGCCCAAATGATCCTACGCGGCCTCTGGAAAGAGCCTGGCGTTTGGAACATGGAGCAATGCGATCCCGATCCATTCATGGAAGAACTCAACCTGCGTGGTTTGCCATGGCAGGTAATTGATTTGCCGTTGGAATCCCAGCCGTAGGGGCTAGACCGCGAAGCTTCAAACGCACTCAAACGCTGTTCGGATCGCGCAAGCACGACCCCTACTTTCAAAAAAAGGCCGAGGCACTTTACAGTGACTCGGCCTTTTGTTTGAAATCGTTCGAGCGATTAAATAATCATGCACGCAGCGACAGTCGCATTGGTCAACTCATCGATTAGCACGAAGCTACCAGTGATACGGTTCGACTTGTAGCTATCGGCAATCAACGGAGCCGATGTGCGGATCTTGATACGACCGATGTCATTCAAGTAGAGAGTCAAGTCATCCTCCAACTTGTGCAGCGTGTTAATGTTCACCTTGTAGCAGACTTCAGTCACGATGGCTTTCACTTCCTTAGTCGTATGACGCAGGATGTATTTTGCACGCCCAGCGAGTGGCTTATCCGAAGAGAACCAGCAGACCATTGCATCGATGTCTTGAGTCGGCGCTGGCTGATTATTTGCCTTAACGAGCATATCGCCGCGAGACATATCAATCTCATCCTCGAGTGTAATCGTGGCTGACATCGGCGCGAAGACTTCCTCTTGAGGACCAGTCATCGATTCGATGGCCTTAATCTTCGACGTGAACCCGGAAGGCAGCACGGTGACATCGTCGCCCGGCTTAAAGACACCACCAGCCACACGCCCCGCGAAACCACGGAAGTCATGATACTGATCAGAGTGCGGACGAATCACCCACTGCACAGGAAAGCGCGCTTCAACGTGATTCTCATCCGCACCGATGTAAACGGTCTCCAAATGGTAAAGCAGTGTCGGGCCTTGATACCAAGGCATGTTCTCGGACTTATCGACGATGTTATCACCGATCAGCGCACTGGCTGGAATGAAAGTCACTTCGACAATGTTATCCAGACGCGATGCGAACTGCTTAAAGTCAGCAACGATTTTGTTGAACACACCTTCGTCCCAATCGACCAAATCCATCTTGTTCACACAGACAACGACGTGCTGAATGCGAAGCAAGTTGGCGATGAATGAGTGACGGCAAGTTTGCTCGATCACCCCCTTACGCGCATCGATCAACACAATTGCAAGATTCGCGGTGGAAGCACCGGTCACCATGTTACGCGTGTATTGAATATGCCCCGGCGTATCGGCGATAATGAACTTACGCTTTGGCGTTGCAAAATAGCGGTATGCCACGTCAATGGTAATGCCCTGCTCGCGTTCGGCACGCAGGCCGTCGGTCAAGAGTGCGAGGTTTACATTTTCGTCGCCACGTGCTTTGGAGCTAGCTTCCATAGCCTCCATTTGGTCTTCGAAAATTGCCTTACTATCGTAGAGTAGGCGCCCGATCAACGTGCTCTTACCGTCGTCAACAGAACCGGCCGTGGTAAACCGCAGTAGATCCATGTCGAGGTATCCTGAATTATTGTCTTCGCTCATGTTATTTTTAAAAGTTTGAAAGTGGAAATGTATAAAAGTGGGAAAGTTAAATGAATTGGAAGTGTTCGTAATTCCTAATTCGTAATTCCTAATTCTAAAAGTAGCCCTGTTTCTTACGGTCTTCCATCGCGGTTTCAGAGCGCTTATCATCGGCACGTGTGCCACGCTCGGTCTGACGAGCCGCAGCGACTTCGTCGATGATGTCGTCGAGATTATCTGCAGTGGAGAGACATGCACCGGTGCAAGTCGCGTCACCAATTGTGCGGAAGCGAACGACCATCTTCTCTACCTTCTCTTCAGGTAGCAGTTCGATAAAGTCGCAGACGCCCATAATCACACCATCACGGATGAAGCAGTCACGCTCATGTGAAAAGTAAAGGTGCGGCAATTCGATTTCCTCGGCCTTGATGTATTGCCAGATGTCCATCTCCGTCCAGTTACTGAGCGGGAACACGCGGAAGTGTTCGCCGTGTTGCTTGCGGCCGTTGAAAATATTCCAAAGCTCAGGGCGCTGATTCTTCGGATCCCATTGACCGAAAGCATCACGGTGCGAGAAGAAGCGTTCTTTCGCACGCGCCTTTTCTTCGTCACGACGACCACCACCGAGAGCGGCATCGTATTGACCTTCTTCAAGCGCTTCAAGCAGAGCGACGGTTTGCAAACCATTACGGCTGGCACGTGCGCCCTTTTCTTCGACGACCTTGCCTTCGTCGATCGCCTTTTGCACAGAACCGACAATCAGCTCAGCACCAAGATCTGCGACATACTGATCGCGAAACTCCATGGTTTCAGGGAAGTTATGCCCAGTATCGACATGCAACAATTGGAACGGCAGCTTCGCAGGCCAGAAGGCCTTTTTTGCGAGGTGCGCCATCACGATGGAGTCTTTACCACCGGAAAAAAGCAGAACAGGTTTCTCAAACTGTGCCGCAGTCTCGCGAAGGATATAAATCGCTTCGGACTCAAGCTGTTTGAGGTGTGTGATTGTGTAGTCTTTGTGCATCGTTCTATCTTAGGATTTAGAAGAAAGGATTAAGTGTTAACGGTATTTTCGATGAGCGGTAAGATACGCTCTAGAAGTTCATTGATCGACTCTTCTTCCGTCTGAGAGTCAGTGGAGATCACCCAGTCGTGGTCACTGGCGGCGGGTTCTTCAAAAGAGGAATCCTTGCCAGTGAAGTGCTTCACACCACCCGCGGCGGCTTTGGCATACAGCCCTTTCACATCGCGCTCGGCGCAGGTTTCGAACGAGGCCTGCACATAAACCGGAGTAAAATCGTCAGTTCCGACGATCTCGGCAGCCGCGGCACGCAAGTCACGTTTCGGCGTAATAAAGGAAGTGAATACCACCATGCCGCCATCCAGAAAGAGCCGAGCGACTTCGGAGATACGGCGAATATTCTCTTGGCGGTCTTCATCGGAGAAGCCGAGATCACTGTTCAGGCCGCTGCGGATGTTATCGCCATCCAAGATTTTGGTAAAAATACCGCGTTCAGTCAGCTTACGCTCGACCGCATTGGCCAGTGTGCTCTTGCCCGAACCGGAGAGACCGTAAAACCAGAAAACGTGACCGCGCTGACGCAATTGCACCTCCTTGGCGTCGCGGCCCAGCATGCGGTGAAATTCTGTATGTATGTTTTCAGGTGTGCTCATGGAAATGAAGGATCGGATACAAACAGTATCCTTAAGAAAGTAAACGAGTTATTCTTATTATTAGTTTTTGAGTCAAGAACTAATAATAGTAATTTAAGGCACCAGCAACCTAGCCTTTTGGCTACTTCTTCTTCGCTGGAGGTGCCTTCAATTTCCGCGCAGTCAACGTCCAGTTCGAGGACAAGCTCGCCTCCCCCTCGCTTAATGCAATCTTAGCACCGCCCTGGAGTAGCGAAATTCGCAAAGCCTTCTCCTGCCCCTTCTGATCGATCAACTTTTTATATAAATCGAAGGCCAACTCGCTCTCGTTGTGTTTATTCAAGAAATTAGCGATTTTTTGAACCAACACGACTTCTTCGTTCGAAAACACAGTCATATAGCGGACAACTCTGAGCGCCTCCACCGCCTTCTGACTCTCCCCCTTAGCCGCATACAGCTTGGCCAATTTATAAGCCAAAGGCAACGACGGCTGGCGAACAAACTGCGTCCGTGCAAATGACAAGGCCTCATCCGCCTGCCCTTTGGCTTCGAGACGATTGATCTGCCGCAAACAGAGATACGCACTAAAAGAAGTCTCCATCGAATCCTGCAACTGCGCATCCAGCCCCACTTTAAATGGACGATATAGCGGATCGCCAATAGCCACCCCCTGCCAACTCAGCGCCGGATTACTAAACATCGCCGCCTCGCCGAAAGTATGCCCATCCAGCAACGCGCCCAACAGCTTGTGCGGATGGTGCGTATATTCCAAATACGGCTCATACACATTCCCCACCGTCGCACAGTAACCTTGATTTACAAATGCCCCGAGCCAGCCCTGACTGGTCGAGCGCACAGTCGTCGCCGAAAAACTATGCAGGTGAAATCCGATCGCCCCCGGCGGCACCGACCATTTAGCCGCACGCCATGGGCCATAAGCATTCTGGCGATACCAACCCATGTAAATCGCGGGGGCATCATAACGATCCCGTCCGTCCATCGGCCGCTTTGTCTTCTCAAAATCGGTATCGAAAGATGCCTTCACCGCGAGCCCCGCCGCAGCATTCATCCACTCATCTCCTTTCGCATGCGGCCCGCCAATGTCGAAATACGCACGGCCCATCAGCCCTTCGGCTTCTGCCTGCAAGCTTCGGTCGATCAGCTTCGTGACAGACTCGACACTCGGCCCATCCAGACGGCTCACTCGGATGACACGTTTCGCATCCAAGCGGGTCGGTTTCATATTCGAAAACAACGGATTTGGCACAAATGCAGTCATCGGCAAATTCGCAGGCGACGCTAGCAACGCCAGTTCACCATCGACCGAACCATTATTCACCTGAAACTGCTTCGGCAACTGCTCCAAGTTCGTTTCTAACAGCGCCGGATCATTGGCGATCCGCAGCGGCACGCCCCGCGTTGTCACAAGATAGCTGATATGGTGAGTCGCGATTGAGACGCGTTCCCGGCCGACGCTATCCCGCCCCGTAGCCTTCACCGCATTCATCCACTTCTGATCAATCAACGCATTCAGTAGCGGATTATATATCGTATCCACAAACTCACGCACCGTTACCGTCTCCTTAGTAGGCATTTTCAACGCGATGATATTTTCCGACGGTATCCCTCGCTTCTCAGTATAATACTTCGCTATGTCGGCCGAACCACTATCGCTCGCATTGACCAGCACCACCACATTATCTGCCTCGCCCGCAGCCAGCCGAACGAGAGCGACCGCACAAATACACACGATACCAATTAGGGATAAGGAAAGTTTTCTAAAAGACATAAGATTATTGGGTACGTTGCAGCCGTTTTCGATAGGCCACTATGCCCTCATATAAACTTTGCGCAAGTTTTTGGCGAACTGCCGACGAACGTAATCCCTTGGCGGTTTCCGCATGTGAAACGAAGCCCAACTCAGTCAAAACACCCGGACATTCGAGATTCTTCAGCACCGACCAACGCGCTCGTTTCATACCACGATCCGGCCCACCGAGCCCCTGCACCAGGGCTCGCTCCACATGATACGTAATCAACGCATTCCACGGATCGTAGTCATTCCCCTTACAACGGACCGCATCTTTCGCAGTCGGCCGCGGATATTTCGACGACGCCTGATATTGAGGCGTCAACGCATACGATTCGAAACCAGATGCCGAGGCCGAACCCGCCGCATTGAAATGCAAACTCACAAACAAGTCCGCCTTCGCACGATTCGCCATCTTCGGCCGCTGCGCCAACGGGAGATACACATCACTATCACGCGTCATCACGACCTCAAACCCCGACCGCTTCAGCAACACCTTCAGACGCCGCGCCACATCCAGTGTCAAATCCTTCTCTAATAAACCGTAGGCATCATTACGTGCCCCACTATCTTTCCCGCCATGACCGGCATCGATCACGATGCGCCGACACCCCGGGCGATCCTTAAACGCCTGCGGTGTCAGGATCGGCTGCAACGCATGCTTATAGTCCGCCGTCGCAATGAACAACTGCCCCTTAGACTCCACCGTCGGGAACCCCAAAGCAACGGGCAACCGATTGATATATAACGTGCGCCCATTCTTCCCGACATCGATTGTCGTCCATTGACTGCGAAGACGATAGGTCTTATAGCCTTTCAGCCAATACGGCTGCATACCGAAGCCCTTCCCCACGGTCGCCAAATCCACATATGGCTTTCCATCCACCTGAATCTGGCGTGCCGATAAGGATACGGGCACAAAAAAGCTTAGCGCCGCAAGCAGCGCTAAGCTTTGAAAAATGTAACGAGACACGAGTCGCCCGACCTTAACTAGAAGGACTCCGGACCGCATCGAAACTAGGATTCGTTTTCTTCGTCGTCCTCGTCGTCGTGCTCCTCGACTTCACTATCATCGCGATCATCGTATTCGTGATCAGGAGCGTTGAACTTCAAGACGCGCTTGCCTTCAGGCAATGGAGACAGAATGAGCGCGACCTGACGACCGACCAAGCGAGGTTCGGAGTCTGCAGTCGCGATGCCTGAGAGTTCATCCTTGGCAAGATTCACTCGCACAAAGCCCAAATCGCGGTGCTCGTTCTCGCGGCCACGGAACTGAAGCGTCAGCTTCACCTTATGGCCGTGGTTGAGGAAACCTTCTGCACGACGCAGCTTAGTTTCGAAATCATGGTCACCAATACGCACGCGGAATTTAATCTCCTTGAGCTTAGTCGCCTGCTGTTTGGATTCTTTCTGCTTCTTGCTTTCCTCATAGAGGAACTTGCCGAAGTCTAAAATACGACAGACCGGAGGACGCGCTGCAGGGGAAATCTCGATCAAGTCGAGCCCGACCGATTTCGCGAGTTCAAGCGCCTTGCGAGGCGGCATCACACCGAGGTTTCCGCCCTCGGGGCCGATCACGCGCACTTCAGTCGCGCGGATACGATCATTTCTTCTGAGACCTTTCGGTCCACGGTTACGGTTCTGATAGCGACCGCGATTATTCGGGTATTTTGGCATTAACTGATTTTTAGATAAACGTCTTGTATCGGAATTCGATCGGATAACCTATGCGAAAGTGGGAACAGCTCCGTGCCGCTCCGAAAAATCACTTTAGTTCGTCATAAATTTTGGTTGGATAACCATACAAGAAATCCGAGGTTGGCTGGAAGAATCTGGCATTTCAACTCTTTTCGCCGCTTTCGGCAGCGCATTTCACAGAGACCTCTCCGCGCAACCACGCCTTAGATGCTAAAGCTCTCGCCACAGCTACAACTCGATTTCGCATTCGGGTTGCTGAATTTAAACCCACCGCCGACCATTTTATCGGAAAAGTCCAGATGCGTGCCGCGTAGATACAGCGCACTCTTGGTATCGACCAGCACCTGCGCACCCGATGAGCGCACGAGAATGTCGCCACGCTTCGTATCCTTCACGAATTTCATCTTGTAGCTCAGCCCATTGCAGCCGCCACCAGTGATCTTGACGCGTAGATACTCGCCCTTCTGCTCACGCGCGATCAACGCCCGCAGCTTCGCACCAGCTGGCTCCGTCACCAAAACCAGTGTCTCATTTCCTTCGCGAACGCCTTCCGGCAGCTCAGATTTTGTATCTTCAGTCATTATAGTAATCGATCCATCCATCAACACCTACTGCCATTTAGGCAAACCTACATTTCAGAATCTCAGCTTTTCAGCTTTCAGCGTTTCAAACAAGTCAACTGCCGAGCGACAGAAAGTGCCGCCGCAAAGCTACCTCTGTCCGCCAATCCTTGCCCTGCGATATCAAAGGCGGTGCCATGATCCGGACTCGTGCGCACATGCGGCAAGCCCAGCGTCACATTCACCGCCGCATCAAATTCCAAAGTCTTCACAGCTGCCAGCCCCTGGTCGTGATACGCCGAAACCACCACATCAAACTCCCCGCGCCGTTGACGGAAAAACACCGTATCACCTGGCAAACACTTCGACAGCCTCGGGATTTCAGCGCGTAAGCGATCCAACGCAGGATCCAGCACATCGCGCTCCTCTATCCCCAAAATCCCACCTTCACCCGCATGTGGATTCAACCCGCACACACCGATCCGCGGCGTCTCGACACCAAAAGATTTCGCCAGTGCATGCGCACGGCGCACGGCCAACTCTAGGCAATCCGCAGTCAATGCATCCGCCACATCACGCAACGGAATATGCCAAGTCGCCAACACGACGCGCAACTCATCGCCCACAAATCCCATCGTCGGATCACCGCCCCATGCCTCTGCAAAAAATTCCGTCTGCCCGGGATGCGTAAAACCAACCTGCTGTAGCCAATGCTTACTCACCGGCCCCGACACCACACCACGAAAGCGCCCATCGACACAGCCTTGCGCCGCAGTTTGTAAAGCCGCCAATGCCACCTCTGCTCCTTCATGTGAAGGCTTACCCAGCACAGCCGAAAAGTCCGCAGGGCCAACCGCCTCAAATCCGATGCGCAGTTCCGCCGCCAAAGGCTCCGCCCAGCTGGCAGCCCCGATCAGCACACAATCTCGCCCACGCTCCGACTCATTGCGCAGCGTAGCCGCAATCACCTCCGAGCCGATCCCAGCAGGGTCACCACAAGTAATCGCCAACGGAAGAGTTGCAGCACGCCCCTTCATACCTTCCCACTTTCATACGTTCGCACCTTCATACATTTAACCTTCCCACATTCATACCTTCCCACATTCATACCTTCCCACCTCAGGTCGCATCCTGCGACGACTGCACGAAGCCGCGCTTGCCGTGCTCGAAAAATGCCAAGAAGCGCGCCCCGGTTGCCGTCATGCCAAACTCATGCTCACGCACCGCTTCAGCCGCCTTCTTCTTCAAATTACCCCCGCCGAAATAAACCGCTCGATAGCATTTTTTCAAATCCGCAATGTCAGGACGCTCAAACTTACCGCGACGCAGACCGACCAAATTCAGGCCGTGCGCAGTGTTACGCTCCGCCGCCATCACATAAGGCGGCACATCCGCCGCGATCGAGGCATTCCCCGCGATCATCGCATAGGTGCCGATACGGCAGAACTGATGAATCCCTACGCCACCACCGATAAAGACATTCGCGCCCACCGTCACATGCCCGGCCAGCATCACATTATTCGCGATCACCACGTCGTTGCCGACCTGACAGTCATGCGCCACGTGCGCCTGCGCCATAAGAAAGCAGTCATTACCAACAGTCGTATCCGCACCATCACTGGAGCCGCGATTCACAGTGCACCCCTCACGGATCACCACATTATTACCGATCACCACGCCGCTCGTCGTCGCTGGATCAAAAGTCAACGACTGTGGATCGCCACCGATCACAGCGAACGAATCCACTCGCACGGCAGCGCCCATCACCACGCCGTGACGCACGATCGCATGCGCTGCGATCACGCAGCCCTCGCCCAAAACAGCACCGTCCTCGATGATCGCATGAGGCCCAACAACAGAATCTGCCCCAATCACGGCAGTTTCAGAAACAATAGCAGTAGGATGAATCGACATGCGCGTAACAAATGCCGCCTTTTCAAATTACTCAAGAATGGAAGTTGATCGTTGCACGTTGTTCGTTGAAAAACCTCAGCCCTCAAGTCTCAGCCCTCAAGTCTCAGAAAAGGTTCATCTGCGGCGCCTGCACCATATCGTAGATCTTCAGCACCCGCACTAATTGCAACAGTTCCGACTTTTGATAGCTGTGATTCACCTCCACATGCCGCAGTAAATCCTCAAGGATCGTGCTAAACGCAATCACGCCATCCACCCTCTGCTCTTTAAATAGCGCAATACACTCACTACGCTGCGGCTCCGCCGTCGGCAGGCCCGGCAGCACCAGAATCTTTCGATACGACTCCGCCCCCTCCAACTCACCCTCCTCCACAGCAAACAAGGTGTCTGCCTGACTCAGCACATCCTTCTTTAAAAACTCCAACAAGCGCGCTGAGCTTTTCAAGATCGCTGGCGTCACCCGCGTATGTTGCCAACCATGCACCACCACGATCGCCTGTCGAATCGACGCCATATCCGAAGAGAACAATTGAAAGTTCGGCTCCGGCCCCTCCGACGGCGCCGACGGATTATACACCAGCAACTCCACCGTCTCTTCCACCGGCTTCTTGCGCGAACGCACCACATGCTTTCGTAACTGACGGGCAAAAAAGCCATTCAATTCAAAATACTCACGGACAATGTCTTCATCAAAACTCGCCATGGGACAAAATCCTTAGCTAAAGATAAGCAGATCGTCAATCATCCAGAAGACATAAGTCAGAATCCAGATGGCAGAAGTCAGAATCCAGATGGCAGATGGCAGATGGCAGATGGCCAAGATTAGAAGCGATACGCTGAGTATCAATCACTGACACTCGAATATAAAGATTTGTAACCGCTCACAACTCAGTGCTATAAACATCACTCAACCCACGAATTTATTATGCAAGAAGCCCTCAAAAATTTATTCACGCAACCCATCGTCATCGGGCTCTGCATCGGCCTCGTCATCGCACTACTCATCTGGCTACGCAGCTGCCTGAAAGCACGCGAAATCAAATTGGACGGCGCGGCACGCCTCGACAAAGCCAACGACGAAATCAACCACCTACGCAAGCACCTCCACACACAGATGGAGATCAGCACCAAGGGTAATCAATCACTCAAAGAAGAATTGGAAGCACTCAAAGCGACCAACCAAAACCTCAAAGACACCGTCAGCGCGCTCAAAGACAAACCTGGCCGCGCCGAGATCCGCACACTACACCTCTACTGCAAAGCACTCAGCATGATGAACACCCGCGCCCCCGGCTTCGGCTCCGCATGGGAGAGCGCCCTCAAAGACGCCGAGGCCGAAGTCAAAAAAGAAGAGTCCGGCATCATCGGCTGGATCAAAAAACCGTTCCTACCCAACAAATCGACCTCCGTCGAAGCGATCGAAAGCAGTAAAGAGCACTAGTGGCGCATCATCTTCCGCTGGACTGAGCAAGGCCCATCCAAAGTCGCAATCAAAGACTACCATTGACAATAAGCCCATAACGCAACGCGTTATACCCATGAATCCGCCGATCACCCCAGGAGAAATCTTACTAGAAGAATACCTCGAACCGATGGGGATTTCGCAAAACGCCATGGCTCGCGCCATCGGCGTTGCACCACGTGCCATCAACGAAATCGTCCACGGCAAGCGCTCGATCACCCCACAAATGTCGATCCGCTTCGGCGCCTTCTTCGGTCAATCCGAAGCCTTCTGGCATGGCATTCAAGTCGACTGCGACTTCCGCGCACTGCGGTTTAAATAACAGTAGAGTCAGTCAGGGTAGAGCTCATGATGAGTAGGGTCTCACCGCGTAGAACGCGGCAGGCACGGAGACACGGAGCTTTTGCTCGGTTGTTTTAACCGCCCGTTTCCTTCGGTCACTAGAGTGCGCGGAGGACGCGGAGCTTAGTATAGAGCCCGTCCCACGTTGCGTGTGATCAGTCATGACGCGGGCTAGGCGTTAAAAATAAAGGAGCATAAGAGGCAAATTTGCCTCCCATGCTCCAAATTCGTAGGCTATAAATATTGGTGCAGCCAATATCCCACCTCG